>NZ_JBFXIO010000083.1:0-14200 GCF_050175855.1 Piscinibacter sp.
TGGCGCACCGTCGAGGAAGGCGTGACAGCCACCGAGTGGTTCCCCCGCATCGGCGCGCAGCTCTGCGCGGCGCTGTGGGACGGCGACCGCGCGCTGGCCGAGACGATCGCGCTTCGCAGTTCGGCCTGGATGCAGCAGGCGGCGTCGACCTTGCCGCCGGCCTGGCGCGAGAACTTCCTGCTCCGCGCGCCGCTGCTGCAGGCTCTGCCCCTGCGGCCGCTGGCCGCCGTCCGGCTGCGGAAGGGCTGAGCCGGGGCCTCAGCCGCCCGACAGCGTGCGCCGCGCGATCGCGGCCAGCGCGTCGAGCTGCTCCAGCAGCGCCGGCTCCACGGCGTGCAGCGAGGAGTTGGCCGCCGTCACCGGCCGCGCGGTATCGCGCTGGAACGAGAGCATCGCCGCGCGCAGCGTGTCGAACTCCGCCGCCGCCATCCCCGGCCGGGCCACGTAGATCGGCCCCGGGATGCCGCGCAGCGTGGCCAGCACGCGGTCGTTGCGCGGCGTCTTCACCGACAGGCCGAGCAGCTGGGTGCTGCCGGCGATCACGGCACGGGCCTCGCCGCGGTCGAGCGCGAACAGCGCACTGTTGATCGACGGGGCGGTCTGCACGGTCACGTCATCGAGCAGACCCTGTTCGCGCAGCCACAGCCGGCCCACGGTGGCCGTGAGCGCCAGCGGATCGAGCATCGCCACCGTGCTGCCGCGCAGGTCGGCCGGGCTGCGCGCCGGGCTGTCCTGGCGCACCAGCACGACCACGTCGAGCGCATCGATGGTGGCCGCCAGCGGCAGGTGTCCCCAATCGGTGATGGCCAACCGCGCCAGGTGGGCAGGCAGCATCGCCACGTCTTGCCTCTGCGCCTTCACGCGCTCGCACAGGCTGTGGAAATCCTTGGTGCTCAGCATTTCCACCGGCCGCGCCAGCGTGCGCTCCAGGTGCTCGCGCAGCGGGCGGAAGGCGGCCAGCAGCGAGGCCGGCGAAAGGAAGGGCGAGAGCGTCAGCGTCAGCGGCGCGGGTGCCTGGCCGCGGGCGGCGCGGCCGGCCCACAGCAGCGGCGCGGCCAGTGCGGCGGCCGCCAGGCGGCGGCGGGCGGCGTCTTGCGGCATCGTCGGGGTCTCCTTCATCGGGGGGCGCGCGCGCCGGGCTCGAGCCTGCGGTCGATTTCCTCGAGCAGCCGCACCACGTCGAGCGGCTTGGTCAGATAGGCATCGAAGCCAGCCTGCAGCGCGCGCCGCGTCTCCGACGGCATCGCGTTGGCGCTGAGCGCCAGCAGGGGCAGCGCGGCCGTGGCCGGCTCGGCACGCAGCCGCCGGCAGAGCTCGACGCCGTCCATGCCCGGCAGGTCGATGTCGATCAGCGCCAGGTCGAAGCCGCCGCGCAGGGCCTGCGCGAGCCCGCCGGGCCCGTCGGTGGCCACCGTGAGGTCCAGTCCCGGCCGCAGGGCCAGCACCTCGCGCAGCAGATCGACGTTGGAGGGGTTGTCCTCGACGTAGAGCAAGCGCGCGCGCTTCGCTTCGCCGGGCACGGCGGGCAGCTGTGCCATCGCGGGTGCCGGCGAGGGCGGCGCCGCTGCGGCCGGCAGCGTGATGTGGAACACCGAGCCCCGGCCCGCTTCCGACTCCACCGTGAGCGTGCCGCCCATCATCTCGACGAGCCGCCGCGTGATCACCAGGCCGATGCCGGTGCCCTCGATCGCCTCGTGTTCGCCGACGAAGCGCTGGAAGGGCTGGAACAGCTGCGCCAGTTGCTGCGGCGTGAAGCCGCGGCCGGTGTCGCTCACGGCCAGCGTGCGCTGCCCCACGGCATCCGTGCCCACCGCCACCCGCACCGAGCCGCCGCGGTGGTTGTACTTGACTGCGTTGGACAGCAGGTTGGCCAGCACCTGGCGCAAGCGGCGCCGGTCGGCCGTGGCCCAGGCCGCGGCGGCCGTGCCCTCGGGCGCGGCCAGGGTCACGCCGCGCTCGGCCGCCAGCGGCTGCACCAGCGACATCGCGCTGCCGACCAGCTCGCCGAGCTCCACCGGCTCGGGCGAGGTGCTCATCGCGCCGGCCTCGATGCGCGCGAGGTCGAGCACGTCGTTGATCAGCTCCAACAAGTGCCAGCCGGCCGATTCGATTTGGCGCACGCGCTGGCGCTGCGCCTCGTCGGCCAGCGTCATCGACAGCAGCTGGGCGAAGCCGAGGATGGCGTTCAGCGGCGTGCGCAGCTCGTGGCTCATGCCCGAGAGGAATTCGCTCTTGGCCTGGTTGGCCGATTCCGCCGCTTCCTTGGCCTGCTGCAGCTCGGCGGTGCGCTCGCGCACGCGCTGCTCGAGCATCTCGTTGACGTCGCGCAGCTGGCGTTCCGCCTCGACGCGTGTCGTCACGTCAGTCACGGTGGAGAACACCGCATGGATCTCGTCGTTGCCTGCGCGACGCAGCGGCGTCGCGTTGATGGTGACCCAGTGGCGCCGCCCGTCGGCGTGCCGCAGGTCAATCAGCACGTCGCGCTGCGGCTGCCCGGTGGCCAGCGCGAGTGCGGCCGGCCGCTCCTGCGGGGCCAGCACGTGGCCGTCAGGCCTGCGCATCTCGTTGCGACCGGAGGCCGGCCCGCCGGCCAGCAGCTGCTTGCGCGTCATGCCAGCGAACCGGGCCATCGCCTCGTTGCAGTCGATCGGGCGCATGTCGCGGTCGACCACCACCAATCCTTCGGACATGGTGTCGATCAGGTCGCGCAACGAGCGTTCGCCGTCCCGCACGGCCTGCAACTGCTGTTGCACCGCCTCGGCCATGTGGTTGAAGGCCTGCGAGACGTCATCGAGTTCCTGCACGGGGCTGGCCGGCAACTTCGTGGCGTAGTCGCCCGCGGCTACGCGCCGGCTCGCCTGTGAGAGCCGGCGAAAGCCCGCGCTCATCCAGCCGGTGGTCAGGAACAGCAGCAGCATGCCGCCGACCAGCACGGCGACGCCGATCAGCAGGCTGTCGCGCAGCAGGTGGCCGCGCGCTGCGCTCAGCGGCTCGGTGTCGATGCCGAAGCGCAGTTCGCCGAGCAACTGCCCTGCCAGCGTCACCGGCACGCTGGCCACACGCTGCCCGGGCTGCGAGGGATCGCCGCCCAGCGCGATGCGCTGGCCGCGGTTGTCCAGGACTTCGAGGTGAGCGAGGTGCCGCTCCAGGGCGGTGGCCTCGGCCAGCTCGGTGATCGTGGCGTAGTCGCGCGTGGCGATCAGCGGGCCGAAGGCCGCCACCAGCAGCGGCCCGAGCGCCTGCTGCTCGGCGGCGAAGCGCTCGTCCAGCGCCTGGTGCATGCGGTGCTGCGCGTTCCACAACAGCAGCCCGAGCATGGCGACGAAGACGGCCAGACTGCCAGCCAGGTAGCGGCTGCGCAGGGAGCGGAGGGCGGTGGGCCAGGGGGACATCAGCGGCCGATTGTGGGGCCGTGGCGGACCGCGGGGCGTGGCGAAATCAACGTCGCTGCCGAAAACGAAAAGGGCGACTCGCGTCGCCCTTCGCGTCCTATTGCCAGGCCTGCACGTCAGAGACCGGCAGCCGCCTTCAGGGCCGCAGCCTTGTCGGTACGTTCCCAGGTGAACTCCGGCTCCTCGCGGCCGAAGTGGCCGTAGGCGGCGGTCTTCTCGTAGATCGGGCGCAGCAGGTCCAGCATCTGGATGATGCCCTTCGGGCGCAGGTCGAAATGCTCGGCCACCAGCTTGCCGATCTGGTCGTCGGGGATCTTGCCCGTGCCTTCGGTGTAGACGGTGATGTTCATCGGCTTGGCCACGCCGATCGCGTAGGCCACCTGCACCTGGCACTGGCGGGCCAGGCCGGCGGCCACCACGTTCTTGGCCACGTAGCGCGCGGCGTAGGCGGCCGAGCGGTCGACCTTGCTCGGGTCCTTGCCGGAGAACGCGCCGCCGCCGTGCGGGCAGGCGCCGCCGTAGGTGTCGACGATGATCTTGCGGCCGGTCAGGCCGCAGTCGCCCTGCGGGCCGCCGATGACGAAGCGGCCGGTCGGGTTGACGAGGTAGCGGGTGTCCTTCAGCCACTCCTTGGGCAGCACGGGCTTGATGATCTCCTCGATCACCGCCTCGTAGAAGCTGGCCTTGAGCTTGGTGGCGGTCTCGCTCTGGTCGGGGCTGTGCTGGGTGGACAGCACCACGGTGTCGATCGAGTGCGGCTTGCCGTCCACGTAGCGCATCGTCACCTGGCTCTTGGCGTCGGGGCGCAGGAAGGGCAGGCGGCCGTCCTTGCGCAGCTGGGCCTGGCGTTCCACGAGGCGGTGCGCGTAATAGATCGGCGCGGGCATCAGCTCGGGCGTCTCGTCGCACGCGTAGCCGAACATCAGGCCCTGATCGCCGGCGCCGGTGTTCAGGTGGTCGTCGCTGGCGTGGTCCACGCCTTGAGCAATGTCATTCGATTGCTTGTCGTAGGCCACCAGCACCGCGCAGCCCTTGTAGTCGATGCCGTACTCGGTGTTGTCGTAGCCGATGCGCTTGATGGTGTCGCGCGCCACCTGGATGTAGTCGACGTGCGCGTTGGTGGTGATCTCGCCGGCCAGCACCACGAGGCCGGTGTTGGTCAGCGTCTCGGCGGCCACGCGCGAGCGCGGGTCCTGCTTGAAGATCGCATCGAGGATGGCGTCCGAGATCTGGTCGGCCACCTTGTCGGGGTGACCTTCGGAGACCGATTCGGACGTGAAAAGGAAGTCGTTCGACACTCTTAAACTCCAGTCAGGTTGCACTTGCGTTGCCGACCTGGTGATTCTGGAGGAGCGGCGAACGCTTTAGCGGGATTTGTCAGTCGCCCCGCAAGTAGTTCAATAACTCGGCGACCCCGCGATTATAGGAAGATGATCCGACTCTTTCGCTGGCTTTCGAGCCGATCCCTGGCCTTTCTGCACACCCTGGGCACGGGGGTGGGGTGGCTGGGCTACTGGCTCTCGCCCACCTACCGCCGGCGTTTCGACGCGCACGTGCGCCAGGCCGGCATCGGCCGCGAGGCGGCGCGCGCCGCCGTCGCCGAGGCCGGCCGCATGGTGATGGAACTGCCCTTCCTGTGGCTGCGTCCGGCGAGCACGCCGCTGGCCTCCTTCACACGCATCGAAGGCGCCGAGCTCGTCGATGAAGCCCATGCGGGCGGCCGCGGGCTGCTGCTGCTCACGCCGCACCTGGGCTGCTTCGAGATCTGCGCGCAGGCCTATGCCGAGCGCTTCGCGGCGCAGTACGGGCCGATCACGGTGCTGTACCGGCCGGCCAAGCAGCCCTGGCTGCGCGAGGTGATGGAAGGCTCGCGCTCGCGCGAGGGCCTGGCCACGGCGCCGGCCTCTCTGGCCGGGGTGCGGCAGATGATCCGCGCGCTGCGCCGCGGCGAGACGGTGGGCCTGCTGCCCGACCAGGTGCCGCCCGAGGGGCAGGGCGAATGGGCGCCATTCTTCGGCGAGAGCGCCTACACGATGACCCTGGCCGCGCGGCTGGCGCAGCAGACCGGCGCGGTGGTGCTGCTGATCTGGGGCGAGCGGCTGCCGCGCGGCAGAGGCTACGTGGTGCGCTTCCAGAAGATGCCCGAGCCGCTGCCGGCCGAGCCTTCCGCGCAGGCGGAATCGGCCGCGGTGATCAACCGGGCGATGGAACACCTGATCCGCCAGTGCCCACAGCAGTACCTGTGGGGCTACCACCGCTACAAGACGCCGCGCGCCGGGGCTGCCGAGTGATGCAGGCGCTCGCGACGAAGCTGCTGCTGGGCGTGCTGTGGCTGATCCACTGGCTGCCGCTGGGTGTGCAGGCCGCCATCGGCCAAGGCCTCGGCGCGCTGCTCTATCGCCTGGCGGGTTCGCGCCGGCGCATCGCGCTGCGCAACCTCGAACTCTGCTTCCCCGAGAAGACCGTGGCCGAACGCGAGGCCCTGGCGCGCGAGCACTTCAGCTGGCTGGGCCGCAGCATCGTCGAGCGCGGGCTGCTGTGGTGGGCGCCGCGCGAGCGCTTGATGAAGCTGATCCACGTCGAGGGCGAGGTCGACCTGGCCGAGCGCAGCGAGCGGCCGGTGATGTGGCTGGTGCCGCACTTCATGGCGCTGGACGTGGCCGGTGCCTCGGTGCTGCTGTTCCAGAAGAAGAAGGGCGCCTCGATCTACCAGCAGCAGACCAACCCGGTGATGGATGCGGTGATCCGCCAGGGCCGGCTGCGTCTGGGCAACGCGGTGATCTTTCCGCGCAGCGATTCGGCCAAGCCGCTGATCCGCGAGATCCGCCAGGGCACCGGCTTCTTCAACCTGCCCGACATGGACTTCGGCGAGCGCGACGCCGCCTTCGTGCCCTTCTTCGGCGTGCCGGCGGCCACGCTGCTCGCGCCCTCGCGCATGGCGAAGCTGCTGAACATGGCGGTGCAGCCGGTGATCGCCGAGATGCTGCCGGGCGGGCAGGGCTACCGCGTGCGCTTCCAGCCGCCATGGGACGACTTCCCCACCGACGATGCGCTGGCCGACACCGCGCGCATGAACCGCTGGATCGAGGAGCGCATTCGCGAGAACCCGGCGCAGTACCTGTGGGTGCACAAGCGCTTCAAGACGCGGCCTGCCGGGGAGGCATCGCTGTACTGACAGCGGATAATCCGCCCCGATGAAGCTCCACTTCACCAAGATGCAGGGCGCGGGCAACGACTTCGTCGTGCTCGACGCCACGCGCGAGCCGATCGAGCTGACGCGCGAGCAGTGCCGCAGGCTCGGAGACCGCCGCTTCGGCGTCGGCGCCGACCAGATCCTGGTGGTGGAGAAGAGCGCCACGCCGGGCGTGGACTTCCGCTACCGCATCTTCAACGGCGGCAGCGGCGACGAGGTCGAGCAGTGCGGCAACGGCGCGCGCTGCTTCGTGCGCTTCGTGCAGGACAAGGGGCTGACCGACAAGGCCCGCGTGCGCGTGGAGACGATGAACACCCTGCTGGAGCTGCACGCGCAGCCCGACGGCCGCGTCACCGTCGACATGAACGCCCCGATCTTCGAGCTGGCCCGTGTGCCCTTCGATGCGAGCGGCCTGACGCCTCGTCTCCAGAACGGCTTCGAGCTGTGGCCGCTCGACCTGGGCGACTACAACGCCGAGGTGGCCGTGCTGTCGATGGGCAACCCGCACGCCGTGCAGTTCGTGCACGACGTCGAGGCGGCGCTGGTGGCCGTGCAGGGCCCGGTGATCGAGACGCACGCGCGCTTCCCGCGCCACGTCAACGCTGGTTTCGTGCAGGTGCTCTCGCGCAGCCGCATCCGCCTGCGTGTGCACGAGCGCGGCGCCGGCGAGACGCTGGCCTGCGGCACCGGCGCCTGCGCGGCGGTGGTGGCCGGCATCCGGCTCGGGCTGCTCGACGCGAAGGTCGACGTCGAGACGCGCGGCGGGCTGCTCACCGTCGAGTGGGCCGGCGGCGATTCGCATGTGTTCATGACGGGGCCGGCGGTGACCGTCTTCGAAGGGGAGATCGAACTATGAGGCTGGCCGAGCGCCGGGCCGTTCCCAAGCCGGTCAGCATCCCCGTGGGGGATCGGCCGGCGTACCCGACGGACGAGGGGCAGACATGAGCATCCAGGGCATCACCGAGCAGGACATCGCCAACTACCTGGCCAACAACCCCGGCTTCTTCGAGCGCCACGCCGAGCTGCTGTCCAGCATCCAGCTCACCAGCCCGCATGGCCAGCGCGCCGTCTCGCTGCAGGAGCGGCAGATGGAAATGCTGCGCGAGAAGATCAAGGGCCTGGAGGGCAAGCTCATCGAGATGATCCGCCACGGCCAGGAGAACGTGGCCATCGCCGACCGGCTGCACCGCTGGACGCGCGCGCTGATGCTCACCGCCAGCGCGGCCGAGCTGCCCGCCACGCTGACGCGCGAGCTGATGCACCAGTTCATGATCCCGCAGTCGGGCATCCGGCTGTGGGGCGCGGCCGAGGCCTTCGCCGCGCTGCCCTTCGCCACGCCTGTCAGTGCCGATGTGAAGAGCCTGGCCGCGAGCCTGACGTTGCCCTACTGCGGCGTGAACAGCGGCTTCGAGGCGGCGCAGTGGCTCGACGACCCGGCCTCCGCGATGTCGCTGGCGATGATTCCGCTGCGCCACGGCGCCGGCATCGAGGCCTTCGGCATGCTGGTGCTGGCCTCGCCCGACCCGACACGCTACACCGCCGACATGGGCACCGAGTTCCTGCAGCGCATCGGCGAGCTGGCCAGCGCGTCGCTGTCGCGGTTGCTGCCCGTTTCCTGATGGACAACGATATCGCCCGACACCTCGTCCACCTCGAGGTGGAGCGGCGCCTTGCACCGCGTACGCTGGCGATGTACGCCGAAGCCTTCGAACGGCTGCGCGGCTTCGCGCAGAAGCAGCCGGTGGTGCTGCGCGAGGTGCAGGTGCACCACATTCGCCGCTGGGCCGCGCAGCTGCATGCACAGGGCCTCGCGCCACGCAGCATCGCCATCGTGCTCTCGGCCTGGCGCGGCCTGTACCGCTGGCTGGGGCGCGATGGCCTGGTGCCGCTCAACCCGGTCGACGGCGTGCGTGCGCCCAAGGCAGCCAAGCCGCTGCCCAAGGCCTTGCCGATCGACCAGGCGATGGCGCTGGCCGACCATCACCCCGACGACGACGGCGATCCGCGCCTGCAGGCGCGCGACCACTGCATCGTCGAGCTGCTGTACGGCTGTGGGTTGCGCGTGGGCGAGCTGATCGGGCTCGATGTCGGCGCGAGCAGCGAAGCTGCCGGCTGGATCGATGCTTCCGATGCCACCGCCCATGTGCTCGGCAAGGGCAGCAAGCGGCGCAGCGTGCCGGTGGGCGGCGCGGCGCTGAAGGCGCTGCGGGCCTGGCTGGAGGTGCGCGGCGAACTCGCGAAGCCGGGCGAGCCGGCGCTGTTCGTCAGCCAGCGCGGCACGCGCCTCACGCCCAGCCAGCTGCGCTCTCGGCTGAAGCGCCGCGCGCTGCAGGCCGGGCTGCCGACGCACGTGCACCCGCACATGCTGCGCCACTCCTTCGCCTCGCACCTGCTGCAGTCCAGCGGTGATCTGCGTGCGGTACAGGAGCTGCTCGGCCACGCCAACATCACCACCACCCAGGTCTACACGCGGCTCGATTTCGGGCACCTGTCGAAGGTGTACGACGCTGCGCACCCCCGCGCCAAGAGGAAGTAAGAGCGACATGAAGGTCATCACGCTGCGCGAGGGCAAGGAGCGCTCGCTGCTGCGCCGCCACCCCTGGGTGTTCCAGGGTTCGATCGACAAGGGCAAGGCCGACGCCGGCGAGACGGTGCGCGTGCAGGCCGCAGACGGCCGCTTCCTCGCCTGGGCGGCATTCAGCCCCAGCTCGATGATCCGCGTGCGCGCCTGGAGCTTCGACGAGGCCGAGCGCATCGACGAGCACTTCTTCGAACGCCGCATCGCCCGCGCGCTGGCGCTGCGCGCGCGGCTGCCGATCGAGAGCGACGGCGTGCGCTTGATCCATGGCGAGGCCGACGGCCTGCCCGGGCTGATCGTCGACCGCTACGGCGATCTGCTCTCGGCGCAGTTCCTCTCCGCCGGCACCGAGCGCTGGAAGGGCAGCATCGCCGATCTGCTGCTGAAGGCCACGGGCCTGACGCGCCTGTACGAGCGCAGCGATTCCGGCGTGCGCAAACTCGAGGGCCTGGAGCCGGCCGCTGGCTGGCTGCGCGGCGAGGGCGCCACCGAGGTGACGATCCGCGAGCACGCCTGGAAGCTCACGCTCGACGTGGCCGAGGGCCACAAGACCGGCTTCTATCTCGACCAGCGCGACAACCGCAAGCTGTTTGCCGACACCGTCAGGCACTTCGGCTTCGAGCGTGTGCTCAACTGCTATTGCTACACCGGCGGCTTCAGCGTGGCGGCGCTGGCCGGCGGTGCGCAGCGCGTAGTGAGCGTGGATTCGTCGGCGCCGGCGCTGGCGCGCGCCACGGCGCACGTGGCTCTGAATGGCTTCGATGCCACGCGCCACGAGGCGCGCGACGCCGACGTGAACCAGACCCTGCGCGATGCGCTGAAGAACGGCGAGGTGTTCGACGCCATCGTGCTCGACCCGCCCAAGTTCGCGCCCACCGCCGCGCATGCCGAACGTGCCGCTCGGGCCTACAAGGACATCAACCGTCTCGCGCTCAAGCTGCTGGCGCCGGGCGGTGCGCTGTTCACCTTCTCGTGCTCGGGCGGCGTGGGCACCGAGCTGTTCCACAAGATCGTGGCCGGCGCGGGCATGGATGCCGGTGTCGACGGTGCGATCTACGCCCGCGTGGCCGCCGCGCCGGACCACCCGCAGACGCTGGTCTTCCCCGAGGGCGAATACCTCAAGGGGCTGGTGATCCTCAAGTCGTAGCCGCGGCGGGCAGCGCCACGGACGGCTCGAACTTCGCCCGCGAGACGCTGAAGAAGGCCTTCACGTTGCGCACGTTGGCATCCTGCGTGAACAGGCGCTGCACCAGCGCGTGGTAGCCCGGCATGTCGCTCACCTGCAGGATCAGCAGGAAGTCTGGCCCGGGTGAGACGCGGTAGCACTGGCGCACCGCTTCGTCGGCCACCGCCCGGGCCTCGAAGGCCGCGAGGTGCTCGGCGCCCTGGCGGTCGAGCGTCACCTCCACGATCGCGGTCAGGCCGGCGCCCAGCTTCGCCGGCGACAGCAGTGCCACCTGGCGCTCGATGACGCCGGCGTCCATCAGCCTCTTCACGCGCCGCAGACAGGTGGCCGGCGAGGTGTGCACCGCGGCGGCCAGAGCCTGGTTGGTCAGCGAAGCGTCGCGCTGGAGCTGGTCGAGGATGCGCAGGTCCGTCGCATCCAGGTCGATGGGCGTGGTGATATCTGTCACAAACGATGACTCTGCGAGGTAATTCTTCACCCGGTTTGCGGGGTGGCGGAATATTGCACTGATCGCCGAAGATTGCAATCAACCACCTCGGGGGTCTGCCTAGCATCCGACCCCGTCTCCACCCGAAGGGAAGCTCAGCATGTGCGGAATCGTCGGCGCCGTCTCCACGCGCAACATCGTCCCGGTCCTCATCGAGGGCCTGCGCCGCCTGGAATACCGCGGCTACGACTCCTGCGGCGTGGCGGTGCACCAGGGCGGCGAGCTGCGCCGGGCGCGCAGCACCTCGCGGGTGGCCGAGCTCGATGCGAACGTGAAGGCCGACGGCGTCGAAGGCGGCACCGGCATCGCCCACACCCGCTGGGCGACGCACGGCGCGCCGGCGGTGCACAACGCACACCCGCACTTCTCGCACGGGCCCCAGGCCAAGCAGGCGAGCGCCGGCCGCATCGCGCTCGTTCACAACGGCATCATCGAGAACCACGACGAACTGCGCGCCGAGCTGAAGGCCAAGGGCTACGAGTTCACCAGCCAGACCGACACCGAGGTCATCGCCCACCTCGTCGACCGCCTGTACGAAGGCGACCTGCTCGAGGCCGTGCAGCGCGCCATCGTGCAGCTGCGCGGCGCCTATGCCATCGCGGTGTTCTGCCGCGACGAGCCGCACCGCGTGGTCGGCGCGCGCGAGGGCTCGCCGCTGGTGCTGGGCATCGGCACCGGCGAGCGCGCCGGCGACACCTTCCTGGCCAGCGACGCCATGGCCCTGGCCGGTGTGACCGACCAGATCGTCTACCTGGAAGAAGGCGACGTCGTCGACCTGCAGCTCGGCAAGCACTGGATCAGCCACCTCGACGGCAGCGGCGCCTTCAAGCCGGTGACGCGCGAGGTGCGCACCGTGCAGGCGCACACCGGCGCCGCCGAACTGGGCCCGTACCGGCACTACATGCAGAAGGAGATCTTCGAGCAGCCGCGCGCCATCGCCGACACGCTCGACGCGGTGGAGGGCATCACGCCGGAGCTGTTCGGCGACGGCGCGTACAAGGCCTTCAAGGAGATCGACAGCGTCCTCATCCTCGCCTGCGGCACCAGCTACTACAGCGGCTCCACGGCGAAGTACTGGCTGGAGAGCATCGCGAAGATTCCCACCAGCGTGGAGATCGCCAGCGAATACCGGTACCGCGACAGCGTGCCCAACCCGCGCACGCTGGTGGTGACGATCTCGCAGAGCGGCGAGACCGCCGACACACTGGCCGCGCTGAAGCATGCGCGCTCGATGGGCATGAAGCACACGCTGACGGTGTGCAACGTGGCCACCAGCGCGATGGTGCGCGAGTGCGAGTTTGCCTACATCACCCGCGCCGGCGCCGAGATCGGCGTGGCCTCGACCAAGGCCTTCACGACGCAGCTGGTCGGGCTGTTCCTGCTCACGCTGGCGCTGGCCCAGGCGCGCGGCCACCTGAGCGACGAGCAGGAGGCGCAGCACCTCAAGGCGCTGCGCCACCTGCCGGCGGCGGTGCAGGCCGTGCTGGCGCTGGAGCCGCAGGTGGTGGCCTGGAGCGAGGCCTTCGCGCGCAAGGAGAACGCGCTGTTCCTCGGCCGTGGCCTGCACTACCCGATCGCGCTCGAAGGCGCGCTCAAGCTCAAGGAGATCAGCTACATCCACGCCGAGGCCTACCCGGCCGGCGAGCTCAAGCACGGCCCGCTGGCGCTCGTCACCAGCGCCATGCCGGTGGTGACCGTGGCGCCGAACGATGCGCTGGTCGACAAGCTCAAGAGCAACATGCAGGAAGTGCGCGCGCGCGGCGGCGAGCTGTTCGTGTTCGCCGACAGCGACACGCGCATCGAATCGGGCGAAGGCCTGCACGTGATCCGCATGCCCGAGCACTACGGCGTGCTCAGCCCCATCCTGCACGTGGTGCCACTGCAGCTGCTGGCCTATCACTCGGCCTGCGCGCGGGGTACCGACGTGGACAAGCCGCGCAACCTGGCCAAGAGTGTGACGGTGGAGTGATCGGGCGGGCTCCGCTCAGCTCTATGATTGCTGATAACAAACTCGCATTAGCAATAACAAACTCGTACTTTTGGCGCGCCCCCCAACAACAAAGTCGTATTTGCAGGGCGCGCCTTGGCGGCGGCTGAAGTCAACGGCGCGCGGGATGCCTTCTGCCGGAACGCGGATGGCGGGGCCGGTGTTCAGACCGAAGCTGGTCGTGACAGGGCCAATGGAGTCGTGAAGCCACGCGCCTTGGGCGGCAGTCCTATAGGCCGCCTCGACTGAACTTGATTCGCCGCAATCAAGTTTCCAAGGCCCTCCAGGGTTGCCCTCCGCGTCGGAAGACCGCCTTACGCAGCTTGCCGACCGACGCTCGGAAAGGGCGTCGGGCCGTTGTCGACCCAAACCTGCCAGCCGGCTTGCTCCAAAGTGGCCCGACGGCGGGCCATTACCTTTCTTGTTTCTCTTCTACGAAGCGGCCGTTCGTGATCTCACACACCCGGCCATCTGCTGATGGTTACGGTGACCGGGTGGGCGGCGGCACCAGACTGAAGTGAGTTGCTCTTGGCTGACCTCCGGAAGAAGGCTCTCGCTCGGAGTGATGCCGCCGAGGAATCGTTCGCTTCCTGACCGACGGGTCCGCACGAGGCGTCGGGCTTCTTGCACGCCGCTTGTCGCGGAGACCGCGGTTGACGAGGCTATCGCTTTGAGCCTGCGCCCGCCCACAGCAGCCATCCGCAGAACGCGGACTCGGCGAGCAGCGGCAATGCGTAGGCCGGAGCTAAGGCGTCCGACAGCCCGGGCGCCAACAAGCGAACGCAGCTGCCCATCAAGTAGACAACGCCAGCCGCAATGACCAACAAGGCCAGCGCCCGCGGCACCCAGGCCGCACGCCACAGCAGCGCGCCAGTAAGCACGGCGTTGACGCCGAAGAACACCAAACCCAAGTCGTAGCCATGGGCATGCGCCTGCAGGAGCAAGGTGCTCCAGGCAGCCGCGCTGTCGCCCAGCAGCGTGGCGCTGCGGGCGCCATCGAGCAGCAAGACCATGACCTGTAGGTTCAGCAGGTTGGCCGCCAGCACCGCCGCTTGCATCAGCCGAAAGGCCATGGCCGCCATCGCCAGGGTGGGGCCCTGGGCGCGCAGCAGGCGGTACAGCAGCACCGCCAAGCCCACGTCGGCGATCAACATCAGCACATCGGTGGCCAGGCTGGCGCGCACCAGTCCCAGAGCGGCCTGAACCGTCGTTGCGGTGCGTTGGGGATCGTCTGGGTACAGCAGTGGTGCACGCACGGCAGCTTCACCCCAGATGCCGGCCACGATGATGACCGCATACAGCACGCCGGCCAGAGTAGCCTTTCCGCGCAGGTCGGGGGTAAGGGTGGTGGTCGCCGTCACAGCACAGTGCCTCGGT
>NZ_JBFXIO010000084.1:0-4249 GCF_050175855.1 Piscinibacter sp.
GGTAGCCGTCGAGCATCACCGCGTCGAGCGGCTCGAAGGGTTCGGGCGTCTGGGCCAGCAGCTCGTCGAGCTCCTGGAACTCGGCGTCGGTGAGGTCGGTGGTCATGGAGACGATCAGACGGAGAAATGCCCGATCAGGCGGTAGCGGGTGCCGGGATGGTACAGGCGCGCCACCGAGGCCACGGCGCCCTGCGACACCGTGCGGCGCGAAACCATCAGCAGCGCCGAGCCGGCCGGCACGTCGAGCGCGCGCGCCTGCTCGGCATCGGCCAGCACCGCCTCGACCACCTGCTCGGCCTCGGTCAGCGGCGCGTGCTCGAACAGCACGGCCGAAGGCGTCACCTGCGTGAAGTCGCGCTCCATGAAGCCGGGGGCGAGCGCCGGGTTCACGTGCCGGTCTTCCAGCTGGATCGGCACGCCGTTCTCCACGTGCACCAGCCGCACGTGGAACACCGTGCTGCCCTTGCGCAGCCGCATCGCGGCGGCGACGTCGGGCGAGGCCTTGAGCCTTTCCACCGCGAGAACGCGGGTGACGTGCACGTGCCCGCGTTCGGCGATCTCCTCGTGGATGTCGCGCACCTGCAGCACGTTGGAGATCGGGTGCAGCTGCGCCACATACGAACCAGAACCCTGGCGGCGCTCGATCAGGCCCTCGTCCTCCAGCTCGCGCAGCGCGTGGTGCACCGTCATGCGCGCGCAGCCGAACTGCTGCACCAGCTCGCGCTCGGAGGGCAGCTTCATGCCGGGTTGCCAGCCGCCCTCGGCGATGCGCTGGCGAATCGAGGCCTTGATGTCCTCCGAGGGCAGGCGGCGGGGCGCGGCAGGCGGCGTCATGGTTTCCTTCTTCCCGTGAGCATGCTAAAGTTGTCTAGACCACTTTGCGGAGCGCGACGATGGACACCACCTTCATCACCCCGGGCGGGCTCGACCAGGCCCTGCTGTCCCGCGCGGCGGCCGGCCCGCTGAAGCTGGCCGTAGCGGCATCGGCGAAGGCCGGCATCCAGGCCAGCGTGGACTGCGTGCGCACGCTGGTGTCGCGCCACGAACCGGTGTATGGCATCAACACCGGCTTCGGCAAGCTGGCGCAGACCCGCATCGCCGACGACCAGCTCACCCAGCTGCAGAAGAACCTGGTGCTGTCGCACAGCGCCGGCATCGGGCAGCCGATGAGCGCGCCGGTGGTGCGGCTGATGCTGCTGCTCAAGGCGGCGAGCCTGGCGCATGGCGTATCGGGCGTGCGGCTGGAGGTGATCGAGGCGCTGCTGGCGCTGCTCGCCCACGACGTGCTGCCGGTGGTGCCAGAGAAGGGCTCGGTGGGCGCCTCCGGCGACCTCGCGCCGCTGTCGCACATGGCCGGCGTGCTGATCGGCGTGGGCGAAGCCTTCGTAGCCGGCCGGCGCGTGAGCGCGCTCGAGGCGCTGCCGCATGCCGGCCTGAAGCCGCTGACGCTCGGCCCCAAGGAGGGCCTGGCGCTGCTCAACGGCACGCAGGCCTCGACCGCGCTGGCGATCCACGCCGCATTGCGCCTGCAGCAGGTGTTCGACGCCTCGCTGGCCGTCGGCGCGATGACGGTCGACGCCGCCAAGGGCTCGGACACGCCCTTCGACGACCGCATCCACGCCGTGCGCGGCCAGAAGGGCCAGCGCGCGGTGGCAGCGCGCTACCGTGCCTGGCTGAAGGACAGTGCGCTGCGCGCCTCGCACATTCACTGCGAGAAGGTGCAGGACCCGTACTGCCTGCGCTGCCAGCCGCAGGTGATGGGCGCCTGCCTCGACCAGATGACGCATGCCTGGGACATCCTGCTGACCGAGGCCAACGGCGTCTCCGACAACCCGCTGGTCTTCGCCGACACGATGGAGGCGCTGTCCGGCGGCAACTTCCACGCCGAGCCGGTGGCCTTTGCGGCCGACAACCTGGCGCTGGCGATCGCCGAGATCGGCGCGCTGTCCGAGCGCCGCACCGCGATGCTGATGGACCCGGTGCTGTCCAACCTGCCCGCCTTCCTGGTCGAGCACGGCGGGCTGAACTCCGGCTTCATGATCGCGCAGGTGACCTCGGCGGCACTGGCCTCGGAGAACAAGTCGCTCGCGCACCCGGCAAGCGTCGACTCCCTGCCCACCTCGGCCAACCAGGAAGACCACGTCTCGATGGCCACCTACGCGGCACGGCGCCTGCACCAGATGCTCGACAACACCGCCGGCATCGTCGGCATCGAGTGGCTGGCCTCGGCCCAGGCGCTGGATTTCCACCGCCCGCTGCGCTCGTCGCCGGCAATCGAGGCGCTTCATGCGCGGCTGCGCGCGAAGGTGCCGCGCCTGGCGGAGGATCGGCTGATGGCACCGGACATTGCCCAAGCCACGGCCCTGGTGGAAGAAGGCGCCACGCTCTGATCAGTGCTCCATCTGGGCGGTCTTGAGGCTCTCCGCCCGGATGTCCTCGGTGACCACCGCCTTCAGCTCCGAGAAGCGCGGCGTGGTCTTCACCGTGTAGTGGCGCGGGTAGGGCAGGTCGATCCCCAGCTCGTTCTTGATGCGCCCGGGCCGTGCGCTGAACACCACGCAGCGGTTGGCCATGAAGATCGCCTCGTCGACGTCGTGGGTGACGAACAGCACCGTCTTCTTGTGCTGCTCCCAGATCGACAACAGCAGCTCCTGCATCAGCGCGCGAGTCTGGTTGTCCAGTGCGCCGAAGGGCTCGTCGAGCAGCAGGATCTTCGGGTCGTTGGCCAGCGCGCGGGCCAGCGCCACGCGCTGCTGCATGCCGCCGGAGAGCTGCTTGGGAAAGTGGTTCTCGAAGCCCTTGAGGCCGACCTCGGCGATGAAACGCGCGGCGATCTCGGCCTGCTGCGGCAGCGCCATGCCCTTCTCGCGCAGGCCGAAGCAGATGTTCTGGTGCACCGTCAGCCAGGGGAACAGCGTGTAGCTCTGGAACACCATGCCGCGCTCGGCGCCCGGGCCGCGCACCGGCTGGCCATCGAGCAGCACCTCGCCCTGCGTGGGTTCGTCCAGCCCGGCGACGATGCGCAGCAGCGTCGACTTGCCGCAGCCCGAGGGGCCGAGCACGGTGATGAAGTCGTTGTCGGCCACCTCGAGGTCGGTGGGCTGCAGCGCCAGCGTCGGCGCGCCGCCGTTCACGCCGGGGAAGGTGCGGCCGACGCCGCGGATGCTCAATCGGCTCATGGTCGGCTCACAGCGAGGCCCAGCGGAACAGCGCGCGGTTGGCGCGCTTGAAGGCGAGGTCGGAGACGAGCCCGATCACGCCGATCGTGATGATGCCGAAGATGATCTGGTCGGTGGCCAGCAGCGCCTGGCTGTCGGTGATCATGTGGCCGATGCCGTGCGAGGCGCCGATCAGTTCGGCGACGATCACGTAGGTCCAGGCCCAGCCGAGCACCAGGCGCAGCGTCTCGGCCACCTGCGGCGCCGCCGCCGGGATCAGCACGCGCCGCACGATGCCCCAGTCGTTGGCGCCCAGCGTGTAGGCGGCTTCCACCAGGTCGCGCCTGGTCGCACCCACCGTCACCGCGATCATCAACACCAGTTGAAAGAACGAGCCGATGAAGATCACCGCGAGCTTCTGCGCCTCGCCGATGCCCGCCCACAGGATGAGCAGCGGGATGAACGCCGAGGCCGGCAGGTAGCGCGCGAAGGAGACGAAGGGCTCGAAGAAGGCCTCGATCGGCTTGTAGGCACCCATCGCCACGCCCAGCGGCACGGCGACGATGGCCGCCAGCACGAAACCGCCGACCACGCGCCACACCGTGTAGCCGATGTCGGTGGCGAAGCCCTGCTCGGCCAGCAGCGTCCAGCCCGACTTCAGCATCGTCAGCGGGTCGGCGAGGAAGGTCTTCGACACGTAGCCGCCGAAGGTGGCGGCGGCCCAGACGGCGAAGAACAGCACGAAGAAGCTGACGCCCAGGGCCGTGCGGGCCCCGGGCGATACATCGCGAAGCGGCTTCAAGGCGGGAAGGGGGCTTACTTGATGAACTGGGTGTCGGCCAGCGCCTTCAGGTCGGGGATCTGCTTGATGATGCCGATCTCCAGCAGCAGGTCGGCCGCTTCCTTGCTGAACTGCGCATGCTCGCCAGCGAAGAACTTCTGGTTGGCTGCACGGTCCTGCCAGCGCAGGTAGGCCTGGCTCTTCTCGAAGGCCTCGCCGCTCTGCTTCACGTCGGCGCCCATGATCTCGAAGCTCTTCTTCGGGTCGGCCTTGATCATGTCGAGCGCGGCGAAGTAGCCGTCGGCCAGCG
>NZ_JBFXIO010000084.1:4349-14191 GCF_050175855.1 Piscinibacter sp.
CGCAGGTAGGCCTGGCTCTTCTCGAAGGCCTCGCCGCTCTGCTTCACGTCGGCGCCCATGATCTCGAAGCTCTTCTTCGGGTCGGCCTTGATCATGTCGAGCGCGGCGAAGTAGCCGTCGGCCAGCGCCTTGGCGGCCTTGGGGTTCTCCTTCAGGAACTTGGG
The DNA here is from genome assembly GCF_050175855.1 of Piscinibacter sp. Lineage (GTDB taxonomy): Bacteria > Pseudomonadota > Gammaproteobacteria > Burkholderiales > Burkholderiaceae_C > Piscinibacter. Next base: position 4,514 of record NZ_JBFXIO010000084.1, read on the forward strand.
CGTGCAGCCGAAGGTGTCCATCACCATCGGGTAGTCCAGCGTCGTCGCAATGATCTTGCCGGCCTCGGGCTTGGCGCGCACGGCGCTGAGGTAAGGCTCGTAGGTCATCGCCGCATCGATGTCCTGGTTGCCGGCGATCATCGCGTTGGCGGCGGCCTGCGGCTCGAGGTTGACCACCTTGACATCCTTCAACGACAGACCGTTCTTCTTCAGCATCCAGGCCAGACCGAAGTAGGGCGCCGTGCCGGGGGCGGAGGCCGCCACCGTCTTGCCCTTCAGATCGGCGATCTTCGTGATGGACGGCTTGACCACCATGCCGTCGGCGCCGTAGCTCTTGTCGAGCTGGAAGATCTGCGTGGTGGCCACGCCGTTGGCGTTCCACACCACCCAGGTCTCGACCGTGGTGGCGGCGCACTGGATGTCGCCCGAGGCGATGGCGAGGTGCCGGTCCTTCTGCGGAATCTTCTTGATCGAGGCGTCGAGGCCGAACTTCTTGAACAGTCCGGCCTCCTTGGCCAAGGTCAAGGGCGCAAAGCCGGTCCAGCCTGAAATACCGATCGCCACAGGGGTTTCCTGAGCGGCCGCGGGGCCGGCGGCGGCGAGAATGGCAACGGCGGCGGCAAGGCCGGCCAGTGAGTGCTTGAACATCGTCTCGACTCCTGAAAGGGTGTGGGTCGTCGGCCTTGCAAGGCGCGTGCCGCAGTCTACACAGCCGCCTCGACTTGTCTAGGCCACTTGACCCAGGGTTGTCACGCATGCAGCAGGACGTCTTCGCACTGACACGGGGCACGGCCCCGCTGCTCGTCTCCGTCCCGCACGCCGGCACGCTGATCCCGCACGAGCTCGAGCGGCGCATGACACCGGCCGCGCTGCAGCGCGCCGACGTCGACTGGCACCTGCCGCACCTCTACGAGTTCGTTCACGCCCTGGGCGCAACGGTGATCGCCGCGAACTACGCCCGCCACGTGATCGACCTCAACCGCCCGCCGCAGGACGAGAGCCTCTACCCGGGGCAGGACGTGACCGGCCTGCTGCCGATGGACACCTTCCGCAAGGAACCCCTCTACCTGCCCGGCGAGGTCCCCGGCGATGCCGAGCGCGACGAGCGCCGCGAACGCTACTGGCGCCCGTACCATGATGCGCTGCGCGAAGAGCTCGACCGACTGCGCGAGCGCCACGGCCGCGTGCTCCTGTGGGATGCCCACTCGATCTGCAGCGTGCTGCCGCGCTTCTTCGAGGGCCGGCTGCCCGACCTCAACCTCGGCACCGCCGACGGGCGGGCCTGCGCGGCGGCGGTGCAGGCCGCCGCCGAGGCGCCGATGAAGGCGCAGGGCGGCTATACCCACGTGAGCAACGGCCGCTTCAAGGGCGGCTGGATCACACGACACTACGGGGCACCTGGCCAGGGCGTGCACGCGATCCAGCTCGAGCTGTGCCAGTGCACCTACATGGACGAGATCGCGCCCTTTGCCTACCGAACCGACCTGGCCGCGCGCATCCAGCCTTTGCTACAGCGCATGGTCGCGTCCGCCGTGCAGGCGCTGCCTTAAGGGGCTGGCGCCGATCGCATAGGCCAGCTCGGCCGGGTGGTCGACGTTCCACAGGCACAGGTCGGCCACCTTGCCGAGCTCGACGGTGCCGTGCGTGTCGGCCAGGCCGAGCGCGCGCGCCGCATGCCGCGTGACGCCCAGCAGCGCCTCGGCCGGTGTCATGCGGAACAGCGTGCAAGCCATGTTCATCATCAGCGGCAGGTGGGTGGTCGGGCTGCTGCCGGGGTTGCAGTCGGTGGCCACGGCCATCGGCACGCCGTGGCGGCGGAACAGGTCGATCGGCGGCACATGGGTGTCGCGCAGGAAGTAGAACGCGCCGGGCAGCAGCACCGCCACCGTTCCGGCGCGGGCCATGGCCATCACGCCGGCCTCGTCGACGTGCTCGAGGTGATCGGCCGACAGCGCGCCGAACCCGGCGGCCAGCTCCGCGCCATGCATGTTGCTGAGCTGCTCGGCGTGAAGCTTGACCGGCAGGCCGGCGCGCTTCGCGGCCTCGAACACCTGGCGGGTCTGCGCCAGATCGAAGCCGATCGTCTCGCAGAAGGCATCCACCGCATCGGCGAGGCCCAGCCGCGCCGCCTCGGGCACGATGTGTTCGGCCACATGGGCGATGTAGTCGTCGGCGCGGCCGGCGTACTCCGGCGGCAGCGCGTGCGCGGCCAGCAGCGTGGTGCGTACCGTCACCGGGTGACGCAGGCCGAGCTCCCGCGCGACGCGCAGGCACTTCAGCTCGTCCTTGAGCGACAGGCCGTAGCCCGACTTGATCTCGACGGTCGTCACGCCATGCGCCATCAGCGCCTGCAGGCGCCGCGCCGATTGCGCGTGCAGGTCTGCGGGCACGGCCTCGCGCGTCTGCTTCACCGTCGAGACGATGCCGCCGCCGGCGCGGGCGATCTCCTCGTAGCTCGCGCCCTGCAGGCGCAGCTCGAACTCGCGGGCGCGGTGGCCGGCGTGCACAAGGTGGGTGTGGCAGTCGATCAGCCCCGGCGTGAGCAGCGCGCCCTCGGCGTCGATTTCGCGCAGCACCGGCGCGTCGGGGTCGAGGTGGGTCATCGGCCCGAGGCCGGCGATCAGCCCGCCGAAGATCGCCACGAAGGCCGGCGGCGTGACCGTGCAGGCGTCGTCGGCGCAGGTGACGATGCGCACGTTGCGCAGCAGCAGGTCGATGGTCGGGCTCATCGCAGGGCCTCCAGCAGGCGGGCGCGGGCGGCGAGGAAGCCGCTTTGCGCCGCCTCCTGCACCGCATGGTGGCCCTGGTCGACGACGCGCTGGCCGGCCACCCAGACTTCGCGCACCGCCTCGCGGCGATGGCTGGCGAAGAGATGGCTGGCCAGTTGCTGCGCCGGTGCCAGGCCGTCGAGCATGGGGTCGGCGAGCACGAGGAAGTCGGCCTGCTGATCCACGGTGAGCCCGGCGACCGGCCGGCCGGCGGCCTGGGCGCCACCGACCACGGCGGCGCGCCAGAGGTCGTCGGCCACGCTCACGTTGCGCTGCTGGCGCGCGAGGCGCTGGCCGTATTCGAGCAGGCGCAGCTCCTCGGCGGCATCGACGCTCGCGTGGCTGTCCGAGCCGATGCCCCAGGCACCCTTCCTCGCATCGCTCCAGGCCGGCAGGTCGAACAGCCCGTCGCCGAGGTTGGCCTCGGTGGTGGGGCACAAGCCGATCACTGCGCCCCGGTGGGCAGCGCCGTCGCGCTCGGCATCGTCGAGGTGGGTGGCATGCACCAGGCACCATCGTTCGTCGACCGGCGCGTGGTCGAGCAGCCATTGCAGCGGCCGCGCGCCGCTGTGCGCGATGCTGTCGCGCACCTCCTGCATCTGTTCGGCGATGTGGATGTGCACCGGCGCCTTCGCGTCGATCGAGTCGAGCCCGGCCATCAGCTCGGCGAGCGCGGCCGGCGGCACGGCACGCAGCGAATGCGGCGCGACACCGGTGCGCACGCCTTGCCCGCGCAGGACTTCGACGATGCCCAGCAGGGCATCGACGTCGTTGAGGAAGCGCTTCTGGTCGTCGCGCGGCGGTTTGGCGCCGAAGCCGCTGGCCTGGTAGAGCACCGGCAGCATCGTCAGGCCGATGCCGGCACGACGCGCCGCGGCGACGAGGCGCAGCGACATCTCGGCCGGGTTGGCGTAGGGCCGTCCCGCCGGATCGTGATGGACATACTGGAACTCGCACACCGAGGTGTAGCCGGCGCGCAGCATCTCGACGTAGAGCTGCGTGGCGATGGCCTCGAGCTCGTCGGGCGAGACGGCGCCGGCAAAGCGGTACATCAGCTCGCGCCAGCTCCAGAAGCTGTCGTGCGCGCTGGCCCGGTACTCGGTGAGGCCGGCGAAGGCACGCTGGAAGGCGTGCGAGTGCAGGTTGGGCAGGCCGGGCACGACGAGGCCGGCGGCGCGCGGCACATCGGCCGGGCACCCGACCCCGGCCTGCACACCGGTCAGCTGCCCGTGGTCGTCCCACGACAGCAGCACGCGCGTCGCGAAGCCTTCGGGCAGCAAGGCGTGGTCAGCGAAGAGTCGGCTCATGGCTGGCGATCGTGGCACAGGCGGCAGTGCAGCAGCACCGCATTCGCATCGAGGGCTTCGGCCGTGAGGGTTTCGTGCGGCGCTTCCCACAGCAGGGCCTGCAGCGGAGCCAGCTCCTGATCCGCGACGCGCCAGCGCCCGGTCAATGCCACCAGCACGGTCGCATCGGCTGCCGCGACGGTCGCGCGCTGCCGCCACACGTCGACGGCTGCGCGCCAATGCCCGCAGCGCGCCATCACGTTGAAGTCGCGGCAGGCGCCGTGCGGCAAGGAAGCGTGCAGAACCCGCTCGCCCTCGAACGACCAGGGTTCGAGCGGCCGCAGCGCCTGCACGCATTCGCCGCGGTCGTCGAGCAGCTGCATGCCGGCGCCGTCGAGCACGACGATGCAGCGGTCCACGCCGGGAAAGGCGGAGAACGGCGCGTCGCGCTCCAGGTCGGCCACGCTCAGGCGCCACTCGAAGTCGTCGATCCCGGCGCCGCGCGGCCACGCGGCGATCTCGCGCGTCAGCCCCGCGCCATTTTTCCAGCGCTGCGGCGGTATGGCGGACAGGTCGATGCGCCGCGGTGCGCTCATCCGCGCAGCATAGGCAGGTTCAGGCCCTGTTCGCGCGCGGTCTTCACGGCCTGCTCGTAGCCCGCGTCGGCATGGCGCATCACGCCGCTGCCGCAGTCGTTGACGAGCACCCGCGCGAGGCGCTTCGCCGCCGCGTCGGTGCCGTCGGCCACGATCACCATGCCCGAGTGCTGCGAGTAGCCCATGCCGACGCCGCCGCCGTGGTGCAGCGACACCCAGGTGGCACCACCCGAGGCGTTGAGCAGCGCGTTGAGCAGCGGCCAGTCGGAGACGGCATCGGTGCCGTCCTTCATGCCCTCGGTCTCGCGGTTGGGGCTGGCCACCGAACCGGTGTCGAGGTGGTCGCGGCCGATGACGATCGGCGCCTTCAGTTCGCCGCTCCTGACCATTTCGTTGAAGGCCAGGCCCGCGAGGTGCCGCTCGCCCAGGCCCAGCCAGCAGATGCGCGCCGGCAGGCCCTGGAAGGCGATGCGCTGGCCCGCCATGTCGAGCCAGCGATGCACGTGGCCGTTGTGCGGGAAGAGTTCCTTGATCTTGACGTCGGTCTTGCGGATGTCTTCCGGGTCGCCCGACAGCGCCACCCAGCGGAACGGGCCCTTGCCCTCGCAGAACAGCGGCCGGATATAGGCCGGCACGAAGCCGGGGAAGTCGAAGGCGTTCTTCACGCCCTGGTCGAACGCGACCTGGCGGATGTTGTTGCCGTAGTCGACGGTGGGCACGCCCATGGCGTGAAAGTCGAGCATCGCGCGCACGTGCACCGCGCAGGAGCGGGCGGCTTCGTCCTTCAGCCGCGGATGCTGCGCCGGGTCGGCCTGCGCGGCGCGCCACTGGGCCACCGTCCAGCCCGCGGGCAGATATCCGTTGATGAGGTCATGCGCCGAGGTCTGGTCGGTGACGAGATCGGGCTTCAGCCCGCCGGCCTTGGCGCGCTTGACCAGCTCGGGCAGGATCTCCGCCGCGTTGCCGAGCAGGCCGATGGAAACGGCCTCGCGCCTTGCGGTGTGCTCCTGCACCAGGCGCAGCGCGTCGTCGAGGTCTTTCGCCTGCTTGTCGAGGTAGCGGGTACGCAGGCGGAAGTCGATGCTCGACTGCTGGCACTCGATGTTCAGCGAGACGGCTCCGGCGAAGCTCGCGGCCAGCGGCTGCGCCCCGCCCATGCCGCCCAGGCCCGCGGTGAGGATCCAGCGGCCGGCCAGGTCACCACCATAGTGCTGGCGCCCGGCCTCGGCGAAGGTTTCGTAGGTGCCCTGCACGATGCCCTGGGTGCCGATGTAGATCCAGGAGCCGGCGGTCATCTGGCCGTACATGAACAGGCCCTGGCGGTCGAGCTCATGGAAGTGCTCCCAGGTTGCCCACTTCGGCACGAGGTTGGAGTTGGCCAGCAGCACGCGCGGCGCGTCAGCGTGCGTCTTGAACACGCCCACCGGCTTGCCTGACTGGATCAGCAGCGACTCGTCGTCGTTCAGTTCCTTCAGGCACTCGAGGATGCGGTCGAAGCAGGCCCAATCGCGCGCCGCGCGGCCGATACCCCCGTAGACCACCAGTTCCTCGGGCCGCTCGGCGACCTCGGGATCGAGGTTATTCTGGATCATGCGGAACGCCGCCTCGGCGAGCCAAGACTTGCAGCTGAGCTGGCTGCCGCGCGGCGCGCGCACCACGCGCCCCGGGGCGCTGCGGGCGGCCTGTGCGGCGGCATGGGCGACGCGGTTCTGGTCGGCGGGTGAGTTCATGGCGGTGATGTCCACAGGGTTGGTTTGCAAAGTGGCCTAGACCACTTTGCGAAGCATCGCGCGATTCGCCGCGGCCGTCAAGCGGGCTCGCCCGGCTCCTGCACCGGCGTGGCCACCTCGGCGAAACGCGCCAGCAACCACTGGTGCGCGGCCGAGCGGTCGTGCCGCACGTGCCAGAGCGCGTCGGTGTAGACCGCGCCCGGCTCGACGGGCAGCTCGCGCACGACGAGCTCGTCCTGCAGCCCGGTCAGCGGCAGGAAGCGCTCGGGCAGCACGGTCAGCAGGTCGCACTGCGCCACCACGCGGGCGGCAGTGAAGAACTGGTTGACGGTCAGCGCGACGTGCCGGCTGCGCTGCCGGCTGGCCAGCGCCTGGTCGACGAAGCCATGCGGCCGGCCGCTGTAGTTCACCAGCACGTGGCGGGCGGCGCAGAAGGCATCCAGCGTCAACGGTTGCGCGGCCAGCGGATGCCCGCGGCGCATCGCGCAGACGTAGCGGCCTTCGGCCAGCCGCTGGTGGCGCAGCGGGGCGATGCCACCCTGCGCCACCAGCGCCGCCACCACCTCGGGGAAGTGGCCGAGCGCGAAGTCGATGTCGGCATGGGCGAAGGCTTCGCGCGGGTCGCGGTCGACCAGCGGGCGCACCTCGATCTGGCAGCGTGCATCCAGCGCCTCGAAGCGGGCCATCAGCGCCGGCAGGAGCGTGGCAGCCAGGGCGTCGGCCATGGTCAGCCGGAACACCCGGGCGTCGGCGGCCGGGTCGAAGTCGCCCGGCTCCAGCGCGGTGCGCAACTGGCCGAGTGCGGCGCGCACCTGCGGCCACAGCGCCTCGCCGAAGGCGGTGGGCGCCACACCACGGGCCGCACGCGTGAGCAAGTCTTCACCTATCGATTCGCGCAAGCGCTTCAGCGCATTGCTCACGGCCGGCTGCGTCATGGCCAGGCGCTCGGCGGCGCGGGTGATGCTGCCTTCGGCCATCACGGTGTCGAAGACGCGCAGCAGGTTCAGGTCCAGTGTGCGGAAGTTCACGGCCCGATACTCATTCATCAGGTGAATGCCGAGTATTCACAACATTCACTGCAAGGTCTAAGTGTTTACCCTATAGTGCGATGCAACATCAAACAGATGTCAAAGGAGCAAATGCCATGAGCAGCCACATCCTGCCTTCCCAATCCTTCCGTCCGGCACGCGGCGCCGGCGTGGGTCGTGCCCTGGGCGACCTGGCTCTGGCCACTGCGCGCCTGACCGAGGCGCTGCTGTCCTCGCTGCGTCGCCCCGTGCGCCACAACCGTCGCCTCAGCGTGATCGAGGAGGCCAACGAGTTGCGCCAGTTCGCCGCCGCCTACCGCCGCACCGACCCCGGCTTCGCTTCCGACCTGATGGCCGCGGCCGACCGCCACGAGCTGCGCAACGAGAAGGCCTGAGCCTTCCATCTAGAAAGAACGGAGGTCTTCGTGACCACCCTGAACGTGAACATTCCTGCTTACGCCGCCACCTTCGGTCTCGAAGGGCCGGCGCCGCGACTGGCCGACTGGCTGGCGCGTGTGATCCTGCAACTGCAGTCGGGCGACTGGCTGCGCATGCCTGCCCCGGGCGTGCCCGAGGCCACCGCGCAGCTGCTGCGCATGGCCGAGGCCTACGAGTCCACGCAGCCGAGCTACGCCGCCGACCTGCGCGCGGCCGCCAGCATGGCTCGCAAGGCCTGACGCGAGCGCACTCCCAACGACAAAGGCCGGCAATCGCCGGCCTTTTGTCTGGGCGGGTGAACCCGATCAGGCGGCCAGGCGCGCCTCGATCTTCGCCTTGGTCTGCTTCAGCGCCTCCGGCAGGTGGTAGGCCAGCTGCTGGAACAGCTCGCCATGCAGCGCCATCTCGGCCTTCCATTCGGCCGCGTCGATGCGGGTCACCTGGTCGAACTGCGCGCGGGTGAAGTTCAGGCCGGTCCAGTTCAGGTGCTCGTAGTTCGGCGTCACGCCGAACACATGCTCCTCGCCGCCGCCGGTGCCCTCGATGCGCTCGACCATCCACTCGAGCACGCGCATGTTCTCGCCATAACCCGGCCAGACGAACTTGCCGTCGGCACCCTTGCGGAACCAGTTGACGCAGTAGATCTTCGGCAGCTTCGTGCCCGCGGCCTGCAGCTTCGCGCCCAGGTCCAGCCAGTGCTGGAAGTAGTCGCTCATGTTGTAGCCCATGAAGGGCAGCATGGCGAACGGGTCGCGCCGCACCACACCCTGCGCGCCCGCAGCCGCGGCAGTGGTCTCGGAGCCCATGGTGGCGGCCATGTAGACGCCTTCGGTCCAGTCGCGCGCCTCGGTGACCAGCGGCACGGTGGTCGAGCGGCGGCCGCCGAAGATGAAGGCGTCGATCGCCACGCCGTTGGGGTTGTCCCACTCGGCGTCGAGCGCCGGGTTGTTGGTGGCGGCCACGGTGAAGCGGGCGTTCGGGTGCGCGGCTTTGGCGCCGGTGTCCTTGGCGATCGCCGGCGTCCAGTCCTTGCCTTGCCAGTCGATCAGGTGGGCAGGCGGCTCGTCGGTCATGCCTTCCCACCAGACGTCGCCGTCGTCCGTCATCGCGACGTTCGTGAAGATCACGTCGCGCTTCAGGCTGGCCATGCAGTTCTCGTTGGTCTTGTGGTTCGTGCCCGGCGCCACGCCGAAGTAGCCCGCTTCGGGGTTGATGGCGTACAGGCGGCCGTCGGCGTGAGGCTTGATCCAGGCGATGTCGTCGCCGATGGTGGTGACCTTCCAGCCGTTCAGGCCGGCCGGCGGGATCAGCATCGCGAAGTTGGTCTTGCCGCAGGCGCTCGGGAAGGCCGCGGCCACGTGGTACTTCTTGCCCTTGGGCGAGGTGACGCCGAGGATCAGCATGTGCTCGGCCAGCCAGCCCTGGTCACGGCCCATGGTCGAGGCGATGCGCAGCGCGAAGCACTTCTTGCCCAGCAGCGCGTTGCCGCCATAGCCCGAGCCGTAGCTCCAGATCTCCTGCGTCTCGGGGTAGTGGACGATGTACTTGGTCTTGTTGCACGGCCAGCTCACGTCCTTCTGGCCCGGCTCCAGCGGCGCGCCCACGGTGTGCACCGCCGGCACGAAGAAGCCGTCTTCGCCGAGCACGTCGAGCACGGCGCGGCCCATGCGCGTCATGATCTTCATGTTGACGGCCACGTAGGGGCTGTCGGACAGCTCGACGCCGATGTGCGCGATCGGCGAGCCGATCGGGCCCATGCTGAACGGCACCACGTACATCGTGCGGCCGCGCATGGCGCCGCGGAACAACGCCTTCTCGCCGGTCTGCAGCAA
>NZ_JBFXIO010000085.1:0-14112 GCF_050175855.1 Piscinibacter sp.
GTGGGTCAGCGTGATCTTGCGCGTGGTGCGCACCAGCAGCTTGACGCCCAGGCGCTCCTCCAGCGCATCGATGCGCCGGCCGATCACCGCCGGCGCCACGCCTTCCGCATTGGCAGCGGCCGTGAGACTGCCGCGCGCGGCCACGGAGACGAAGGATTCGATCTGCTTGAGCCGGTCCATGGCCACGAATTATGCTCGCGGGACCCCGATTCCTCCGCTGGCGTCACAAATCCAAGACTTTTCGCGTTATTAATGTTGTTGTCGGCATGAAATAGATTCCTGGCATGGAATCCAGGCCGGGAAACCCCATGCACGTGCCGCGCGCGGTGCTGTTCGATGCCTATGGCACGCTGTTCGACGTCTACAGCGTCGGGCTGCTGGCCGAGCAGCTGTTTCCAGGCCAGGGCGACAAGCTCGGCGTGCTGTGGCGCGACAAGCAGATCGAGTACACGCGCCTGTGCTCGATGAGCGGCCAGTACCGGCCGTTCTGGGACCTGACCCGCGCCGGACTGCGCTTTGCCGCGCAACGCCTGGGCCTCGTGCTGGACGCGGCGGCCGAAGAGCGGCTGATGAACCAGTACCGCCACCTCAGCGCCTTCCCCGAGAACCTGGAGGTGCTGCGCGCGCTGCAATCGCGCGGCATCAAGGCCGGCATCCTCTCCAACGGCGATCCGGAGATGCTCGGCGTCGCGGTCAGGAGTGCCGGTTTCAGCGGCCTGCTCGACCCGGTGCTGAGCGTGCACGGCATCCGCAAGTACAAGACCGACCCGGCCGCCTATGCGCTGGGCCCGCAGGCGCTGGGGCTGCCCGCGCGCGACATCCTGTTCGTCTCCAGCAACTGCTGGGACGCCATCGGCGCCACCTGGTACGGCTACACCACGCTGTGGGTGAACCGCGCGGGCCTGCCGATCGAGCAGCTCGACACCGCACCGACGCGCATCGGCAGCAGCCTGCGCGACGTGCTCGACTTCTTTCCGACTCCCTGACCTCTCGAGGATCACCATGACCGACCGCACCACCTGCCACCGCCTGCACGTGGCCACGCCGCTGTACCGCTTCATCGAGGACCGCGTGCTGCCCGGGACCGGCGTCGCGAGCGAGACCTTCTGGGCCGGTTTCGACGCCATCGTCGCCGACCTGGCGCCGAAGAACGCCGCGCTGCTGGCCGAGCGCGACCGGCTGCAGTCCGAGCTCGACGCCTGGCACCAGGCGAATCCCGGCCCGATCACCAAGCCGAAGGCCTATCGCAAGTTCCTCGAGCAGATCGGCTACCTGGTCCCGGAACCGAAGAAAGTCAAGGCGACGACGAAGAACGTCGACGCCGAGCTCGCGCTGCAGGCCGGCCCGCAGCTGGTGGTGCCGATCACCAACGCGCGCTATGCGCTGAACGCCGCCAACGCCCGATGGGGCTCGCTGTACGACGCGCTGTACGGCACCGACGTGATCGCCGAGGCCGACGGCTGCGAGAAGGGCAGCGGCTACAACCCGAAGCGCGGCGCCAAGGTCATCGAGTTCGCGCGCTACGTGCTCGACCGCTGCGTGCCGCTGAAGAAGGGCTCGCACATCGATTCGACGGCCTACCGCGTGGTCGACAACAACCTGCTCGTGACGCTGAAAGACGGCAAGAGCGTGGGCCTGAAGAACCCGGCGCAGTTCGTCGGCTTCCAGGGCGAGATGGACGCGCCGAAGTCGGTGCTGCTGTCGCACCACGGCCTGCACATGGACATCCGCATCGATCGTGCGCACCCGATCGGCGCGACGGATCCGGCCGGCGTGGCGGACCTGGTGCTGGAGTCGGCGCTGTCGACCATCCTCGACCTGGAGGACTCGGTGGCCGTCGTCGACGCCGAGGACAAGGTGCAGGCCTACGGCAACTGGCTGGGCATCATCGAGGGCACGCTCACCGAAGAAGTCAGCAAGGGCGGCAAGACCTTCACCCGCGGCCTGAACCCGGACCGCCGCTATACCGGCCCGCGCGGCGAAGACGTGCTGCTGCACGGACGCTCGCTGCTGTTCGTGCGCAACGTCGGCCACCTGATGTGCAACCCGGCGATCCTCTGGACGAATGCCGCTGGAGACTCGCAGGAGATCCCGGAAGGCATCATGGACGCGGTGATCACCACCACCATCGCGCTGCACGACCTGCAGCGCCATGGTCGCAACGGCATCACCAACTCGCGCACCGGCTCGGTCTACATCGTCAAGCCGAAGATGCACGGCCCGGCCGAGGTGGCCTTCGCCAGCGAGCTGTTCGGCCGCGTCGAGAAGGTGCTCGGCCTGCCCGACAGCACGGTGAAGCTGGGCATCATGGACGAGGAGCGCCGCACCAGCGTCAACCTGAAGGCCTGCATCGCCGCGGCGGCCTCGCGCGTGGCCTTCATCAACACCGGCTTCCTCGACCGCACCGGCGACGAGATGCACACCGCGATGCTCGCCGGCCCGATGCTGCGCAAGGGCGACATGAAGACCAGCGCCTGGATCCAGGCCTACGAGCGCAACAACGTGGTGGTGGGCCTGTCGTGCGGGCTGCGCGGCAAGGCGCAGATCGGCAAGGGCATGTGGGCCATGCCCGACCTGATGAAGGCCATGCTCGAGCAGAAGATCGCCCATCCGAAGGCCGGCGCCAACACCGCCTGGGTGCCGAGCCCGACGGCGGCCACGCTGCACGCGCTGCACTACCACCAGGTCGACGTGTTCAAGGTGCAGAAGGAGCTGGAGAAGATCGACGCCGAGGCCGAGCGCGAAACGCTGCTGGCCGGTTTGCTGACCGTGCCGGTGGTGAAGAAGCCGGTCTGGAGCGACGAGCAGAAGCAGCAGGAGCTGGACAACAACGCCCAGGGCATCCTCGGCTACGTGGTGCGCTGGGTCGACCAGGGCGTGGGCTGCTCCAAGGTGCCGGACATCCACAACGTCGGCCTGATGGAAGACCGCGCCACGCTGCGCATCAGCAGCCAGCACATCGCCAACTGGCTGCACCACGGCGTGGTCACCAAGGCGCAGGTCAACGCCACCTTCCGCCGCATGGCCAAGGTGGTGGACAAGCAGAACGCCGGCGACGCGCTGTACCAGCCGATGGCCGGGAAATGGGATTCGAGCCGCGCCTACAAGGCGGCGATCGACCTCGTCTTCAAGGGCAAGGAGCAGCCCAGCGGCTACACCGAGCCGCTGCTGCACGCGGCCCGGCTGGAGGTGAAGTCGGCGACGCCGCAAGCCACCGCCATGGCCGCCTGACGGTCGGAACAACCGCCGGCCAGCGCCCGGCCGCTCCGAAGCGGCCGGCGAACCCCCGCGGGGGGTGGCCGCGGTCCGCCGCGGCCGGGGGCTCCGTCAAGTCGGGGTGGGAGTGCCTGCCATCCGGTCGTACTTGAGGAAGTACTTGCGGGCCAGCGCCACCAGCTGCGCCTCGCTCGGGTGGTCGACCGTCTCGTAGCCGACGATCTGCTTCGCTGCCTCGGCGCGGTGCTTCTCCGCGTAGTGCTTGAAGTCGGCCGTGGCGGTGCGCGAGCCCGTCACCAGCACTTCGGTGATGCCCTTGAGCGCGTCGCACACCTCGCCGAAGAACTCGTGCTCAGTGCGCACGCCGCTGCCGTGGTATGCGGTGTGATGGGTGTGCGCCTTCACCTTCTGCGCCTGCACATGCTCGGCGTCGAACTGGAGAACCTGCGCGGTCTTGTGGTCGAGCCAGACCACGGCATGGAAGTACGTCACGGGGATCCTTTCTCTTGTCGTCGCGGGCGGCGGCCGCCGCCTCGATGACATCGTCGCAGCGCCCGGTGTTGCGGTGCTTGACGCCCCTCAACGCAGCGCCTTCCGGCGCACAATGCCGCGACATGAGCACCCTGGGCCACGCGCTGTTCGATACGCCGATCGGCAGCTGCGGCGTGGCCTGGAGCGAGGCTGGCATCACCGACCTGCTGCTGCCTGGCGCCGACCCGTCTCGAACCCGGGCGGCGCTGCGCCGGCGCGCCCCGCAGTCGGCCGAGATGGCGCCCCCGCCTGAAGTGCGTGCGGCCCTCGTCGCCGTCCGCGCACTGCTCGGCGGGCAGGTGCGTGACCTCGCCGACATCGTGCTCGACCTGCGCGGCGCGCCCGCCTTCCATCAGCGCGTCTACGAGGCGGCGCGGCGGCTGCGCCCCGGGCAGACCTGCACCTACGGTGAACTCGCCGAGGCCGTCGGCGAAGCCGGCGCGGCACGCGCCGTGGGCCAGGCGCTCGGCGCCAACCCCTGCGCGGTGATCGTTCCTTGCCATCGCGTGCTCGCAGCCCGCGGCGCGAGCGGTGGCTTCTCGGCGCCCGGCGGGGTGGCCACCAAGCTGCGGCTGCTGGAGATCGAGCGGGCGCGTTTCGGCAGCCAGCCATCGCTGTTCGAGGCCGGCTCCTAGAATCTGCCGCCACTCCTGCCCGCACGCATGAACCTCCCTGTCGATCACCTGCCCGAGCGTTGCGACGTTCTCGTCGTCGGCGCCGGTCCGGCCGGCAGCGCGGCGGCCACGCTGCTGGCGCGCGGCGGCGCCGACGTGGTGCTGATCGACCAGCACGCCTTCCCGCGCGACAAGGTCTGCGGCGACGGCCTCATCCCCGATGCGCACCGTGCGCTGCGCCGCCTCGGCGTGCTCGACGAGGTGATGGCGCAGGCGCAGGCGGTCACGCATGCCGGCCTGATCTCGCCGCGCGGCATCCGCGTCGACGTGCCCGGCACGCTGGCCGTGCTGCCGCGGCGAGAGCTCGATCACATCGTCTGCCTTGGCGCCGTGCGCGCCGGCGCACGCATGTTCGCGCCGGTGCGATTCGTCGCGCCGATCGAGGACGCCGGCGTGGTGGCGGGGGCGCGCGTGGCCCACGGCGGCGCGCAGCGCGAGATCCGCTGCCGGTGGCTGGTGCTGGCCAGCGGCGCGGTGCCGCAGGCGCTGATCGCCGCCGGCATGGCGCTGCGCCAGGCGCCCAGCGGCGTGGCGCTACGCGGCCACCTGAAGAACGACGCGATGCACGGCCGAATCGACAAGCTCGAGGTGGTGTGGCACCGCGCCGTGGCGCCCGGCTACGGCTGGATCTTTCCGTGCCGCGACGGCGTGTTCAACATCGGCGTCGGCGTGTTCGACCGCCGCGCTGGCGGCGAGGGGAACCTGCGCGGCCTGTTCGACGCCTTCACCCGCATCTATGCGCCGGCGCGCGAGCTGGTGGCCGGCGGCCAATGGCTCGCCCCCTTGCGCGGCGCGCCGCTGCGCACCTCGCTGCAGGGCGCGCGCTTCTCGCGGCCGGGGCTGCTGGTCACCGGCGAGGCCGCGGGCAGCACCTACGCCTTCACCGGCGAGGGCATCGGCAAGGCGATGGAGACCGGCATGCTGGCCGCCGAGTCGCTGCTGGGCGGCCTCGCGCGCGGCGCGGCCGACGAGGCAGTGCGGCACGACTACGAGGCGAAGCTCGCTGCGCTGAAGCCGCGCTTCGCGCTGTACGAGCGCGCCAACTGGGTCAACCGCCACCCCTGGCTGGCCGACCTGGTGCTGTGGCGAGGCCAGCGCAGCGAGCGCGTGCTGCGCCGCATGAGCGGCGTGCTCGACGAGAGCAGCAACCCCGGCCAGCTGCTCACCGCCAAGGGCTTCTACCGCCTGTTCACGGAATAGCGCCCATGTGCCAATTGCTGGGCCTGAACGCCAACACCCCGACCGACGTGGTGTTCAGCTTCACCGGCTTCTCCACCCGGGCCGAGGAGCACAAGGACGGCTTCGGCATCGCCTTCTTCGAGGGGCCCGGCGCGCGCGTCTTCGTCGATGCGCAGAGCGCGCGGCACTCGCCGGTGGCCGAGATGGTGCGGCGCTACCCGATCAAGAGCTGCCATGTCATCGCCCACATCCGCAAGGCCACGCAGGGCCGGGTGGCGCTGGAGAACACGCACCCGTTCCAGCGCGAGCTGTGGGGCCGCTACTGGGTGTTCGCTCACAACGGCGACCTCAAGGCCTACGCGCCGCGTCTGCATGCCGGCTTCCGCCCGGTGGGCGACACCGACAGCGAGCGCGCCTTCTGCTGGCTGATGCAGGAGCTGGCCAAGGCGCACGCCAGCGTGCCCAGCGTGGCCGAACTGAGCGCCACGCTGCGCGAGCTGGTGCCGGCCATCGCCGCGCACGGCACCTTCAACTTCATGCTCAGCAACGGCCAGGCGTTGTGGGTGCACTGCTCCACCCAGCTCCACTGGCTGGTGCGCGAGCACCCGTTCCGCGCCGCACGCCTGGCCGACGAGGACCTGAGCGTCGATTTCTCCGCCGTGACCACGCCGCGCGACCGCGTGGCCGTCATCGTCACCGAGCCGCTGACCACCGACGAACGCTGGACGCCGCTGGCGCCCGGCGACCTGGCGGTGTTCCAGGACGGCGCGCGCATCCATTGATTCCTTTCCGCCCCCTTCGTCCATGACCCTGCCCGCCACCCCCACGCCGCGCTTCGACACCTTCTACAAGTACGACGCCCTTACCCGGCTGCTGTTCGACTACGCCGATGCGCACCCCGGCCTGGTGACGGTCGAGTCGATCGGCAAGAGCCACGAGGGCCGCGACATCTGGGTCGTCACCGTCACCAACACCGCCACCGGCGCGGCGATCGACAAGCCGGCCTTCTGGTGCGACGGCAACATCCACGCCGCCGAGCTGACCGCCAGCACCGCCGTGCTGTACTTCCTGCACCAGCTCGTCACCGGCTACGGCAGCGATCCGAAGATCACCCAGCTGCTCGACACCCGCGCGCTCTACCTGTGCCCGCGCCTGAACCCCGACGGCGCCGAACTCGCGCTGGCCGACCGGCCGCGGCACATCCGTTCGTCGACGCGGCCCTATCCCTTCGACGAGCCGCCGGTCGAGGGCCTGACGATGGAAGACGTCGACGGCGACGGCCGCATCCTCACGATGCGCATCCCCGACCCGCACGGTGCCTACAAGAAGTGCGCGCAGGACCCGCGGCTGATGGTGCCGCGCGAGCCCGGCGAGTTCGGCGGCGAGTACTACCGGCTGATCCCCGAGGGCACGCTGAAGAACTGGGACGGGCTGACCGTCAAGGTCAACAGGGACCTCGAAGGCCTGGACCTGAACCGCAACTTCCCGGCCTTCTGGCGCCAGGAGTTCGAGCAGGTCGGGGCCGGGCCCTACCCGACCAGCGAGCCCGAGGTGCGCGCGATGGTCGACTTCGTCGTCAAGCACCCGAACATCGGCGCCGGCATCAGCTACCACACCCACAGCGGCGTGATCCTGCGGCCCATGGGCACCTGCAGCGACGACGACATGATCCCGGAAGACCTGTGGAGCTACCAGCGCTTCAGCAAGCTCGGCACCGAGCTCACCGGCTACCCGGCGGTGAGCATCTGGCACGAGTTCAAGTACCACCCGCGCGAAGTGATCGGCGGCACGCAGGACTGGCTGTACGAGCATCTCGGCGCGTTGTTCTGGGTGGTGGAGATCTGGTCGCCCAACCAGGCGGCCGACATCAGCGGCTACAAGTGGATCGACTGGTTCCGCGAGCACCCGGTGGACGACGAGCTCAAGCTGCTGAAGTGGAGCGACGAGCAGTGCGGCGGCCAGGCCCACGTCGACTGGAAGCCCTTCATGCACCCGCAGCTCGGTGCGGTGGATATCGGCGGCTGGGACAAGATGAACTTCTGGCGCAACCCGCCGCCGCACCTGCGCGAGCGCGAGGCGGCGCGCTTCCCGGCCTGGATGACGCAGCTGGCGCTCAGCCTGCCGAGGCTCGAATTGCTACGCACCGAGGTTCGGGCGCTCGGTCCCGACACCTGGCGCGTGCGCATGGCGGTGGCCAACAGCGGCTGGCTGCCGGCCTACGTGAGCCAGCGGGCGCTGCAGCGCAAGGTGGTGCGCGGCGTGATGTTCGAGATCGTGCTGCCGCAAGGCGACCCGGCCATCTCGCTGGTCTCCGGCAAGGAGCGCATGGAAGGCCCGCAGCTCGAGGGCCACGCGCCCAGGCAGTCGCAGATCGCCTTCCTGCCCGCGCGCGAGGTGACGGCCGACCGCGCCGTGGCCGAGTGGGTGGTGCGCGCACCGCAGGGCACACGCCTGGCGCTGGTCGCGCGGGCCGATCGGGCCGGGACCGTGCGCACCGAAGTCAGCCTTGACTGACCACTAAATGGGCAAAACTCCCGGAGGGCAAGTGGTCGCTCTTTCTCGAGCGCGAATTTGTTCCGACACGCCTCACTTCATGCTCCCTAGGATGACGTCCAAGAAACAGATGGATACGCGCTGTATCCGCTGAAGGACGTCAACAAGGGGCAGGCCCAAGCAGCCTGCGGGAGCCGAAGATGGGCCATCTGCTGCCATTCATCGTCATCATCGAGCGCCGCGTGCGCAGTCTGCGCGGCGTGCTGGCGATGGCGATCATCGCGTTGCTGGCCGCGCTGCTGGCAGCGCCGGTCCAGGCCCAACCCTTCGGCGAGAAGCTGCGCGCCAAGGTCGCCCGCGACATGGACGACGAACTGCGCACCGACCGCAAGCCCCGCCAGCGCTGGGCGCGCGACGTGCGCGGCGTGCGTCATGTGCAGGTCATCGTGGTGGCCGAGTCCACCGATCCGGAACTGCGCGAGCTGCGCGCCGCCGTGCTGCGCCTGGGCGGCTCGGTGCATGCCTTCCATCGCTCGATGAACGCGCTGACGGTGCAGATCCCGGCGCAGAAGGTTCACGCACTGGCGCAGCGCGACGACGTCGCCAGCGTCACCCCCAACCGCTCCGTTCAGCGCACGCTGAGCACGCTCGAGTACGTCTCCGGCACGCTGACCTCGCGCGGCCGCAGCTACTCCAGCCCGACCTGGTACAGCGGCGTGGACGGCAGCGGCGTCGGCATCGCTGTGCTCGACTCCGGTGTGATGACGTCGCACCGCGCCTTCGACGGCAAGCTCGGCAAGCGCGTCAAGCGCAACGTCAGCATGCTCAACAGCGGCCTGGCGAACTGGACCACGGGTGTGGATGCCTCGACCTCGCTGCAGCCGGGCACCTGGGCGCAGACGAACTACGAGAACAGCGTCGCCAACGACTACGCGGCCACGCACGACGGCTTCGGCCACGGCACGCACGTGGCCTCGGTGGCCGCCGGCCGCGGCTTCGGCTTCTATGCCGCACCCGACAACACCGGCGTGGCGCCGGGCGCCGATCTCTACGACGTGAAGGTGCTCGACGACACCGGCCTGGGCACGCTCAGCGACGCCATCGAAGGCATCAACTGGGTCATCTACCACGCCCGCGAATACAACATCCGCGTGATGAATCTGAGCCTGGCGGCCCAGTCCACGCAGAGCTGGCTGCACGACCCGCTGTGCATCGCGGTGCGCAGCGCCACCGCCGCCGGCATCACCGTGGTGGTGGCGGCCGGCAACTTCGGCAAGTCGGCCGCGGGCAAGGAAGTCTTCGGCACCATCAGCTCGCCGGGCAACGACCCCTCGGTGATCACCGTCGGCGCGGTCAACTTCAAGGGCACGAACGCGCGCAGCGACGACAGCGTGACGATGTTCAGCTCGCGTGGCCCCACGCGCGGCGGCTTCGTCGATTCGAGCGGCGTGCGCCGCCCCGACAACCTGATCAAGCCCGACCTGGTCGCCCCCGGCAACAAGGTGCTGGGCGCGGCCTCGACCACGGCCGCCGGCTACTGGAACTATCTGGCCAGCAACCACTACAACGACTTGGTCGCGCCGGCCAACTCGGCGCAGTACTACTACGAGTCGGTGATGGTGATGAGCGGCACCTCGATCGCCGCGCCCGCCGTGGCCGGCGCCGCCGCGCTGCTGCTGCAGGCCAACCCCGGGCTGACGCCGCCGCTGGTCAAGGCGATCCTGCAGTACACCGCGCAGCCGCTGCCCGGCTTCAGCCTGGCGCACCAGGGTGCTGGCCAGCTCAATGTCGACGGCGCGCTGGCGCTGGCGCGCGCGCTGCGCACCGACATCGCCACCGCGGTGGCCAACGGCAGCATCGCCACCGGGGCCAACCTGCTCGCGTCCGGCCAGGTGATGCCTGCGCGCAGCTCGACGGTCAACGGCCAGAGCTTCAACTGGTCGCGCATCGTGTTCGCCGGCGGCAACCGCGTGCTCAGCGGCGACGCGCTCTTCACCAAGTACCAGCCGCTCTGGAACCCGCGCATCACCTGGGCGGGCACGCAGGTGCGCCTGCGCACGCCGACCTACTGGGGTGCGACGTTGCTCACGCCGGGCAACACCTTCGTGCGTTCGTTCAGCGACACGGTGGCGCCCAGCCAGACGCTGGTCACGGCCGGCGTGGTCAATGCCACCTCGCTGGCAGGCAGCACCTCGTACGCCGGCAAGACCGGCCTGTTCATCCCGACCCCCACGCTGGCCGGCTGGCTGACCAGCGGCAGCGGCATCGTCATCAGCGAAGGCATCGTGATCAGCGAGGGCATCGTGATCAGCGAAGGCATCGTGATCAGCGAAGGCCTGGTGATCAGCGAAGGCCTGGTGATCAGCGAAGGCCTGGTGATCAGCGAGGGCCTGGTGATCAGCGAGGGCCTGGTGATCAGCGAGGGCCTGGTGATCAGCGAGACCGGCGTGCCGGTGATCCAGTACGACACCCGTTCGGCCACCACCGGCGAGAACTGAAGCCATGGACGGCCTCGCCGCGGCGCGATCGACACCCTGGGGGCGCCTGCACGGGGCGCTGATGCCCGACTACAACCGCAAGGCCACCACCTACTGGTGGACCATGGTGTGCATCGGCGCCCTGGTGCTCGCCTACTGCGCCGGCGAGGTGGCGCGGCTGCCGCGCGACGCGCTGCTGCAGATCGTCGCCGGCGCGGCCATCGCCACGCTGGCCGGCTTCTTCCCGGTGCGCATCCCGCGCTCGACCAACTCGTTCGCGGCCGGCGAGATCTTCATCTTCCTGGTGCTGCTGCTGCACGGCGCGCCGGCGGCCTCGCTGGCCGCCGCCGGCGAGGCGCTGGTCGGTTCGTGGCGCACCTCCAGGCGCTGGACCAGCCGCATCGCCAGCCCGGCGATGGCGATCGTCTCGATGTTCGTCGCCGGCACGCTGCTCGACCTCGTGCTCGATGCGATGCGCGCACGCGGCGTCTACAGCGACGGGCTGCTGATGATGGCGGCGATGGTCTTCTCGATCGTCTACTTCGTGCTCAACACGGTGCTGGCGACGATGGTCATCCACCTCAAGCGCAACCAGCCGATGGTGCTGCGCGAGATGCTGGCCAACTTCGGCTGGGTGGCGATGGCCTATACCGGCAGCGCCTCGATCGCCGGGCTGCTGTTCCTCACCGTCGGCCAGTCGGGCCCGGGCGTGCTGATGGCGGTGGTGCCCATCGTCGGCATGCTGCTGGCCACGCTGCACTTCTTCTTCCGCCAGCAGGAGGCCGACGAGGCGATGCGCAAGAGCCGCGTCGAGGCCGCCGAGCGCGAGGCCGCCCAGGCGGCACTGCACGTGCAGGCGCTGGCACTGAGCGAGCAGCGCTTCCACAGCGCCTTCACCCACGCCGCGATCGGCATGGCGCTGGTGTCCACCGACGGCGAGATCCGCCAGGTCAATCGCGCGCTGACGGCGCTGCTCGGCGAGTCCGAAGAGGCGCTGGTCGGCCGCCGGCTCCAGGAACTGCTTCACCACGACGATGCGCCGACGCTCTCCGGGCAGCTCGACCGTGTGCACCGCCGCCAGACCGACGCCTTCGCCCACGAATTGCGCTGCCGCCACCATGACGGCAGCGACGTCTGGGTGGCGCTGGACGCCAGCTTCTTCGACGACCCCGGCAACGAGGCCTCCAGCCTGATCGTGCAGATGCAGGACATCACGGCGCGGCGCAGCGCCGAGGCGCGTCTGCAGCACATCGCCTTCCACGACAGCCTCACCGGCCTGCCCAACCGAGCCCGCTTCCACGAGCACCTGGCGCAGGCCATCGAGGCCTCGCGCCTCGACCCGGAGCGCCGGTTCGCGGTGATGTTCCTCGACTTCGACCGCTTCAAGCTGATCAACGACAGCATGGGGCACAGCGCCGGCGATGCCTTCCTCGTGCAGGTGGCGCGGCGCATCCGCGAGCACGTGCGCCCCGGCGACGTGGTGGCGCGGCTCGGCGGCGACGAGTTCGCCGTGCTGTGCGGCAACCTCGAGCGCGAGGCGCATGCCGTGACGCTGGCCGAGCGGCTGCAACTCGTGCTCGCCGAGCCGCTGCAGATCAACGGCACCGAGATCGCCACCAGCGCGAGCATCGGCATCACCTTCAGCACCTTCGGCTACACGCTGCCCGAGGAAGTGCTGCGCGACGCCGACATCGCGATGTACCGCGCCAAGGCCGCCGGCAAGGCGCGCCACGCGCTGTTCGACGCCGGGCTGCACCAGCAGGTGACTGACCGCGTTCGGCTCGAGGGCGACCTGCGCCGCGCCATCGAGCAGGGCCAGCTGACCGTGGCCTACCAGCCGCTGTTCAACTTGGCCAGCGGCCGGCTCACCGGCTTCGAGGCGCTGGCACGCTGGCAGCATCCGGTGCAGGGTCTGATCAGCCCGGCCACCTTCATTCCGATCGCCGAGGAGTCGGCACTGATCGGACCGCTGACCGATTTCGTGCTGGATACCGCCTGCCGCCAGCTCAAGCTGTGGCAGGCGCGCAGCGAGACCTTCGCCGAGCTGAGCATGCAGGTCAACGTGTCGGGCAACGACATCGCGCACAGCGGCTTCGCGCAGCGCGTGACGCGCGCCATCGTCGCGGCGCGGCTGAACCCCAGCCAGTTGACGCTGGAGCTGACCGAGAACGTGCTGATGGACCGCGTCGACGGCGCGATCGAGACGCTGTCGCGCCTGCGCGAGCTGGGCGTGGGCCTGTCGATCGACGACTTCGGCACCGGCTACTCGTCGCTGAGCTACCTGTCCTCGCTGCCGATCGACAGCCTGAAGATCGATGGTTCCTTCGTGCGCGGCATGCGCAGCGGCTCGAAGGAAGCCGAGGTGGTGCGCGCCATCGTCACGCTCGGCGCGTCGCTGGGCAAGTCGGTGATCGCCGAGGGCATCGAGACCGAGTCGCAGTACGACCAGCTGCGCAGCATGGGGTGCGAGTCCGGCCAGGGCTTCCACCTCTCGCGCCCGCTGGTGGCGGAGAACGTCGAGCTGCTGCTCGACCGGCTGGAAGTCGAGCGCTGGAGCGGCCAGCACGGGCAGATCACCCGGCCCATGCTCCACCACTGAAGGCGAGCCTCAGCGGCCGAGGTCTTTGCTCGACGCGGCCGTCGACTGCACGGGCGCGGCCTCGAAGGCGGCGCGCCAGGTGCGCTGCGGCAGGAAGGTGCGCAACTGGTCGATGGCGCGCTCTATGAGGCGCGGGTCGAGCTCGTGGCCCACCTGAGGCAGCACGTCGGCGGTGACGTCGGCACCCAGCGCCACCAGCTGCCGCGCCGCCGCCACCGCCGGACCGTGCGGCACCACCGTATCGTCCAGGCCGTGCAGCAGGTGCACGCAGGTGTCGCGCGGCGCGTGGTCGGGCAGGGCCGCGTAGCGGCCCGAGAAGGCGATCACGCGGCCGGCCAGCTCGGGCTCGGCCTGCGCGGCCTCCAGCGCCATGATCGCGCCCTGCGAGAAGCCGAACAGCGCGGTGCGCGGCCACGCCATCGCGAAGCGCATCTGCAGCGCGCGCACCGTCGCGACGAAGCGCGGCAGCGCCGCGGCCACGCGCGCCGCCCGGTTGTCGTCGGTGATGCCCTGGATCGAGAACCACTGCCTGCCGCCGCGGCC
The DNA here is from genome assembly GCF_050175855.1 of Piscinibacter sp. Classification (GTDB taxonomy): domain Bacteria; phylum Pseudomonadota; class Gammaproteobacteria; order Burkholderiales; family Burkholderiaceae_C; genus Piscinibacter. The sequence continues at coordinate 13,713 of NZ_JBFXIO010000085.1, forward strand.
GGCCGCTGCGTCGAACTCGTCGGGCGCGTCGACGCACAGCACCGCGGCCTGCGGGTACTCCTGCGCGAGGCGCTGCGCCAGCACGGCCATCGAGTCGGCGGTCGCGCCCACGCCGTGGAAGAGCAGGAACAGCAGATCGAGTTCGCCGTGGTCGGGCAGGCGGGCCAGCACGTGGGTCATGCCTACCAGTGTGCCGCAAGGCCCGGCTCCTAGAATGCGCGTCCCTCGACGCCAGAGCCTTGCTTGGAAGCCTTCCTCGTCTCGACCGGAATAGTCGCCCTCGGTGAAATGGGTGACAAGACGCAGCTGCTCGCCTTGCTGCTGGCCGCGAAGTTCCGCCGCCCCGTGCCCATCGTGCTGGGCATCCTGGTGGCCACGCTCGTCAACCATGCGCTGGCCG
>NZ_JBFXIO010000086.1:0-14108 GCF_050175855.1 Piscinibacter sp.
GTGTGCTCTTCCGATCTGCCATAGGGTGCCTTGCCGACCTTGACGGTGGCGCTTACCGCCATCGTATGCAGGTCGATCACCGAGACGTCGTCGGAAAGCACGTTCAGCGCGTAAAGGCGCTGGCGCGGCGCGTCGAGCAGCAGCGCGAAAGGATGCGAGCCGACCTTCACGCGCGCTCGCACGGCGCGCGTGGCCGGGTCGATGGCGGCGACGCTGTCGTCGTCGCGTTCGGCCACGAAGACGGTGCGGCCATCGGCCGACGCGGCCACGCCGGCCGGCGCCTTGCCGACCTCGATCTCCACCGGTGCTGCACCGCGCCCGGCGGCGTCGAGCACCAGCAGGCGGTTGCGGTACCAGTCGGCGACGAAGATCTGGGTGCCGTCGGGCGAGGCGTCGATGCCCACCGGCCCGCTGCCCGCGGCCAGGGTGTCGACCACGCGCTGCGTGCGCATGTCGATCACCGAGATCGTCTTGCTGTCGGGGTTGGAGACGAATACGCGGGCCGCGCGGCTGGAGGCGACCACGCCGGCCGGCGAGCGGCCCACCGGCACCGTGGCCACCACCTTGTCCTGCGCGAGGTCGATCACCGAGACGTCGTGGCTGCCCTGGTTGGTGATGTAGGCGAACGGCGCCGAAGCCGCGCCCATCGCCACAGCGCCCAGGCAGGCGCCGACCAGGGCCCGGACGATCATTTCGGCGTGTCGCGCAGCGCCTGCGCCGCGACGAAGCGCAGGTCGTGCGAGTCGACCACGGTGGCGCGCAGTTCGCCGCTGACCTGGGGCTGGAACCAGAAGCGGAAGTTGGGGTTCTCGCTCATCGAGAAGTCGACGTCGGCGCTGAACACCGGCTTGCCAGCGTAGGTGACGTCGACCTTGCGCACGTAATGTGCCGGCGTGAACTGGCGGGTGTACTGGTCCATCGCCAGGCCGGAGTGATTGGGGTGGTCGATCGCCAGTTGCGCCAGCACGGGGGTGCCGGGCTTCGCATCGGCATCGACCCGGAAGCGCATCTGGCCGAGCGTGGCCAGCGCCGCCTTGGCATCGCTGCCCGGCGCCGCCGAGCAGCCGCCGGAGGCCTTGACGAAGCGCGTGACGCCGTAGAGCTTGCCGTCGCTGGTTTCGGCGATGGCGCGCACGTGCGAGTAGGCGTCGACGCGCACGCGCAGTTCCACCTCGGCGCGGCCGCTGTCCGGCGTGAAGGCGAAGATGCCCGACACCGGCGAGGGGTTGGCGTCGATGATCAGGTAGAGCTTGCTGACGTAGTTCGCCGCCGTGTGCGGGAATTTCGAGCGGATGGCGATCGGCACCACCGCGGCATCGATGGCGCGGCTCGGCGCTTCCAGCGAAAGCAAACCCGCCGGTGCTGGCGCAATCGGGCGGCCCTCGAACAGGCTGGCCTGCACCTTCTGCCACACCGGGCTCGCGGCCGGGTCGTCGGTGGGCTGCAGCGTGGCGGCGCCGGCCGCGGTGGCGGCCAGGAGCAGCGTGGCGACGAGAGTGCGGGCGAAGCGGTTCATGGCGAACCTCCGTGGCTAGCGTGGGTTGATGAAGCAGCCCTTCTGGACCTTGGCCTGCAGTTCGCGGTAGCGCTTCAACGGCGCCTTGAGCGTGTCGTTGTCGCGCAGGTCGTTGCCGCGCTCGCCGCCGATCGACAGGGCCTTGGCGATGGTGCTCATCTCGACATATTGCTCGTACTTCACCTCGCGCGCCAGCGCATCGAGCGCGCAGGAGCACTTGTTGACCATCTCGAAGTTCGGGCCCGGGTTGTCGCGCATGCACTCCTGCACATAGAGCACGCGGTCGACCGTGGGGAAATCGTTGGCCAGGGCCGGTGCCGCGGCGGCCGAGAGTGCGGCCGCGGCGATGGAGAATCTCAGGGCGTTCATGGCGTGGGCGTATTGAGCAGGGTCAGCGGGGAGAGGCGGTGCCGCCGTCGACGAGCATCTCCTCGACGATCAACGGCGCGGCGTCGGCGGTCTCGCCGGCGATGCGGGTGCGAATGGCATACAGGCCGCCGGGCACGGCATCGGACAGCGTGAACACGTAGGTCTTGTTGGCGAGCTTCTCGAAGCGCACGCGCAGCGGATCGTCCACATACGGCGCGATGCGGATCTCACGGGCCGGCACGCTCTTGCCGCGGTAGCTCACGGTCACGTCCTGCACCTGCGCGCCCTGGTACACGGCCATGCGGATGCGCTTGCGGAAGTAGTTCTGCTGGCCCTTGGTGAGCCGGTTCATCTCGCGGATGTCGCGCTCGAGGAAGTACAGCACGGCCGGGTTGCCCTGCGCCTGGTCGACCTCGGGCAGCGACAGCCGGTGGGCACCGCTGAGGAACTCGGCCGTGGCCAGGCAGCACTTGCCGCCCTTGGCGGCCTTGAGCTTGACGGCCACCTTGTCCTCGAAGCCTTCTTCCATGCTGCCGGCCTTGGAGAAGCTGTAGCGCAGCGTGGTCGGCGGCTTGGTGCCGGCGAGGTGGTTGGTCATGAACAAGGCGCGCTCGGCCGGCGAAAAGTCTTCTGCGGCCAGGATCGGCGCGGACAGCGTGGCCAGGGCCAGCGCGGCAGCGGCGAATCGAAGAGAGGGGCGGATCAGGATCGTCATCGGTTCAGGGCCGTTCGGGGCGGCAGGGCGTATCGGAGGGGCCGGCCGGCGGCAGGCGGCTGTCGACGTCGGCCAGTTGCTGGCGCGCCGCCTTTCGGGCAGGGTCGAGCTGGAGTGAACATTGAAGGGCGAGGCGTGCGTCGGCGGCACGGCCCTGGCGATCGAGGGCCAGGCCGAGCAGGTACCAGGGCTCGCCGTCTTCCGGCTCGACCGTGGTCCAGTCTCGCGCCAGGCGCTCCAGTTCGGCCCAGCGCCGGCTGCCGGCCATCGCCGCGGCCTGCAGGAATCGAGGCTGCTGCGATGGACCGGCCTGCCAGTACGGCAACTGGCGCGAGTCCAGCGGCACCACCTGGCGGAAGTTGCCGCGCGCGCTGTCCTTCATCATCTGCAGCACCTTCCTGGCGGAAGTTGCCGCGCGCGCTGTCCTTCATCATCTGCAGCACCCACTCGACCGGGGCGGAGAAGTAGTGCGCCTCGCCGCCGCGCAGCCGGAAGGTGAGGATGCCCACGAGGCGGCCCTCGTCGTCGAACAGGCCGCCTCCGCTGGCGCCGGAGTTGAAGAAGTTGTCGCTCTGGATCACGCGGCCGCCGTCGTGGCGGTGCAGTTGCACCACCTCGCCGGCGCTGTTCTGAATGCCTACGCCACCGGTGTAGCCCAGCGCCGTCACCGGCTGGCCGATGGTCAGTGCGGCTGCGCGCCCGAGGGCCACTGGCTTCGCGTCCAGTCCGGGCACGTCGAGCAGGCACAGGTCGCGCCCGATGTCGCTCGACTGCGAGGCCGCCGGGTAGCGCAGCCCGCCGCGCAGGATGTGCACCGCGAGTGCGTCGCGGGTGACGTGGCAGTTGGTCACCACCTTGTCCGGCGCCACGGCCACCGCCGAGCCGAGCGCGAAGCCGCCGCGCTGGCGCGGCGCCTCGACGCGCAGCACGCTGGCGGCAAGGCTGACGTAGTGGGCCTGGTCGAGCGCGGCGTGTGCCGCCGGCGCGCTCAGCGCGGTCGCCAGCATCGCGAGGCAGTACAACAGGCTCTTCATCGCGAAGACAGGCGCGGCGCGCTCAGCGGGTCTTGATGGCGAAGCTCTCGTCGACCACCGGAACGCCGAAGTCCTTCAGGATGGCCATGATCTCGGGTCGCTTCGACTCGATCAGGCCCTCGATCTGCTGCTTCCACTCGCGCTCGCCGTAGCGCACGCCCATGGCCATCTCGAAGTCGAACTTGATGCCCGGTTCCGAGCGCAGCGGCACGACCGTCAACACCGGCGACTTGACGCGCTTGGCGAAGAAGCCGGCGATCGGCCCCCACACCACCGCGGCGTCGATCTTGCCGACGGCGAGGTCCTTCTCGATGATCTCACCCGGGTACTGGGCCGGATCGGCATTCATGATCTGGTAGGGCACGCCGCTGTCCACCAGCCCGTGCTTGGCCAGCCAGGCCGAGGCGGGCGAACGGTCGTACAGCCCGATGCGCAGCTTGCCGAGCACGGCGCGGTCGGTCTTCAGGAAGTCTTCGCCGGTCTTGACGTGGTCCAGCCCCTTGCCGGGCGCGTAGACCAGCGCGTAGGTCGAGCGGTAGTACGGCTTGGTCACCGACACCTGGTCGAAGCCGGCCGGCACGCCCATCACGATGTCGCAGGGGTAGTCCTGGCCGGGCAGCTTGAATCGCAGCGTATTGCGGATGAAGGCGAGCCGGTTCGGGAACGAGTAGTAGGTGACCGGCAGGCCGAGCGCCTTGCCGAACACCTCGGCGATCTTGTTCTCGATGCCCTCGGCGTTGGTGTTCGAGAAGGGCAGGTTGTTCGGGTCCTGGCAGACGCGCAACGCCTCCCGCTTGGGCGGGGCGTCCGCGTTCTGCGCCGAGGCCGCGCCCGCGGTGAACAGCGCGGCGAGAAGCGCCGCGACGCGAAGATGCTTCATTGCTGGATCGGCTGGACCTTGGCCCGCGTGATGGCGCCGTCGGAACGGCCCTTCAGGTAGGCGTACAGGTGATCGATGTTGTCCATGACGGCCTTGCTGGTGCCGAAGCTCTGCATGCCCTTGTCCAGACGGCCGTCGCGCACGGTCTTGACGAACTCTTCCTTGGTCAGCGTCTTCAGGCTATTGATCAGCGACGGGCCGACCATGCCTTCCTGGTTGGCGCCGTGGCAGCGGTCGCAGGCGGCCTGGCGCCAGGTGCGGAAGCCCGTCATGGTGTTGTCGTCGACCTTGTAGCCGTCGACCACGGTGTAGAGCGGGGTCTTCACCTCTTGGGCGAAGGCGGTGCCAGCGACGAGAAGCGAGAGGCCCAGAAGAGTAGTGCGAAACATGAGTCAGTCTTCCGTTGTGAAAAGGGGGGACGGTGCCCTTGGCCCCATCCCCCCGGGGTACGAACCGGCCCGGTTGGACCGGTTTTCGCGCGATCAGTTCGGCAGCGCGAAGACGGTCAGGGAACCTCCCAGGTCGGTGTACTGGTTCAGCTCGCGGTAGCCGCCCACGGCACCCAGGCCATCGGTGTCCTTCTCGAGGCCCGCGGCCATGCCGATGCCGGCCCAGCCACCGATGCCCGAGAACACGCCCATGTACTGCTTGCCCTTGTGCTCGTAGGTGAACACGTTGCCGATGATGCCCGACGGGGTCCGGAACTTGTACAGCTCCTTGGTGATGTCCTTTGCGTCGACGCACTTGAAGTAGCCTTCCAGCGTGCCGTAGCAGCTGATGCCGCCCGCAGTGTTGAGCGAGCCGCTCCACACCGAGAACTTCTCAGGCTTGCTCTGGACGATCTTGCCGTTGCCGGCATCCCAGGTGATGTAGTTGCCCATGCCGCCGTGGCTGCCCGGCGCCGGGAACATCGACAGCGTCGCGCCCACGTACGGCTGGCCCGCGGTGTACTCGACCTTGAACGGCTCGTAGTCCATGCAGACGTGGTTCGTCGGCACGTAGAACAGGCCGGTGTTCGGGTCGAACGAGGCAGGCTGCTGGTCCTTCGAGCCAAGCGCCGCCGGGCAGATGCCCTTGGTGTTGACGTCAGGGCCGTTCTGGGCGGTCGAGTACTTTGCCACCACCTGCGGGCGACCGGTCTTCATGTCGACGTGCGTGGCCCAGTTCACCTTCGGGTCGTACTTCTCGGCGACCAGCAGGGCGCCGTTGGTGCGATCCAGGGTGTACGCGAAGCCGTTGCGGTCGAAGTGGACCAGCGCCTTGGTCGGCTTGCCCTTGACCGGGATGTCCGCCAGGATCATCTCGTTGATGCCGTCGAAGTCCCACTCGTCGAACGGCGTCATCTGGTAGACCCAGTTGACCTTGCCGGTGTCGACGTCACGCGACCAGATGGTCATCGACCACTTGTTGTCGCCAGGGCGCTGGCTGGGGTTCCAGGTCGACGGGTTGCCGGTGCCGTAGAACACGGCGTTCAGCGCCTTGTCGTAGCTGTACCAGCCCCAGGTCGTGCCGCCGCCGATCTTCCACTGATCGCCCTTCCAGGTCTTCAGCGAAGAGTCCTTGCCGACCGGCGCGAGCTTGCCGTCCGTCCAGGTCATGGTCTTGTCCGGATCCATCAGCATCTCGTTGTCGGGGCCCGTGCTGTAGCCCTTCCAGACCTGCTTGCCGGTGTTGATGTCGTAGGCGGCCAGGAAGCCGCGCACGCCCCACTCGCCGCCGGAGATGCCGGTGATGACCTTGTCCTTGAAGACGTGCGGCGCGTTGGTGTTCACCGCGCCGAGCTTCGGGTCGCCGTTCTTGACGTCCCAGATCTTCTTGCCGGTCTTGGCGTCAAGCGCCACCAGCATCGAGTCGGCCTGCTGCAGGAACACCTTGCCTTCCGCATAGGCCAGGCCACGGTTGACCGTGTCGCAGCACATCTGCGGGATCACCGCCGGGTCCTGCTTCGGCTCGTACTTCCAGACGATCTTCTGGGTGTCGAGGTTGATCGCGAAGACCTTGTTCGGGAACGGCGAGTGCAGGTACATCATGCCGTCGATCACCAGGGGCGAACCTTCGTGGCCGCGCAGCACGCCGGTGGAGAAGGTCCACGCGACCTGCATCTTGCCGACGTTGCCCTTGTTGATCTGGTTCAGCTTGCTGTAGCGCTGGTTGAACATGTCACCAGCCTGCGCCGCCCAGTTCTTGGAGTTGGCCATGTGCTTCTCGAGGTCCGCATTGGCCAGCGCCAAACCCGGAACCGCCAGAGAAGCCGCGAGGCCCAACGCCGACCAGGCGTGCTTGCGGGATTGCCCTGAAATTCGCATCGATGTCTCCTTGTTGAAGTGACCGGAGTCCGTTCGCGCGGATGAATCCTAAGACCAACCCCCCCGCGCGACCTCGAGAGCTCGGCGACGGCCCAACCGCAATTTCTGCGCCCGGTTTGGAGCCGGCTGCCAGCAGCTGCATCGATCGAACGTTCCGGCACGGCCTCAACGCACGCATCGCTGCAGCGGCTGACCGAGAGCGTCTGCCGCCGTAGCGAAATGTGCCGTGTTCCAGCGAGGTGAACGAAAGCCTGCGGGATCGTCCTCATAGGGAAAGCACGGGTGTCTGGCCGCGTCGTGGCGAGCGGTTGCAGGCCGTCCGGATGAGGCTTGGACAGGGTGCGCCGAAACCGTGTCATCGCAGTCGGAACAGAGTGTCTCGTTCGCGCGGCGCACTGCGTAGCCGGTTGGCCGCACTGCCGATGCGGTGGCGCCGGCCATGGAAAAATCAAGCGCGGGATTCCACTGCCTTGCTGCAGTGCCGCACCGCACGTTCAATGCAGGCGCCCGATCCGTCGGGCCCGATGCTTGCACGGATGCGCGGCCCGCCCGCCTTGACGAACGACGAACCGGCTTTCTCCATCGATGACCCCACAGGCTGCGGCCGCCGTGCTGCGCACGAGCGGCCTGACCAAGCGCTATGGCAAGCACGCCGCCCTCGACCAGCTGACGCTCGAACTCTCGGCGGGCAGCTTCGTCGCGCTGCTCGGCCCCAACGGCGCCGGCAAGTCCACGCTGTTCCAGGTGCTCACCGGCCTGTTCGCCGCCGACGAGGGCGACGTCGAGGTGGCTGGCCACTCGCTGCGCCATGCCGGGCCGGCGGCGCTGCGCCACATCGGCGTGGTGTTCCAGCAGATGTCGCTCGACCTGGACCTCAGCATCCGCCGCAACCTGCAGTTCCAGGCCGACCTGCATGGCTTGCCCGGCGCGCTGGCGCGCGAGCGCATCCAGTCGGGCTGCGCTCGCTTCGGGCTGGAAGGACAGCTCGACCGCAAGGTGCGCGAGCTGTCCGGTGGCAACCGCAGAAAGGTGGAACTGGTGCGTGCCAATCTGCACCAACCCGCCGTGCTGCTGATGGACGAGGCCACTGTCGGGCTCGACCCGAAGTCCCGCCAGGACCTGCTCGCCGCGCTGCACGCCGATGTGCGAGAACGCGGCGTGTGCGTACTGTGGGCCACCCACTGGGTGGAGGAGACCGAGGACGCCGACCGCGTCATCGTGCTGCACAAGGGCAAGCTGCTGGCCGACGGCAGCCGGGCCGATGTGACCCAGGCGCTTGGCGAGGCCACGCTGGAGGCCGGCTTCATCGCCCGCACGCAGTGACATCGCCGATCTGACGCCGACGAACCCCAAGATTCAAGGAGACCGACCCATGACCTTCGCCCCCCGCGCCCTGACCATGTTCGGCTTGGCGCTGGCTGCTGGCGTGTGTGCCGCCCAGGGCACGGCCTATGTCAGCAGCGAGAAGGACGACGCGCTGACCCTGATCGACACCCGGACGCTCGCCGTCAAGGGCACCATCCCGATCTGCAAGCGCGGCCGCCACATCCAGCGCCTGCCCGACGGCAAGCTGATGGTGGCCTGCACCGATTCCAACGCGGCCGACGTGATCGACCCGGCGACGGGCAAGTCGGTGCGCCGCGTGCCGCTGGGCGATGAACCCGAGGCTTTCGACATCTCGCCCGACGGCAAGACGATCTATGTGTCGAACGAGGACGAGGCCGAGGCCAGCTTCGTCGATGCCGCCACGGGCAAGGTGCTCCAGTCGATCAAGGTCGGACAGGAGCCGGAGGGCGTGAAGATCAGCGCCGACGGCAAGACGCTGTACGTCACCTCCGAGGTGGCGAGCATGGTCCACGTGATCGACGTGGCCAGCGCGAAGGTGGTGAAGAACGTCAAGGTGGGCAAGCGGCCGCGCCGCATGGCGATCACGCCCGACGGGAAGGAACTGTGGGTCACCAACGAACTGGGATCGAGCGTCAGCATCGTGTCCACTGCCGACCACAGCGTCATCGGCGAAGTCAAGTTCGCGGTCAAGGGCGCGCGCGCCGAGGACATCTCGCCGGTGGGCATCACGATGACCCGGGACGGCAAGCGTGCCTTCGTGGCGTTGGGCAAGGCCAACCACGTGGCCTTCGTCGACGTGCCCGGCCGCAAGGTGACCGACCTGGTGCTGGTGGGCAAGCGGGCCTGGAACGTCACGCTCGACAAGGCCGAGCAGCGCCTGTGGGTGATCAACGGCCTGAGCGACGACGTGACGGTGGTCGACGTGGCCGGCGCCAAGGCCGTCAAGAGCATTCCGGTGGGCCGCGTTCCGTATGGCGTGGTGATCGTCGAATGAATTCCGCGCCGATCGTCCTCGCGCTGGCGCTGGCGCTGGCGGGCTTCGCGGGACCGCTGGCCGCGCAGACCCTGAAGGCCACGCTGCTGCACCCGGCCGACGATGCGCGGTTGGAGCGCTCGCGTGCCGAGCGCGCCTACCTCGGCCACCCGACCGGGCCGGCGGAAGACGGCGTGAAGATGGCGCTCGACGAGGGCCAGTTCGAGCTCGATGCGGTTGGCGCGAAGGTGGCGCTGGAGAGCAAGCCGGCCGCATCGCTCGACGCGGCCAGGGCGGCGGCCGTGGCCGCCGAGAAGGCCGGCGCCGCGGTGCTGCTGGCCGACCTGCCGGCCGACTGGCTGCTCGCCGTCACGGACGCGGTGAAGATTCCCGTGCTCAACCTCAGCGAGCCGGCCGACCGGCTGCGCACGCAGGACTGCCGCGCGCGGCTGTTCCACCTGATGCCCAGCGAGCGCATGCGCAGCGACGCCCTGGCCCAGACCCTCGTCTCGCGCAAGTGGACCAACGTGCTGCTGCTCACCGGCCCGAGCCCGGCCGACCAGCAGCGTGCCGCTACCGTGCAGGCCTCGATGAAGCGCTACGGCCTGAAGGTGGCGGGCAGCAAGCCGTTCAAGATGTCGGCCGACCCGCGCGAGCGCGACCTCGCCAACCCGCTGCTGCTGACGGCCGGCGCGCAGTACGACGCCGTGTGGGTGGTCGACAGCGACGGCGAATTTGCGCGCACGCTGCCCTACCGCACCGCGCTGCCGAGGCCGGTGGTCGGCGATGCTGGTCTCGTCGCTGTGGCGTGGCATGCGCAGTTCGAGCGCTTCGGCGCACCGCAGGTCTCGCGCCGCTTCATGAAGAGCGCCAAGCGGCCGATGACGGCGCACGACTGGTCGGCCTGGATGGCCGGCAAGGCGCTGGTCGGCGCCGCGGTCGCCGCGCCCAAGGGACCGGCGGCGGCCTGGGCGCAGGCGCTGGCGAAGAACCCGGTGGACGGCTCCAAGGGCGTGGGCATGACCTTCCGCCCCTGGGATGGCCAGCTGCGCCAGACCCTGCTGCTGACCGACGGCCAGGGCGTGATCTCGCAGGCACCGATCGAAGGCCTGCTGCACCCGACCAACGTGCTCGACACGCTCGGCCACGACGCCCCGGAGAAACTGTGCAAGCAGCCGCGATGACCCCTGCCGCCGGCGTGCGCCGCGGCCTGCCTCACGCGCTGCAGGCACTGCGCGCCATCGTGCTGCGCGAGGTGCTGAAGTTCTCGCAGCAGACCGGCCGGCTGGTCTCGGCGCTGGTGCGCCCGCTGCTGTGGCTGGCCGTCTTCGCGGCGGGATTTCGCAACGTGTTCGGCGTCGCCATCGTCGAGCCCTACGACACCTACATCCCCTACGACGTCTACATCGTGCCCGGGCTGGTCGGCATGGTGCTGCTGTTCAACGGCATGCAATCGTCTCTGGCCATGGTCTACGACCGCGAAATGGGCCTGATGCGCCTGCTGCTGACCGCGCCGCTGCCGCGCGCCTGGCTGCTGTTCTGCAAGCTCTGTGCGACGGCCCTGCTGTCGGTGCTGCAGGCGCTGGCCTTCGTGATCGTGGCGCTGCTGCTCGGCACCGAGCTGCCGGTGCTGTCGTGGACCACGCTGCACGCGCTGGTGGCCCTGCTGGCCGGCGCGTTGATGCTCGGTGCGCTCGGCCTGCTGCTGTCGGTGCACATCAAGCAGCTGGAGAACTTCGCCGGCACGATGAACTTCGTCATCTTCCCGATGTACTTCATCTCCACCGCGCTGTACCCGTTGTGGAAGCTGCAGGAGTCGGGTGCCGAGTGGGTCTACCAGCTGGCCCGCTTCAACCCCTTCACGCACGCGGTGGAGTGGATCCGGTTTGCGTGGTACGGCAAGGATCCGGGCCTGGCGCCCTGGGTGGTGCTGGGTTGCCTGCTGGTGTTCTTCGGCCTGGCCTGCTGGGGCTACGACCCGCAGCGCGGTTTCGGCGGGCTGACCAAGCGCGGAGGTGGCGCGCCATGACCGGCCCGAGCTGCACGCGCCGTGAGTGGCTCGCGGCGGCGGCCGCCATCGCCGCTGCACCCGCGCTGGCGAGCCCACCGTTCCCCACCGCGCGGCCGATCACCCTGTGGGTGCCCTGGCCGGCCGGCGGCGCCACCGATATCACGATGCGGCTGCTGGCCGACATCGCCGGCCGCCACCTGCAGCAGAAGGTGATCGTCGAGAACCGGCCCGGCGCCGGCGGCACGATGGCCATGCCCATCCTGCAGCAGGCCGAACCCGACGGCTACACCATCGCGCAGATCCCACAGCCGGTGCTGCGCGTGCCCTACACACAGAAGGTGCTGTGGGACCCGGTGCGCGACGTCACGCCCATCATCCAGATCTCCGGCGTGACCTTCGGCGTGCTGGTGCTCGGCAGCAGCGCCTTCCGCACGATGGACGACCTGTTCGCCTTCGCGCGCTCGCGCCCGGGCGAACTCAGCATCGCCACCAACGGTGTCGGCACGACGCCGCACATCGCGCTGGAGGAACTGTTCACCGCGCGCGGCCTGAAGTACATCCACGTGCCTTACAAGGGCACGGCCGAGCAACTGCTGGCGGTGGAGACGGGGCAGGTGATGGTCGGCGTCAATTCGACCGGCTTCGCGCCGCTGGTCGACAGCGGCCGGCTGCGCCTGCTGGCCACGCTGGCGGCCAAGCGCTCGCCGCGCTGGCCGACGGTGCCGACGCTCAAGGAGCTGGGCTTCAACATCGTGGCGCAGTCGCCGTACGGACTCGGCGGGCCGCGCGGCCTGCCGCCGGCCGTCGTCGCGGCGCTGCACGACGCCTTCCGCAAGGCAATGCTTGACCCGGCCTTCGTGCACGAGATCGCCAAGTACGACCAGGAGCTCGAGTACCTCGGGCCGGCCGAGTACGGTGCCTGGATCCGCGAGCAGTACGCCAAGGAGAAGCTGGTGGTCGAGCGCATGGGCCTGTCGCGAGGGGGAAGCTGATGGTCAGGGTGCTCCTGGCCGACGACCACCCGGTGGTGCGCGCCGGCTACCAGCGCCTGCTCGAGCAGGGCGGCGACATCCGGGTGGTGGCCGACGTGGGCGACGGTCCAGGCGCCTACGCGGCCTGCATCGAGCACGAGCCCGACGTGGTCGTGGCCGACCTGTCCATGCCCGGTGGTGGCATGGACCTGATCCAGCGCCTGTGCCAGCGCCACGATGGCGCGCGCGTGCTCGTGTTCAGCATGCACGACAGCGCGATGCTCGTGCGCCGCGCCCTCGAGGCCGGCGCGCGCGGCTACATCCCGAAGTCGAGCCCGCCGCAGCGGCTCGTCGAGGGCGTGCGGGCATTGCATGCGGGGCGACGCTACCTCGCGCCCGAACTGCCGCAGGAACTGCTGCGCCCGCAAGCGAGCGAGGACGAGGCCGAGCGCCTGGCCTCGCTGAGCACGCGGGAGTTCGAGGTGTTCCGCCTGCTCGCCCAGGGCCATTCGGCCGCGGACTGCGCGCTGCAGCTCAAGCTCAGCGCCAAGACGGTGTCCAACCACCAGACCGCCATCAAGGACAAGCTCGGTGTCGCCACCACTGCGGCGCTGGTGCACCTGGCGCTGCGCCACGGCGTGATCGCGGCGGCCGATCCGGGCTTGTCCTGAGCGAGGTCGGGAAGTTTTCCCTGCCCAGGGCGCGGGCCGCGGTTTAGCGTCGGCGCCACGCGCGCCGCGCTTTCGCAGGAGGGTCGTGAAAGCCGGTGCCAAGAGAAGCACAACGAGGAGAACCATGACGCACGAGCATCTGCCGCGGGGGCGCCTGCGCCCTGTCACCGCCGCCACGCTGGCCTTCGTCGCCGGACTGGCGCAGGCGCAATCGACTTCCGCCGGCGACGCCGCGCTGCCGACCGTCGAGGTCGTCGGCGCCACGCCGCTGCCCGGCCTGGGCATCCCGAAGGACCAGATCCCGGCCAACGTGCAGACCCTGGGCGACAGGCGGCTGAAGCAGACACAGACCCTGAACCTTCCGGACGCGATGACCACGCTGATGCCCAGCGCGAACGTCAATGAGATCCAGGGCAACCCCTACCAGATGGACGTGAATTACCGTGGCTTCACGGCCAGCCCGCTGCTGGGCACGCCGCAGGGCCTGTCGGTGTTCCAGGACGGCGTGCGCATCAACGAGCCCTTCGGCGACGTGGTGAACTGGGACCTGGTGCCGCGCGGCGCGCTGGCCAGCCTGACGCTGATGCCCGGCTCCAACCCGATGTTCGGCCTGAACACCCTGGGCGGCGCGCTGACGCTGCAGACCAAGAGCGGCGACACCCACCCCGGCACCGAGATCGAGCTGCAGGCCGGCTCGTTCAAGCGGTTTTCCGGCGAGCTGTCGCACGGCCGCCAGCTCGGCGAAAACGGCCACCTGTTCCTCTCCGGCAGCGTGTTCGACGAAGACGGCTGGCGTCAGTATTCCCCTGGGCAGGTGAGGCAGCTGTTCGTCAAGGGCGGCGCGCACGTGGGCGACCTGTCGTGGTCGCTCAGCCTCACCCACGCCGACAACGACCTGATCGGCAACGGACCCTTGCCCGAGACCATGCTGGCGCAGGACCGCACCCAGGTCTACACCCGGCCCGACCAGACGCTGACCAGGATGACGATGCTCACGCTGAACGCCATCTACGACGTCAGCAGTTCACATCAGATCTCGGCCACGGCCTACGTGCGCCGTGCCCGCAGCGCCACGCTCAACGGCGACCTCAACGACGACTACGATCCGCCCGCGGTGACCGAGTCCGGCGTCGAGAACCGCACGAAGACGAGCCAGCGCGGGACCGGCCTCGCGCTGCAGTCCACCCACAGGCTGGGCGGCCAGCAGCTGACCGTGGGCGCATCCTACGACCGCGCGCGCAGCAACTTCGAGCAGACCGAGGCGGAGGGCGACCTCGACGCCACCCGCGCCGTGGTGCCCACCGACGATCCGGAA
>NZ_JBFXIO010000087.1:0-14049 GCF_050175855.1 Piscinibacter sp.
CCGGCCGCCACCTGCGCCAGCGTGCGCTCGACCAGCGCACCGGCCTTCTCCACCCCGAGGGCCGCCTGCACCGCCTTGACCGACTCCGGCGCCGAGGTAGCGTAGACCAGCAGCGGCTCTTCACCCAGCCGGCTGCCTGCCCAGTCCAGCGCCGCCGCAGCGAGGTCATCGCCCGCAGCGATACGCAGCGGGTCAACCGCGAAGCCGCGCTGCGGATGGCGGGCCAGGAACGCAGCGACCTGCGCATTGGAGGCCGCCGAGCAACTGCCCGACACGATCGCCCGCGCCCCCGCCGACGGCGGCAATTGCGCCGCGTCGCCGCCCGCCGCGAGGCCGAAGTTGGCCGGCAGGCCGATCGCCACGCCGGAACCGGCGGTGAGCACCGGCAAGGCCGCGAACGCCCGGCCCATGGCGTGCAGGTCGGCGTCGTCCAGCGCGTCGACGATGGCGATGGCCACGCCGGCAGCCTTCAGCTCCGCCATGCGCTGCGCGATGGCCTCGCTGCCGCGACGCACCACGGTGTGTTCGATGAGACCGACGCGCCGCGAGCACTGGCGCTGCATCACGCGCACCAGGCTGGGGTCGGTCATCGGTGTCAGCGGGTGGTCGCGCATGCTGCCTTCGCTGAGCAGCACGTCGCCGGTGAAGAGGTAGCCCTTGTAGACGGTGCGGCCGTTGGCCGGGAAGGCCGGGCACGCGATGGTGAAGTCGCAGCCGAGGGCATCCATCAGCGCCTCGGTCACCGGGCCGATGTTGCCGCGGTCGGTGGAATCGAAGGTCGAGCAGACCTTGAAGTAGATCTGCCGGGCGCCGTGCTCGCGCAGCCAGCGCAAGGCCGCCAGCGACTGGGCCACGGCCTCGCCGGCGGGGATGGTGCGTGACTTCAGCGCCACCACCACCGCCTCGGCGCCCCGCGGCGGCGCGCCCTCGGGCACGCCGATGGTCTGCACGCTGCGCATGCCGGAACGCACGAGGTTGTTGGCCAGGTCGGTGGCGCCGGTGAAGTCGTCGGCGATGCAGCCTAGTTTCATGGGTCTCCTCCAGGGTCGCGAGTCTGGCACAGGCGCGACGGCGCCACGCCTCACTCTGGTCTCGCAAAGAATGTGAGCGAACGCACACATTTCTTTGCCAATTCCTGGGCAGCGAGCCGTCAGCACTCTCCATCGGCGAGTGCTAATATGAATGGAACGAAAGGAGCCCCAGCATGTCTGAAGCTTCCATGAACATGACCCCGACCACTGCGCTTGCCGTCCGCGACCCCTGGGCCTTGGTGCCCTCGCTGGGCAACCTCGACGCCTACATCAGCGCCGTCAACCGGCTGCCGCTGCTGACGCAGGAAGAGGAAGTGAGCCTCGCCCGCCGGCTGCGTGCCAGCGGCGACCTGCAGGCCGCCGGGCAGCTGGTGCTGTCGCACCTGCGCCTGGTGGTATCGATCTCGCGCCAGTACCTGGGATACGGGCTGCCGCACGGCGACCTGATCCAGGAAGGCAACGTCGGCCTGATGAAGGCCGTCAAGCGCTTCGACCCCGAGCAGGGTGTGCGCCTGGTCAGCTACGCGATGCACTGGATCAAGGCCGAGATCCACGAGTACATCCTGAAGAACTGGCGCATGGTCAAGGTCGCCACGACCAAGGCCCAGCGCAAGCTGTTTTTCAATCTGCGCTCGATGAAGCAGAACCTCAAGGACGAGGCCGCCGATGTCGACACGCACCGCAGCACGCTGACCGCCGCCGAGGTGGACACGGTCGCCCGCACGCTCAACGTCAAGCGCGAAGAGGTGCTGGAGATGGAAACCCGCCTGGCCGGCGGCGACGTCGCGCTGGAGCCGCAATCCGGCGACGACGGCGAGGAGACCTACGCGCCGATCGCCTACCTGGCCGACGAGGCCCACGAGCCGACCCGCGTGCTGGAAGCGCGCAAGCGCGACTGGCTGGCCAGCGACGGCATCGCCCGCGCGCTGGAGACGCTCGACGAGCGCAGCCGCCGCATCGTCGAGGAGCGCTGGCTGAAGGTCAACGACGACAGCTCGGGCGGCATGACGCTGCACGAACTGGCCGCCGACTACGGCGTTTCGGCCGAGCGCATCCGCCAGATCGAGGTGGCGGCGATGAAGAAGATGCGCAAGGCGCTGGCGGAAGCCGCCTGAGCCATCGCGGCGGGTTCAGCCCGCCGCCAGCAGGGTCTTGAGGTCCGCGGCCAGCGCGTCAGCGCCGCTGCCGTAGCGCACGAACAGCCGCACCTTGCCCGAGGCGTCGAACACGTACGAGCCGGCGGTGTGGTCGACGGTGTAGCTGCCCTCGGTCCTGCCCGGCACCTTGGCGTAGAAGACCTTGAACTCCTTGGCCATCGCCGCCGTCTGCTCGGGCGTGCCGCGCAGGGCCACGAAGCTCGGGTCGAAGCTGCCCATGTAGGCCTTGAGCAGCTCGGGCGTGTCGCGGTCCGGGTCGACCGTCACGAACACGCCCTGGATGCGATCGCCGTCGGCGCCGAGCGACTTCTTCACCTGCGCCAGTTCGGCCATGGTGGTCGGGCAGACATCCGGGCACTGGGTGTAGCCGAAGAACACCACCGTCACCTTGCCCTTGAAGTCGGCCAGCGTGCGCGTCTTGCCGTCCGGATCCTGCATCGACAACTGGCGCGCGTATTCGGCGCCGGTGATGTCGACGGCGCGGAACGAGGCGCCGGATCCGGCTGAGCCGCCGGGCTTGTCGCAGCCGGCCAGCAGCAGCGCCGCCATCGAGATCAGGGCGAGTCGTCGGGAAGTCATCGCAGCAGCAGTCCGAGGTAATGGTCCACCAGCAGCGCGGCGAACAGCAGCGAGAGGTGGAGGATGGAGAAGCGGAAGGTCTTGCGCGCCAGCTGGTCGGAGTAGGCCCGCCACAGCTTCCACGCATAGCCGATGAAGAGGGCACCAAGCACCAGCGCACTGGCGAGGTAGAACCAGCCACTCATGCCCGAGACGAAGGGCAGCAGCGTGGCGGCAAACAGCACGAAGGTGTAGAGCAGCACCTGCAACCGCGTGTACTCGGCGCCGTGGGTGACCGGCAGCATCGGCAGGCCCGCACGCCGGTAGTCCTCCGCGCGGTACAGCGCCAGCGCCCAGAAGTGCGGTGGCGTCCACAGAAAGATGATCAGGCACAGGATCAGCGCCTCGGGCCCGACCTCGCCGCGGATGGCGGCCCAGCCCAGCACCGGCGGCATGGCGCCGGAAGCACCGCCGATGACGATGTTCTGCGGCGTCAGCGGCTTGAGCACCACGGTGTAGATGACCGCATAGCCGACGAACGTGGCCAGCGTGAGCCACATCGTCAGCGGATTGGCCCACAGGTAGAGCACCGCACTGCCGATGCCGCACAGCACGGCCGAGAAGACCAGCGTCTGCGTGCGTGTCAGCTCGCCACGCGCGGTGGGGCGCCAGGCGGTGCGGGCCATGCGCGAGTCGATCTGCTGCTCGATCAGGCAGTTGAAGGCAGCGGCGGCCGCCGCCACCAGCCAGATGCCGACGGTGCCGGCCAGCGCTTCGCGCCAGGGCGGCAGGCCGGGCGTGGCCAGCAGCATGCCGATCACCGCGCAGAAGACGATCAGCTGCACCACGCGGGGCTTGGTGAGCACGTAGTACTGGCGCCAGCGCGACGGCAGCGACGCCGGTGCAGCGGGGTGTTGGGCGACGGTCTCGGACATGATTTCGGGCCAGGGAGCCTACAGCATCGCGCGAACGGGCCGCGTGGCCCTTGCGCCAACGCGCCCGGTGGAGCCCGCCAGCGCCGAGCGAGCCACCGCCACGGCCAGCAGCGCGATCAGTGCCGCAGCGCCGGCCGTATGGGCCAGCGCCGCCAGCAGCGGCCAGCCGAGCACGACGTTGCTCAGGCCGGAGGCCAGCTGCCAGAGCGCCAGCACCAGCAGCGCGACGGCCAGGCGGCGCGTGCCCGCCTCGCCGCTGCGGTGCAGCGTCCAGCCGAGCACCAGCATCGCCGCGAGCACCACGTAGGCCGCCAGGCGATGGGTGTAGTGAATGGCCGTCAGCGCCGCAAAGGGCAGGTAGTCGCCCTGCTTCGTCTCGCCGAGATCACGCAGCAGCGTGAAGCCGTGGCGGAAGTCCATCGCCGGCCACCACGAACCCTGGCAGGTCGGGAATTCCTGGCAGGCGAGCACGGCGTAGTTGGTGCTGACCCAGCCACCCAGCGCGACCTGCAGCACCGCCAGGGCCGCCACGGCCTGCACGCCGCGCCGCACGCCGGGCGACACCGCCAGCGGCCGCGGCGACTGCACTTCGGCAATCACCGCCAGCAGCGCCAGCAGGCCGATGCCGCCGAGCAGGTGCAGCGTCACAATCGCCGGATAGAGCTTCATCGTGACGGTGAGCGCGCCGAAGGCGCCCTGCGCACACACCCAGACCAGCGCCGCCGTCGCCCACCACGGCGACACGCCGCTGTGGCCCTGCCGGGCCTCGCGCCAGCTCGCCACCGTCATCACGATGATCAGCACGCCGACGGACATGGCGAGGTAGCGATGGATCATCTCCACCCAGGCCTTGCCGTGCGTCACCGGCCCGCTCGGCCGCACGCTCTGCTCGGCGTGGATCTCCTCGCGTGCACCCAGCGGGCTGGCGCTGCCGTAGCAGCCCGGCCAGTCGGGGCAGCCCAGACCGGAGTCCGACAGCCGCGTGAAGGCGCCGAACACCACCAGGTCGAAGGTGAGGAACAGCGTCAGCAGGGTCAACGCGCGCAGCCGCTTGGCGGGCGAGGCATCACGGTGGCGCAGCCAGACCCAGGCCAGCGGCCCGAGGGCGAGCACGAGGCCGAGCAGCGCCAGGCGCAGCACCGGCGTGAGGTCGTACAGCGGTTGCGCGTCCATGCTCTCAGGGGCGGCCGGCGGTATCCCACCAGGAGGAGGCGCGCAGCAGCTTCTCCAGGTCGCGCTTGAACTTGGCAGGTTCGGGGTCGCCCGCCGCGCGCATCATCCAGTTGCCCAGCGGATCGACCACGTAGAAGTGCTGCTCGAGCGCCTGGCCCGCCGCCGGCTGCAGCCACTGCGCCAGCGCGTCGCGCGACACGCGCAGCACGGTGGGCGGCGCCACGGCGCGGATCGCCTGCAGCGTCTCGGCGCGCACCGGCTGGTCGTCGACGATCAGCCAGACCTTGTCGAGGCGGTCCTTCT
The DNA here is from genome assembly GCF_050175855.1 of Piscinibacter sp. Taxonomy (GTDB): domain Bacteria; phylum Pseudomonadota; class Gammaproteobacteria; order Burkholderiales; family Burkholderiaceae_C; genus Piscinibacter. The sequence continues at coordinate 5,158 of NZ_JBFXIO010000087.1, forward strand.
CGCGGCCGAGCGTCTCGCGCAGCTGGCGCTGCAGCCACAGGCGCTTCTCGCACCCCGCATCGCAGGCGCCGCCGGAGACCACCACCAGCAGCCACTGGCCGCGCAACGAGGCCGCCGGCACCGCCTGGCCCTGCAGGTCGGTCAAGGCGAGCGCCTCGGGCAGCGGGCGCTGCGGGTCGATCAGTTCGCCGTAGTTGGTGCGCCCTTCCGGCCGCACGACGAAGTACATGAAGTACGAAGCTATCACCGGCGCAGCGCACACCAGCAGGATCAGCAACATCTTCACCCGGCCCGTGGCGGTGCGGCGCGCGCCGTCGTCGACGCCGGGCGTGGGCATCGAGTGCACGGTGAAGCTCAGCGGCGAGGACGCCTCACGTGCGGCGTCGGAGCCGGGGACGGACGAGTTGGAACCAGACATACAGACCCGTGATGAGGCTCGCCAATGCGAACCACTGGAAGGCATAACCGTAGTGCTTGTGCACGTCGACCGCGGGCGCCGGCCAGCGGCGCAGCAGACCGTCGGTCGGCGCGCCGGCGGCATCGGTCTGCAGCACCGACAGCGGCCGCAGGCGCAGGCCCGTTTCGCGCCCGAAGGCGTCGAGGTCGAGATTCTGCCGGATCGCGCCCTGCCCCTCGGCGCCGAGCTCGAAGAGCCGCGACGGCGGCGGGGCGATGCGCCCTTCGACGCTGACCACGCCCTCGGGGGTGGCGACCTCCGGCACGCGGCTGCGGTCGCTGGCATCGCGCGGCACCCAGCCACGCTGCACCAGCACGGCGTCGCCGTCGGGCAGCGCCAGCGGCGTCACCACGTAGAAGCCGGCACGGCCGTCCATCGGCCGGTTGTCGAGGTAGACCGTGCGGCCGCCCACCCAGCGGCCTTGCAGCGAGATGCGCCGGTGGTGCTGGGCCGCGGCGTCCTGCGCGCTGCGCGCGAGTTCGGCCGCGGCCAGCGGCGGCGCCGCGCCGCGAGAGTCGAGCGAGGCCTGCAGGGCCTCCTTCTCGGCTGCCCGGGACAGCTGCCAGACGCCCAGGCGTGCCGTGATCGCCGCCGCCACCAATGCCGCGACGAGCACCACGACGCCGCGCGCGCGGCCGTTCATGCAAGACCCTCGGACTCTCGCCGGGGCGGATAATTGGCTCGCATGAAGATCCTCATGGCACTCGCCTTCGTCGGCATCCTCGGGGCGCTCGCCTCGGCCGGCGTGTTCATGCTCCGCGAGGGTCGCGACGGCAAGCCCAAGACCGGCAACATGATGCGCGCCCTGGCCACCCGCGTGGCGATCTCGGTGGCGCTGTTCCTGTTCATCTTGCTGTCGTGGTACATGGGCTGGATCCAGCCGAAGGGCATTCCGGTCGGCACCTGATCGGCGCATCAATGAAAAACGCCGCTTGCGCGGCGTTCTTCTCGGCGTGGCCGGAAGTCGTCAGGCCCAGTACACCACGATGTATAGACCGAGCCACACCACGTCGACGAAGTGCCAGTACCACGCGGCGCCCTCGAAGCCGAAGTGGCGCTGCGGCGTGAAGTGGCCCTTCATCAGGCGAATGGTGATGAACAGCAGCATCAGCATGCCGACGAACACATGGAAACCGTGGAAGCCGGTGAGCATGAAGAAGGTCGAGCCGAATGCACCGGAGCTGAGCTTGAGGTTCAGGTCGCGGTAGGCGTGCATGTACTCGTAGCCCTGCACGACCAGGAAGGTGGCGCCCAGCAGCACGGTGATCCACATCCAAAAGATCGTCTTGCTGCGCTTGTCGGCGATCAGCGCATGGTGCGCGATGGTCAGGGTAACGCCCGAGGTCAGCAGCAACAGCGTATTGATCGTCGGCAGCGGCCACGGGCCGATGGTCTGGAACGGCTCGACGATGCCGGCCGGCGAGCCGGTGGCGCCCGGCGCGCTGCTCGGCCACACGGCCTTGAAGTCGGGCCACAGCAGCGCATTCTCCAGGCTGCCGAGGTTGGGCAGCGCGTGCAGCCGCGTCCAGTACAGCGCGCCGAAGAAGGCGGCGAAGAACATCACCTCCGAGAAGATGAACCAGCTCATGCTCCAGCGGAAGGAGACATCGATGCGGTCGCTGTACAGGCCGCCTTCGCTCTCGGCGATCGCGGTGCGGAACCAGCCCTGCATCACGAAGGCCCACATCGCCAGGCCGAACAGCGTGACCCAGGCACCCCAGCCGTGCCCGTTCACCCATTGGCCGGCGCCCAGGATGACCAAGAACAGGCCGGCGGCGGTGAGCACCGGAAAGCGCGAGGGCGCCGGGACAAAGTAGTAGGGCGTCTGCCCGTGGTGTGTCGCTGCCGACATGGGTTCTCCTCAGGGTCCTATTCAGTTTTCTACGTCGCCACTCCGCTGGCGATGATCCAATTCACGACAAGCACCAGCACGCCGATGAAGACGATCGCGCCGATGACACCGGCGATGATCACGTGCACCGGGTTGAGCTGGGCCACGTCCTGCTCGTAGTCGCGCGACTTGCGCACGCCGAAGAACGACCAGGCCACGGCCTTCATCGTCTGCAGGAACGAGCCCCTGCGCTGCACCGCTTGCTTGAGGTCGCCGCTCACAGTGTCGGCTCCGCAGGCGTCTTGCCGCCCACCTCGAAGAAGGTGTACGACAGCGTGATCGTGCGCACGTCGCGCGGCAGCTTCGGGTCGACGATGAAGACGACCGGCCACTGCTTGCTCTCGCCGGGCTGCAGCAGGTATTCGTTGAAGCAGAAGCACTCGAGCTTGTTGAAGTGCGCCATCGCCTGGCGCGGCGCATAGCTCGGGATGGCCTGCGCGGCCATGGCGCGGTTCTGCACGTTCTTGAACTCGTACATCACCGTGGCCATCTCGCCGGGGTGGACGTCGATCGAGCGCATCGCCGGCTTGAACTCCCACGGGCCGCGCACGTTGGCGTCGAACTCGATGGTCACGATGCGGCTCGTGTCGACCTGCGTGTTCTGCGACTTCGGCGCGTTGCCCGGTACCTTGCGCTCGGCCACCGACAGCACGTTGATGCCCAGCGCATTGCAGATCGCCCGGTACATCGGCACCAGCGCATAGCCGAAGCCGAACATCAGCGCGGCGATGACGACGAGCTTGCCGACCATGCGCAGGTTGTCGCTGCGCAGGGTCGGGTCGGCGTCGTGCGGGCTGGCGCTCATGGGTACCGCCGTGGGATCAGTTCGTGCCGAGCAGCGCGATCTTGGCCACGAAGCCGACGAACAGCGCCAGCGCCACCGAGGCGAGGATCAGCCCGAGCCGCAGATTGGCCTTCTTCTGTTCTTCGGTCTTCATGTGTCTCTCAGCCCATCACCTTGGTGGCCGACGGGTTCAGCAGCGGCGGGGTCTCGAAGGTGTGGAACGGCGCCGGCGACGGCACTTCCCACTCCAGGCCCTCGGCGCCTTCCCACGGCTTCTGCGGGGCCTTCTCGCCCTTGCCGCGCATCATCGGCACGACGACGAAGAAGAAGAAGTACACCTGCATCAGGCCGAAGCCGAACGCGCCCACCGAGGCGATCGCGTTGAAGTCGGCGAACTGCATCGGGTAGTCGGCATAACGACGCGGCATGCCGGCCAGCCCGAGGAAGTGCATCGGGAAGAAGGTGATGTTGAAGAAGATCAGCGAACCCCAGAAGTGGATCTTGCCGCGCGTCTCGGAGTACATCACGCCGGTCCACTTCGGTCCCCAGTAGTACACGCCGGCGAAGAGGGCGTACAGCGAGCCGGCCACCAGCACGTAGTGGAAATGCGCCACCACGTAGTAGGTGTCCTGGATCTGGATGTCGATCGGCGCCATCGCGCAGATCAGGCCGGTGAAGCCGCCCATAGTGAACACGAAGATGAAGCCCACGGCCCACAGCATCGGGGTCTCGAAGGTCATCGAGCCGCGCCACATCGTGGCGATCCAGTTGAACACCTTCACGCCGGTGGGCACCGCGATCAGCATCGTCGCGTACATGAAGAACAGCTGGCCCGTCACCGGCATGCCGGTGGTGAACATGTGGTGCGCCCAGACGATGAACGACAGGATCGCGATCGAGGCCGTGGCGTACACCATCGAGGTGTAGCCGAACAGCGGCTTGCGGGCGAAGGCCGGGATGATCGCGCTGACGATGCCGAACGCCGGCAGGATCATGATGTAGACCTCGGGGTGCCCGAAGAACCAGAAGATGTGCTGGTACATCACCGGGTCGCCGCCGCCGGCCGGGTTGAAGAAGTGCGTGCCGAAGTGGCGGTCGGTCAGCGTCATCGTGATCGCGCCGGCCAGCACGGGCATCACCGCGATCAGCAGGTAGGCGGTGATCAGCCAGGTCCAGCAGAAAAGCGGCATCTTCATCAGCGTCATGCGCGGGGCGCGCATGTTCAGGATCGTGACGATGATGTTGATCGAGCCCATGATCGAGCTGGCACCCATGATGTGCATCGCGAAGATGCCGGCGTCCATGCTCGGGCCCATCTGCAGCGTCAGCGGCGCGTAGAGCGTCCAGCCGGCCGCCGGTGCACCGCCCGGCATGAAGAACGAACCGACGAGCATCAGCGCCGCCGGGATCAGCAGCCAGAAGCTCAGGTTGTTCATGCGCGCGAAGGCCATGTCGCTCGCGCCGATCTGCAGCGGGATCATCCAGTTCGCGAAGCCGACGAAGGCCGGCATGATCGCGCCGAACACCATGATCAGGCCGTGCATGGTGGTCAGCTGGTTGAACAGCTGCGGGTTGACGATCTGCAGGCCGGGCTGGAACAGCTCGGCGCGGATCAGCAGCGCGAGCACGCCACCGACCATCAGCATCGCGAACGAGAACAGCAGGTACATCGTGCCGATGTCCTTGTGGTTCGTCGCATACAGCCAGCGGCGCCAGCCATGCGGCGCGTGGTGGTCGTGATCGTGGGCGTGGTCGCCGTGGTGGGCGCCGTGGTGGTCGATGACTGCGCTCATGACGTTTCCTTCAGATTCGACGGATTACTTGCGGGCGGCGAGCACGTCCGCCGGCTGCACCACCTGGCCGGTCTTGTTCGACCAGCTGTTCTTCGTGTAGGTGATCACCGCGGCGATCTCGGTGTCGGACAGCTGCTTCCAGGCCGGCATGGCGCCGTTGTTCTGGCCGTTGAGCAGCACCGCGATCTGCTTGGTCTTGTCGGCATCGAGCACGACGGGTGAGCCATCGACCGGCTTGATCGGGCCGGCGCCCTTGCCGTTGGCCTGGTGGCAGGCCGCGCAATTGGCGGCGTAGACCTTCTCGCCGCGCTCGACCAGGGCCGCGAGCTCCCAGACCTTGTTGGGATCATCCGCCGCGGCGGCCATTTCCTTCTTCTTGCCGTCGACCCACTTGCTGTACTCCTCCTTCGAGAGCACCTTCACGTGGATGGGCATGTAGGCGTGTTCCTTGCCGCACAGCTCGGCGCACTGGCCGTAGAAGTCGCCGGTCTTCTCGGCGCGGAACCAGGTGTCGCGCACGAAGCCGGGGATCGCGTCCTGCTTGACGCCGAAGGCCGGCACCATCCAGGCGTGGATCACGTCGTTGGCGGTGGTGATGATGCGCACCTTGGTGTCCACCGGCACGACCAGCGGGTTGTCGACCTTCAGCAGGTAGTCGTCGGTCGGCGGCGGCTTGCCGCTGTTGGACATCTCGCGGTGCGTGACGTCGAGCGTGGACAGGAAGCCGATGCCCTCGCCCTCGCCCTTCAGGTAGTCGTAACCCCACTTCCACTGGTAGCCGGTGGCCTTGATGGTGAGGTCGGCGGCGCTGGTGTCCTTCATCGCGACGACGACCTTGGTGGCCGGCAGCGCCATCGCGATCACGATCAGCAGCGGCACGATGGTCCAGATGATCTCGACCGTGGTGCTCTCGTGGAAGTTGGCGGCCTTGGCGCCCTTGCTCCTGCGGTGCTTGAAGACCGAATAGAACATCACGCCGAAGACGCCGATGAAGATCACCGTGCAGATCACCAGCATGAAGTAGTGCAGCCACTGCTGTTCGGCGGCGATCTTCGTGACCGGCGGATGCAGGTCGAGCTGGTTGACGGCCGGGCCGCCCGGCAGGCTGTTGACAGCCAGCGCGGCCTGCGTGGCCAGCGTCGCACCGGCCGTGACGGCCAGCCGCGCCAGCGTCGCGCGGAGTGATTTGATCGTCTTCATCGTTTTCACGTCTGTTTTGAGCCCGTTCAAGCCGTACCGGGCACGAAGCCCTGCACGTCTCCTCGCCGCGCCAGCGCCCACCGCATCTCGTCGGCGAGCTGCCCGCGCAGCTCGGGGCGCACGAAGCGCCCCACCACCACCTTCTTCCCCCGCTCCGACAGCTCGATCAGCGAGCCGTCGCCTCGCGTGGATGCCACCCTCACCCACTCGGTGCAGAACTCGCACCGCTCGGTGCGCGGACCGCAGGCCCGCTCCACCATCAACCTGCCGCCTTGCAGCCGGATGCTCTCGCGGTCCGTCGCGTGCCGCGCATGCACCAGCAGTGCCAAACCAACTGCGAGCACCTCCAGCCAGGCGAAGGGCATGACCAGCTTCGCCCCCAGCCACCAGAATATTCCGGCGATGGCCAGCGAAACGCCGCTCAGCCCCAGGTAAAACCCCAACATCTGCCTCGGCGTCAGACTGCAGTTGCGCCGAAGATCCCACCGCACCGAGCACTCGCCCGCTTCGGCCTGGCAGGCCTGCCCGAAGCGCAGGCGGCTCGTGGCGGCCTGCGTCGGCGTTGAAGTCGGGTCGTCGAACGACATGCTTGCTTACGTACTGCTGACAGCGCTGCGCTCGAAGCACGTCGATCCGACGGTGCTTTGATCAACTACAAGAGTTTAGCGCACCGGCTTGTCGTTCCGACCTCGGATCAACGCGCGCATGTCGTCCAGCGGCACGCTCGTCACGTCTGAGACGCGTGCGCGCGGTGCGGCACGGAAGGCATGGCCATAGGCCACCTCGAAGCTCATCGAGATGCGGCCCTGTGCATCGGCCAGCGCGTTGAGCTCGCTCAAGAGTCGCGCGCGCCAGCGCGGCGTGCGCAGGCCGGCGTGGCGGCGCGGCGACGCGTTGGCGCCCAGGCTGCGCAGTTCGGCCAGCAGCGATTCGGCATCGCGCCACTGCAGCGTGATCACCTCCTGGTCCATCACCGGGTCGGCGAAGCCGGCGTGGACCAGCATGTCACCGAGGTCGTGCATGTCGACGAAGGTGGGCGTGGCCGCACCCCAGCCGAGGCGCTCGTGGAGCGCACGCAGTTCGCGCAGCGTGCCGGGGCCGAGGCAGGAGAACATCACGAAGCCGTCGACGTCGAGCGAGTGCTGCCAGCGCGCGAACAGGGCCGGCGGGTCGGCCACCGCGTGCAGCATCATGTTGGCCCAGACGAACTGCGCGCTTGCCGGCAACGGATCGCCTTCGGTGATCACCCGTGGCACCGGCGACTGCCAGCGCCGGGCCGACCACCAGGGCCGATGGTTCGCCGCTTCACTGCGCAAGCGCAGCGCCTCGTCGGGCTCGACCACGATGCGCTGCGCCTGCGGATAGGCCTCGTCGAGCAGCTCACCTCCGGCGCCCAGCCAGCCCCACCAGTCGATCAAGGTTGCGGGCCGCAGTCGGATGATCGCGAGGCGTTCGGCCATGCGGCGCGCCACTTCGCGATGCAGCCAGGGGGGTTCGGCTTCGCGCGCCAGGCGGCGCAACGCGGACCGCACGGCCACGGCATCCAGCCCTCGCGAAGAGGCTTCGGGGGCAGGCGCGTCGCTCATGGGCGGGCAGTATATTGAGCCGGTGTCGATCGCCGCGAAGCTCGCAGCCCTGCCCGGCCAATGCAGTCTGTGCCACGACTGGGGCCGGGGTGCGCTGTGCACCGCTTGCCGGGCGCTGGTGGCAGTGCGGCCGCGCTGCCGGCGCTGCGCGATTGCGGTTCCCGCGGGCCAGGCGCTGTGTGGCGCGTGCGTTCGCGAACCGCCGCCGTTCGAGCACACCGTCGCGACCCTCGACTACGTCGCGCCCTGGGACGGCCTGATCCGGCACTTCAAGTTCCACGGCCAAGCCGAACTCGCCATGCCGCTGGCCGGGCTGCTGCGCGATGCGCTGGCCCGCGCGGGCATCGACGCGACCACCGCCGATCGGGTTCTGCCTGCACCGCTGAGCGACACCCGCCTGCGAGAGCGCGGCTTCAACCAATCGTGGGAGATCGCGCGCCGCCTCGGGCCGCGCGCCGATCCGGCCCTGCTGCTGCGCATCCGCGACACGCCGCACCAGGCCGACCTGCCGCTGGAGCGGCGCGCCGCCAACGTGCGTGGCGCGTTCGCCGTCGAGCCGCTTCGCCGCAGCGAACTCGAAGGCCGCAGCATCGCCCTGGTCGACGACGTGCTGACCACCGGCGCGACCGCCGCCGAGATGGCACGCACGCTGCTCGAGGCGGGCGCGGCACGCGTGCAGCTGTGGGTGCTGGCGCGCACGCCGGCACCCGGCTCGGCCTGAGTCCGGCGCGATCCCTTCGCCGATATACCTTCGCCGACAATCGGCGCGCCATGTTCAACATCGTGCTCGTTCATCCGGAGATCCCGCCGAACACGGGCAACGTGATCCGGCTCGCCGCCAACACCGGCTGCACGCTGCACCTGGTGGAGCCGCTGGGCTTCTCGATGGAGGACAAGCTGCTGGTGCGCGCCGGACTCGATTACCACGAGTACGCCAGCGTGCAGCGGCATGCGTCGTGGGCCGCGTTCCTGCGCGACGCCGAGCCGGACCTGGCGCGCTGCTTCGCCTTCACGACCCGCGCCACGCGCTTGTTTGGCGAGGTGTCCTGGCGAGCCGGCGACTGGCTGGTGTTCGGCTCCGAGAGCGCCGGCCTGCCCGAGGCTGTGCGCGAATCCTTCGCGCCGGCGCAGCGCCTGCGGCTGCCGATGCGCGCCGGCCAGCGCAGCCTGAACCTGAGCAA
>NZ_JBFXIO010000088.1:0-13895 GCF_050175855.1 Piscinibacter sp.
CGTTCCGCTCGGCGATGCCTGGCCGCATCCGGCGGCCGGGGGCGAAGGCGCGAGCGCCGGCTGGGTGCCCTTCCACAAGCTCAGCCAGTGGCTGAGCTACTCGCTGCTCGAGCCCTTCGAGTGGGCTGGCGTGCGGGTCGAGGGACTGGAGGCACTCACCGGCCTGCCGGAATACCGCAACGGTGGGCTGTTGCTCGACGCCGGCGTCATCGTTCCCAGGGATCCGGCCTTCGCCGAACGGCCGCGCGAGCCTGCCGAGCCCTGGGTGATCGAGTGGCGCGCGCTCACCGTGACGCTGCTCGACGAGCTCGCACCCCTGGTGCGCGAGCGCCTCGGCGTGCCGGCGCTGCCGCTGGCCTGCATGCTCGAAGGCGGCAGCTGGGCGGCCGGCCGGCAGATTGCCGCCGAGCGCCGGCCGGGCGGCGCGCCGCCGGTGAGCATCGCCAGCGACGGCACCGTGTTCTGACCGGCCGCGGTGCGCCGCGCCTCGTGCTGGTGCGCCGCAGGGCGTGCATGCACGGGCACGGGCCTTGCACCAGGGTGGGCTGCATGAACACCGTCCACGCCCCGGAACAGGGCCGCGTCGCCGACGTCTGGCGCGACCGGCTCGCCCTGCTGCTGGAATCCACCGGCGAGGGCATCTTCGGCATCGACATGGCCGGCTGCTGCGTCTTCGTCAACCGCAGCGCGGCGCAGCAGCTCGGCTGGCCGGCCGAGCAGATGCTCGGGCGCAACATGCACGAGCTGATCCACCACACTCACGCCGACGGCCGCCACTACCCGGAGTGCGACTGCCCGATCTTCAACGCCTTCCGCCGTGGCCTGCCCTGCCGCATCGACGACGAGGTGCTGTGGCGCGCCGACGGCTCCAGCTTCTACGCGGAGTATTCCAGCCACCCCATCGTCGAGAACGGCGAGGTGCAGGGCGCTGTGGTCACCTTCTCCGACATCAGCGAGCGGCGCCGCGCTCAGGAGCTCTCGCGCGTGCGCGAGCTGGCGCGGCACCAGGAGGCCGTGCGCGAGGCCGAGCGCACGCGCATCGCGCGCGAGATCCACGACGAGCTCGGCTCGCTGCTGGTGGCGCTGAAGATGGACGTCAACTGGCTCGCCAAGCGCGTGGCCGAGCGCGAGGAGCTCGGCGCCAAGTGCCGCGGCATGGGCCGCATGATCGACACCGCGGTCGACAACGTCGGGCGCATCATCACCGACCTGCGGCCGAGCATCCTCGACCACCAGGGCCTGTGGGCGGCGCTGGAGTGGCAGGCGCAGGAGTTCGTCGACACCGCCGAGCTCGACAGCGACCTGCAGGTGCACGTGGCCGCCGGCGTGCCGCCGCCCGAAGGGGCGCTGGCCATCGCGGTGTTCCGCATCTTCCAGGAGGTGCTGTCGAACATCGCGCGGCATGCGAAGGCGCGCCGCGTGCAGATCCGCATCGCGGTCGACGACCCGCCGCAGCCGGTGCTCTACCTCGACGTGCGCGATGACGGCGTGGGCACCACCGTCGCTTCGCTCGACGACCCGCGCAGCTACGGCGTGATGGGCATGCGAGAGCGCGCGGCACAGTTCGGCGGCACGCTGACGATCGACAGCGCGCCGGGGCTGGGTACGCGGGTGCGGCTGGTGATGCCGCTGCCGGAAGAGGCCGCATCATGATCCGGGTTCTCGTCTGCGACGACCACCAGATCGTCCGCCAGGGCATCAAGCAGATCCTGGCCGACGCGAGCGACCTCGCGCTGGCCGGCGAGGCGGCCAGCGGGCCGGAGGCGGTGGCCCGCGTGCGCGAGGGCGGCATCGACGTGGTGCTGCTGGACATCGCCATGCCGCAGCGCGACGGGCTGGACGTGCTGCGCCAGCTCAAGAGCGAGTACCCGAAGCTGCCGGTGCTGATGCTCTCCACCTACCCCGACCGCCAGTACGCGGTGCGCAGCCTCAAGCTCGGCGCGGCCGGCTACCTGAACAAGAGCGCCGACTCCGAGCAGATGACCGAGGCGATCCGGCGCGTGGCCGCCGGCCGGCGCTTCATCACGCCGCACGTGGCGGAGCAGCTGGCCAGCGCCGTGGGCACCGGGCGCGAGGACGACGTGCCGCTGCACGAGCGGCTTTCGCACCGCGAGTACCAGGTGTTCCGCCTGCTGGCCGAGGGCCGCAGCGTGGGCGAGATCGCCGAGCAGCTGGTGCTCGCCGCCAACACGGTGAGCACCTACCGCGCCCGCGTGCTGGAGAAGACCGGCGTGCGTAACGACGTCGAGCTGGCGCTCTACGCCGTGCGGCAGGAGATCGTGTAGGGCCAGCCCTACAGCCGAATCCCGCTGGCCCCGATGTTGCGGTGGGCGTCTCGTTCCTAGCATTCCTTCCATGCCCTGACGAGAGGTTGCACCATGAGCGAGCACTTCGATCCCTACGACGCCGACCGCCCCCTGATGATGGGCTGCAGCTGCGGCAAGCACCGCAGCGAAGCCGACCATGCCGCCGCGGAACTGCGCGCGCGCAGCGAGACCGCGGCCTTCGAGCAGTACTCCAACGAGTTCGTCGAGGCGGCCCTGGTGAAGGCGCTGTTCCCGCAGGACGCGGTGCGCCGCCAGTTCCTGCGCGCCGTCGGCCGCCGCTCGGCGATGGCGGCCATCGCCAGCGTGCTGCCGGTGGCCAGCCTTCAGGCCATGGCGCAGGAAAAGGGCGCGCTGGAGAAGAAGGACCTGAAGATCGGCTTCATCCCCATCACCTGCGCCACGCCGCTGATCATGGCGCACCCGCTGGGCTTCTATCAGAAGCAGGGGCTGAACGTCGAAGTCGTGAAGACCGCCGGCTGGGCGCTGATCCGCGACAAGATGCTCAACAAGGAGTACGACGCCACCCACTTCCTCAGCCCGATGCCGCTGGCCATCTCGCTGGGTGTCGGCTCCAACGCCACGCCGATGAACGTGGCCACCATCCAGAACACCAATGGCCAGGCGATCACGCTGCACGTCAAGCACAAGGACAAGCGCGATCCGAAGACCTGGAAGGGCTTCAAGTTCGCCGTGCCCTTCGAGTACTCGATGCACAACTTCCTGCTGCGCTACTACGTGGCGGAAGCCGGCCTCGATCCGGACAAGGACATCCAGATCCGCGTGGTGCCGCCGCCGGAGATGGTGGCCAACCTGCGCGCCGGCAACATCGACGGCTACCTCGGCCCCGACCCCTTCAACCAGCGCGCGGTGTTCGAGGAGGTGGGCTTCATCCACATCCTCACCAAGGACCTGTGGAACGGCCACCCCTGCTGCGCCTTCGGCACCAGCACCGAGTTCATCCAGAAGAACCCGAACACCTTCGCAGCGCTGTACCGCGCGGTGCTCACCGCCGCGGCGATGGCGCGCGAGGCGAAGAACCGCGAGCTGATCGCCAAGGTGATCTCGCCGCAGCAGTACCTGAACCAGCCGGAGACGGTGGTGGCGCAGGTGCTCACGGGCAAGTTCGCCGATGGCCTGGGCAACGTCAAGAACGTGCCCGACCGCGCCGACTTCGATCCGATGCCGTGGCAGAGCATGGCGGTGTGGATGCTCACGCAGATGAAGCGCTGGGGCTACCTCAAGGGCGACGTGAACTACAAGCAGGTCGCCGAGAAGGTGTTCCTGCTCACCGACGCGAAGAAGACCATGAAGTCGCTGGACATGAAGGTGCCCGACGGGGCCTACCCGAAGTTCACCATCATGGGCAAGGTCTTCGATCCGGAGAAGGCCGAGGCCTACGCCGGCAGCTTCGCGATCAAGCGCACCTGAGGAGGCAGCCATGGCCTTCATGCGCAGCCTGGGCTTCCGCTCGGGCGTGTTGTCGGTGCTGATCCTGCTCGGGGTGCTGGCCGTCTGGCACGTGGCCACGCTGGCGCCCGCGCCGGCAGCCGCCCCGGCGGTGGCCCTCACCGCCGAGCAGATCGAGTACGCCAAGCTGATGGGCAAGGACCCGGCGAGCCTGGCGTCGCCAACGTCCGCGCCGGCCAAGTCGGGCTTCCCGACCCTGGCGCAGATGGGGGCCGTGGTGGCGAAGAACCTCGCCAGCCCGTTCTACGACAACGGCCCGAACGACAAGGGCATCGGGCTGCAACTGGGCTATTCGCTCGGGCGCGTGGCACTGGGCTACCTGCTCGCGGCGCTGGTGGCGATCCCGCTGGGCTTCGTGATCGGCATGAGCCCGCTGGTCTACCGCGCGCTCGACCCGTTCATCCAGGTGCTCAAGCCGATCTCGCCGCTGGCCTGGATGCCGCTGGCGCTGTACACCATCAAGGACAGCAACATCTCCGGCATCTTCGTGATCTTCATCTGCTCGGTGTGGCCGATGCTGATCAACACCGCCTTCGGCGTGGCCAGCGTGCGGCGCGACTGGCTCAACGTGGCCAAGACGCTGGAGGTGAGCCCGCTGCGCAAGGCCTTCGAGGTGATCCTGCCCGCCGCGGCGCCGACCATCCTGACCGGCATGCGCATCAGCATGGGCATCGCCTGGCTGGTGATCGTCGCCGCCGAGATGCTGGTCGGCGGCACGGGCATCGGCTACTTCGTGTGGAACGAGTGGAACAACCTCTCGCTGCCCAACGTGATCTTCGCGATCCTGGTGATCGGCGTGGTCGGCATGCTGCTCGACCTGATGTTTGCGCGCATGCAGAAGGCGGTGACCTATGTCGACTGATCAAGAGCGCCCCTTCCTGCAGGTCGAGGGCCTGACCAAGCGCTATGGTGACGCGGTCGTCTTCGACAGCATCAACTTCGGCATCCGCCAAGGCGAATTCGTCTGCATCATCGGCCACAGCGGCTGCGGCAAGACGACCATCCTCAACGTGCTCGCGGGGCTCGAGACCGCCAGCGACGGCCACGTCTTCATGGACAACCGCGAAGTCGCCGGCCCGAGCCTGGAGCGCGGAGTGGTCTTCCAGGGCCATGCGCTGATGCCCTGGCTGACGGTGCGCAAGAACATCGCCTTCGCGGTGCGCAGCAAGTGGCCGGCGTGGAGCACCGCGCAGGTCAACGAGCATGTCGAGAAGTACGTCGCGATGGTCGGCCTCGCGCAGGCCATCGACAAGAAGCCATCGCAGCTGTCCGGCGGCATGAAGCAACGCGTGGGCATCGCGCGCGCGTTCGCCATCCAGCCGCGCATGCTGCTGCTCGACGAGCCCTTCGGCGCCCTCGATGCGCTGACCCGCGGCACCATCCAGGACGAGCTGCTGAAGATCTGCGCCGAGACGCACCAGACGGTGTTCATGATCACGCACGACGTCGACGAGGCCATCCTGCTGGCCGACCGCATCCTGCTGATGAGCAACGGCCCGCAGGCGCGCGTGGCGGAGATCGTGAAGAACACGATGCCGCGCGACCGGCAGCGCGCCACGCTGCACCACGACCCGCAGTACTACCGCATCCGCAACCACCTGGTCGACTTCCTCGTCGCGCGCAGCAAGGAGCTGACGCACGGCCGCGCCCCGGCGCAGCCGCCCGAGGTGAGCCCCGGTCTCGAATCCGACCCCGAAGGTGCCGCCCCCGCGGCACCCGCCACCCACCCCCCGCTGAGGAGAATCGCATGAGCAGACTCGACGTCACCGAGAAGATCGTCGCCACCAAGGTCGCCAAGGGCCTGAAGTGGTCGGACGTGGCCGCCAAGGTCGGCCTGAGCAAGGAATGGGTCACCGCCGCCTGCCTGGGCCAGATGACGCTCACCGCCGAGCAGGCCGGCGTGGTGGCCGAGATCTTCGGCCTCACGCCCGAGGAGAAGAAGTGGCTGATGGTGGTGCCCTACAAGGGCTCGTTGCCCACCAGCGTGCCGACCGACCCGCTGATCTACCGCTTCTACGAACTGGTCAACGTCTATGGCACGACCTTCAAGGAACTGATCCACGAGGAGTTCGGCGACGGGATCATGTCCGCCATCGACTTCAAGATGGACCTGCAGCGCGAGCCCGACCCGAAGGGCGACCGGGTGTCGATCACGATGAGCGGCAAGTTCCTTCCCTACAAGACCTACTAAGCCGGACACGCTTCGCGTGCCGCCTTAGTCCTCCTCGTTGGAACGGGCACGCCAAGGCGTGCCGTTCAACTCGTCGCGCGCTGGTTGGCATGGCGCTCGCTATGCATGGTCATCCCCCATCCCCTGGAGTTCGCATGAACGCAGTCTCTCGTCGCTCCGCCCTGAAGGCCGGCTTTGCCGGCGCCGCGCTGGCCGCACCGGCACTCGCCTCCGCGCAGCAGTCCTTCAACTGGAAGATGACCTCGGCCTACCCGAAGGGCTCGCCCTTCTACATGGACGGGCCGGGCTCGGCCACCGATCTCGCCAAGCGCATCGCCGACATGTCGGGCGGGCGGCTGAAGATCCAGGTCTTCGGTGCCGGTGAACTCGTACCGGCTTTCGAGGGCTTCGACGCGGTGCGCGCCGGCACCGTCGAGATGAACCACGCCAACGCCTACTTCTGGACCGGCAAGACCGCGGCGGCGCAGTACTTCACCGCCGTGCCCTTCGGCATGAACTTCCAGGGCATGAACGGCTGGCTCTACGACGGCGGCGGCATCGAGCTGTGGAACGAGGTCTACGCACCCTTCGGCATGGTGGCCCTGCCCTGCGGCAACACCGGCGTGCAGATGACTGGCTGGTTCAAGAAGGAGATCAACTCCGTCGCCGACCTCAAGGGACTGAAGATGCGCATCCCCGGCCTGGCCGGCAAGGTGTACGCGAGCCTGGGCGTCGACGTGAAGGTGCTGCCCGGCGGCGAGATCTTCCCGGCACTGGAGCGCGGCGTGATCGACGCGGCCGAGTTCGTCGGCCCGTTCCAGGACCGCCGCCTCGGCCTGCACAAGGCCGCGAAGTACTACTACACCACCGGCTGGCACGAATCGGCCACGGTGTCGGAACTGCTGATCAACAAGGCCGCGTGGGACAAGCTGCCCGCCGACCTGAAGGCCATCGTGACCAACGCCGCCGCAGCCTGCAACGTCATCAGTGAAGCCTGGTGCCAGAAGCACAACTCCGAGGCGATGGACGACCTCGTCAAGAACCAGGGCGTGATCGCCAAGCCGCTGCCCGACGCCGTCATCAAGGCGCTGAAGACCGAGACCGACAAGGTGCTCGCCGAGGCCGCGGCGAAGGATCCGATGACCAAGAAGGTGCACGACTCCTACATGGCCTTCAAGGCCAAGTACGACCGCTGGAGCGAGGTCAGCGAAGAGGCGTATCACATCAAGGTGCGCGGCTGATCGGGGCCGGCCCATGTCCGACGCGACCGCACTGGCGGTCGTGGTCCGCCGCATCGAGGCGCTGATCGATGCGGCGGGCCGCGCCACGCTGTACCTCACGCTGTTCATGATCGGCCTGGTGGCCGTCAACGTGCTGCTGCGCTACAGCTTCAGCGTCGGCTCGGTGTGGTCGCAGGAGCTCGAGTGGCACCTGCTCGCGGCCGTCATCCTGCTCGGCATGAGCTACGCGCTGCAGCGTGGCGACAACGTGCGCGTCGACGTGTTCTACGCGAACTTCTCGCCACGCGCGAAGTTCGCCGTCAATATCGTCTCGGGCGTGCTGACGCTCGCGATCGCGCTGCTGTTCATCAAGCTGTCGTGGGCCTACGTGGGGCAGTCGTACGCCATCGCCGAGACCTCGCCCGACCCCGGCGGCATCCCGATGCGCTGGGCGGTCAAGGGCCTGATCCCGCTGGGCTTCGGCCTGCTCGCGCTGCAGACGATCGGCGCGCTGATGCGCCTGGTGCTGGTGGAGAAACAACGGCAGGAGGCCGCCCGTGCTTGAGCCGCAGACCTATGCGGTGCTGATGCTGGTCGGCTTTTTCGTGATGCTGATGATCGGCATCCCGGTGGCGATCTCGCTGGCCACGGTGGGCTTCCTGTTCGGCTGGCTGGGCTTCGGCGACGTGCTGTTCAACCTGCTGCCGGCGCGCCTGTTCGGCGTGGTGGCGGGCTACCAATGGCTGGCGATCCCGCTGTTCGTCTTCATGGGCGTGATGCTGGAAAAGTCGCGCCTCGCGGACGACCTGCTCGACGTGATGGGGCACATCGCGGGCGGCGTGCGCGGCGGCATGGGCGTGGGCATCATCCTGTTCGGCGTGCTGATGGGCGCGACCACCGGCATCGTCGGCGCCACCATCATCACGCTGGGGCTGCTCACACTGCCCACGCTGATCCGCCGCGGCTACGACAAGCGCATTGCCTGCGGCGCGATCTGCGCCTCGGGCACGCTGGGGCAGATCATCCCGCCGAGCCTGATCCTGATCCTGCTGTCGGACATCATGCAGCTGTCGGTGGGCACGCTCTTCGCGGCCGCCGTCGGCCCCGGCATGCTGCTGGCGGCGGTATACATCGTCTTCCTGCTCGTGCTGGGCATGCTCAAGCCGGAGCTGATGCCGGCGCTGCCCCAGGCCGAGCGCGATGCGGTGAGCCGCCGCGAGCTGTGGGTGCGCTTCTGGAAGGTGGTGGTGCCGCCGATCCTGCTGGTGGTGGCGGTGCTCGGCTCCATCGTCGGCGGCATCGCCGCGCCGACCGAGGCGGCGTCGATGGGCGCGGTGGGGGCGGTGCTGATCACCCTCGGCGCTGGCCGGTTCAGGTGGCCGGTGCTGAAGGAGGTGGCGCTGGAGACGGCCAAGATCACCGCCATCATGATGTTCATCCTGATGATGGCGCAGGTGTTCGCGCTGGCCTTCCGCGGCCTGCACGGCGAAGACCTGATCGTGAAGATGTTCGAGTGGCTGCCCGGCGGCGTGAACAGCGACATCTGGTTCATGATGGCGCTGATCTTCGTGCTCGGCTTCTTCATCGAGTGGATCGAGATCAGCTACATCGCGGTGCCGCTGTTCCTGCCGGTGCTGATCGCGCAGGGCGTCGACCCGGTCTGGCTGGCGATGCTGATCACCATCAACCTGCAGTCCTCCTTCCTCACGCCGCCCTTCGGCTGGGCGCTGTTCTACCTGAAGGGCGTGGCGCCGCCGGAAGTGCGCATCAAGGACATCTACCAGGGCGTGATCCCGTTCATCGTGCTGCAGGGCTCGACGCTCGCGCTGGTGTTCTTCTACCCGCAGATCGCGCTGTGGCTGCCGAAGGCCATCGGCTGGTGACCCGAGGAGATCGCCGATGGAAACTCGCCCGCCGCTGCCGCCGTTCACCGAGGAAAGCGCCCGCTTGAAGGTGCGCCTGGCCGAAGACGCCTGGAACACGCGTGACCCCGAGGTCTGTGCCCGCGTCTACACGCTGGACACGCGCTGGCGCAATCGTGCCGAGTTTCCGGTCGGCCGCGAGGAGGTCAAGGCCTTCCTGCGCCGCAAGTGGGCGCGCGAGCTCGACTACCGGCTGATCAAGGAGCTGTGGGCCGTGCAGGGCCACCGCATCGCGGTGCGCTTCGCCTACGAATGGCACGACGACTCCGGCCACTGGTACCGCAGCTACGGCAACGAGAACTGGGAGTTCGACGCGCACGGCTTCATGACGCGCCGCTTCGCCAGCATCAACGACCTGCCGATCGCGGCGGCCGAGCGGAAGTTTCACTGGCCGCTGGGGCGGCGGCCGGACGACCACCCGGGCCTGTCCGAACTGGGCCTGTGAAGGCTATGCTGCGCCTCGTCGAGGAGGGCGCCCCATGACCGCCGAAGTGCACCACATCACCCACCCGCTGATCCAGCACAAGCTGACGCTGATGCGGCAGAAGGACCGCAGCACCAACAGCTTCCGGCGCCTTCTCAACGAGATCAGCATGCTGATGGCCTACGAGGTCACGCGCGACATGCCCACGCAGCTGATCGAAATCGAGACGCCGCTGGAGACCATGCAGTCGCCGGTCATCGACGGCAAGAAGACGGTGTTCGTGTCCATCATGCGCGCCGGCGCCGGCTTCCTCGACGGCATGCTGCACGTGGTGCCGGGCGCACGCATCGGCCACATCGGCCTGTACCGCGACCCGAAGACGCTGGTGGCGGTGGAGTACTACTTCAAGATGCCGCACGACATGCACGAACGCGATGCCATCGTGCTCGACCCGATGCTGGCCACCGGCAATTCGGCAGTGGCGGCTGTCGACCGGCTGAAGGAAACCAAGCCGCGCTCGATCCGCTTCGTGTGCCTGCTGGCGGCGCCGGAGGGCCTGAAGAACTTCCAGGCCAGCCACCCCGACGTGCCCGTCTACACCGCGGCGATCGACCGCCAGTTGAACGAACACGGCTACATCCTGCCGGGCCTCGGTGACGCGGGGGATCGGATCTTCGGAACCAAATGACCCATGGGCCATGCGCCCATTCGTGGGCGGCGTCAGGATTTGGCGTCTGCTCTGAGGGAGCGCAACATCAGTTCATCAGCATGTGGTGAACTCGATGCATTGTCCACACCCGCCTAGGCCCGCCTCCGCATGCAAGCACGCGTCGCGCTCATCGCGCTCTGGTTGATCACGGGCCTCTGGGCCAACGCCGCGCGCGGCGCCGACCTGACACTCGGCGTGAGCGAAGGCACCTCGGGAGGGCTCGACCACGGCCGGGTCATTGCCAAGTACGGCCCGCTGGCCGAGGTGCTCGGCAAGGCGCTGGGCCGCAAGGTGCAGGTGGTGTTCGCGCGCGAGTTCTCGGCCCTCGAAGAGGGGCTGCGCAGCGGCCGCTTCGACCTGGCCATGGCGCGTCCGAGCGACTACCCGGCGCGTGCCATCCTTGAGCATGGATACCAGTTTGTCGCCAGCGCGCGGCCCGAGGGCCAATGCCTGATCGTGGTGCGCGAAGACGATCCGGCCACCGAACTGGCGCAGCTGAAGGGCAGGCGCTGGGTCCTGCCGGAGACGGTCTCCTACATGTCCAAGTTCTGCGCCGCCGAGTTGCGCGACCGTGACCTGGCGCTGAAGAACGAGAAAGTCAGCTACGTGCGCGAGCAGGGCGCCGTGGTGTTCTATCTGCAGCAGCGCTTCAGCGACGTGGGCGGCATCGCCTCGTACTCCGGGGCCGCCAGGGACCTGGGCAAGGCCAGGTTGCGTGTCCTGCATCGCAGCGTGGCGCAGCCCTACTTTCCGCTCGTGGCCCATGGCCGCATCGGCGCCGACCAGGTGAAGGCGATGCAGGCGGAACTGTCCGCGCTGCCGCAGAACGAGCCGGGACGCGCACTGCTCAAGGGCATCGGCATCGAGGCTTTCGACACCTCGACGGGCACGCGGCTGAAGGCTCTGCCGGGCTGGCTGGAATCCTGAGGGCGGCGAGTCAGCCCGCCCAAGCCGGCGCCATCGCGGCTGCCAGATGGCAGCCGCTGCCGGCCATCACGAACAGATGCCACACGAAGTGGCCGAAACGCAGCGCCGAGTCGAACACGAAGAAGGCCGTGCCGACGAGGTAGGCCACGCCGCCGGCAAGCAGCCACGCCAGCGCCGCGGTGTCGATCGAGGCCAGGCCCGGCACCACGGCCAGCAGCGCCGCCCAGCCCAGCAGCAGGTACAGGCCGGTGGACAGCCGCCGCTGCGTCAGCCGGCGCATCAGCTTGAGCGCCGCACCGGTCAGCGCCAGCGCCCACAGCAGCGCACAGGTGGCCGCGCCGGCCCAACCCGGCATCGCTCCCAGCGTGAACGGCGTGGCGCTGCCGGCGATGAAGACGAAGATCGCTGCGTGATCGACCGCGCGGGCCCACAGCTTGGCCCGCCCCGGCGGCAGCGCGTGGTACACGGCCGAGGCCAGGAACACCAGCACCATCGTGGCGCAGAACACCGCCACCGAGGCGCGCCCCAGCGGGCTGCCGGCGCGCGGCGCGGCCATGTCGAGCAGAGGCCAGGCCAGCACGGGCAGCAGGCAGGCCAGCGCGTGGCTGGCGGCGTTGGCGATCTCCTCGGCGCGTGTCTGCGACCGCGTCGATGGTGCGGTGTGCAGGGCGGTGCGCAGGGCGGCGGGCAGGTGCAGGCGCATGTCGACAGTGAACGCCTGCCGCGCTCGCCGCGCACCCCCCCGAAAGCGTCAGAACCCCGCGTTTGCGCGCCTTCGAACTTGGGACGGGTTTACCTGAAGGGATTCGCCGTCGCAAACCACAGGCCGATGCCGGTGGCGATGATGAACGCGCCGTCGAGCACGCCGACCAGCAGGAAGACCTTGTTCTGCAGGCTCTCCATCAGCTCGGGCTGGCGCGCCGACGACTCGAGGTACTTGGCGCCCAGCAGGCCCACGCCGAGGCAGGAGCCGATGGCGCCCAGGCCGATCATGTGGCCCACGGCGAGCGGGAGGATGTCGAAGCCGTCCATGGTGTGCGTCCTTCTTGCTTGATGAACCGTCCTTGCCCGTATGCTCGGGCGCACCGCGCACCGTGTCGATGACCCCGGAGGTCAAGCCCCCCATGCTGATCCAGAACGCCACCCTTCCCGACGGCCGCACCGGCATCGACGTGCTGGTTCGCGACGGCCGCATCGCCGCCCTCGGCCCCGGCCTGGCCGCGCCCCAGGGCGTGCAGGTGATCCAGGCGACCGGGCAGCTGCTCAGCCCGCCCTTCGTCGATGCCCACTTCCACATGGACGCGACGCTGAGCTACGGCCTGCCGCGCGTGAATGCCAGCGGCACGCTGCTCGAAGGCATCGCGCTGTGGGGCGAGCTCAAGCCGCAGCTCACGCAGGAGGCGCTGGTCGAGCGCGCGCTGCAGTACTGCGACTGGGCGGTGGCCCGCGGGCTGCTGGCGATCCGCTCGCACGTGGATGTCTGCGACGACCGGCTGCTCGCCGTCGAGGCGCTGCTGCACGTGCGCGAGCGCGTGAAGCCCTGGCTCGACCTGCAGCTCGTCGCCTTCCCGCAGGACGGCGTGCTGCGCGCGCCGAACGCGCTGGCCAACCTGAAGCGCGCGCTGGACCTCGGCGTCGACGTGGTCGGCGGCATCCCGCACTTCGAGCGCACCATGGCCGACGGCGCCGAGAGTGTGAAGATCCTCTGCGAGCTCGCCGCCGAGCGCGGCCTGCGCGTGGACATGCACTGCGACGAGAGCGACGATCCGCTCTCCCGCCACATCGAGACGCTGGCCTTCCACACCCAGCGCCTCGGCCTGCACGGCCGCGTGGCCGGCTCGCACCTGACGTCCATGCACTCGATGGACAACTACTACGTCAGCAAGCTGCTGCCGCTGATGCGCGAGGCCGGTGTGCACGCCATCGCCAACCCGCTGATCAACATCACGCTGCAGGGCCGCCACGACAGCTACCCCAAGCGCCGCGGCATGACGCGTGTGCCCGAGTTGCTGGCCGCCGGGATCAACGTGGCCTTCGGCCATGACTGCGTGATGGACCCGTGGTACTCGCTGGGCAGCGCCGACATGCTGGAGGTGGCGGCGATGGGCCTGCACGTGGCGCAGATGACCTCGCAGGCGCAGATGCGGCAATGCTTCGACGCGGTGACGGTCAACAGCGCGCGCATCCTCGGCCTGGAGGACTACGGCCTCGAGGTGGGCAAGGCGGCCGACTTCGTCCTGCTGCAGGCGGGCGACCCGGTCGAGGCGATCCGCCTGCGTGCGACCCGGCTGCTGGTGGTGCGGCGCGGCCAGGTGGTGGCCTGCTCGGCACCGGCGCAGGCGGTGATGTCGCTGCCCAGCCGGCCGGTGACGGTCGACTGGCGGCTTCAGCGCTGATCAGCGCCGAGGCTGCGCCGCCGCCTCGCGGAAGAAGCGGATGCGCTCCTCGTCGGCCGGGTGCGAGGCGATCGCAATGCCCAGGCGGTGCTCGCCCTGCTCCTTGGCGAGCTTCTCGAAGAAGCCGACCATCACCGCTGGCGACAGGCCGGCGTCGCGCAGCAGCCGGGCCGATTCCTCATCGGCGCGCCGCTCGGCATCGCGCGAGTAGGCCGACTGCCCGAGCACCACCGGCACGGTGGCCAGCAGGCTGTTGAAGTCGCCGACCACCACGCTGGCCAGAACGCCCACCGCGCTGGCCTGGATGAGCATGCGCATGCCGTCGCGGTGGCG
>NZ_JBFXIO010000089.1:0-13786 GCF_050175855.1 Piscinibacter sp.
CGTCGACCTCGACCCCGATGTCGCGGTCCTGCGCCACCCGCGGCACGGCCAGCAGCAGCGCAGTGAGGACCTGGCTGGAGACGTCGCCGCGCCCACGGATCGGCCGCTGCGCGTTCACCCGCCCGCCGGGCGCGCCGCGCAGGCGCAGCGGCGGATAGCCGTCGGTGCCGGTGCAGTCGACCGAGCAGCCGAGCTGACGCAGCGCGTCGACCAGGTCTCCGATCGGCCGCTCGTGCATGCGCGGCACGCCGGAGAGCGTGAAGTCGCCACCCTGCGTCGCCGCGAGCAGCGCGAGCGCGGCAGTCAGCGGCCGCATCGCCGTACCGGCATTGCCGAGGAAGAGCTTCGCTTCCCGCGTGGACAGCCGCCCGCCCAGCCCGGTGACGCGCAGCACGGCGCCGTCACGCTCGAGCCGGCAGCCCAATTGCTCCAGCGCGGCAAGCATCACTTGCGTGTCGTCGGAGTCGAGCAGGTCGTGGACCTCGGTGGTGCCGGCGCTCAGGCCGGCCAGCAGCAGCACACGGTTGGAGATGCTCTTCGAGCCGGGCAGACGCACCGTGCCGGCAGCGGTGCCGAGGGCGGGGAGATCGAGGAATCGAGTGGTGTACATCGGCGCGGCAGGCGGCGCGGTGCGGCGCCCGCGGGACTCAGCGGTTGGACTTGCCCGCCCCCATGTGCCAGCCGCCGCGGGCCTCCGAGGCCTTGCGGATCAGGTCTTCGAGCGCCTCGGCATTGCCCGACTTCATCACGTGTTCCATCGCGTCGAGGGCATGCCGGAAGCGCTGCGTCTGCTTCAGGATCTCTTCGCGATTGGACATCAGGATGTCGCGCCAGACGGTGGGGTCGCTGGCCGCGATGCGGGTGAAGTCGCGGAAGCCCGGGCCGGCCAGCGAGAGGAAGTCGCGCCCCGCCGGCTGGTGCGTCACCGCGTTGAAATAGGCGAAGGCCAGCAGATGCGGCAGGTGGCTAACGGCGCCGAAGGCAGCGTCGTGGTTCTCCGGCGTCATGCGCAGCACCTGCGCGCCGATGGCCGCCCAGCAGTCAGTGGCCTTCTGCACCAGCTCGGGCGTGGTCTGCGGCAGCGGCGTCAGGATGACCTGGCGGCCGCTGTACAGCGCCGCGTCGGCGTGGGCGATGCCCGCCACTTCCTTGCCGGCGATGGGATGGGCCGGCACGAACGAAGGCACGCGCTCCTTGAGCACGCGCCTCGCCGCGTCGACCACGTCACGCTTGGTCGAGCCGACGTCCATCACCAGCACGCCGGGCTCGACGAGATGGCGGATGGCCTTGAAGGTGGCTTCAGTGGCGGCCACCGGCACGGCGATCAGCACGATGTCGGAGCCGGAGACGGCCAGCAGGGCCGATTCGGCGGATTGGTCGATCACGCCGAGCTGGCGCGCCTTCTCGGTGGTCGAGGGCGACTTGCTGTAGCCGATCACCCGCTTGACGAGGCCGGCGCGCTTGAGCGCCAGGGCGAACGAGCCGCCCATCAAACCGCAACCGATGACGCCGAGCTGGTTGAACATCCTGGAAACCGGGTCAGTGCACGTCGATGGGGTAGGTCCCCAGCAACTTGAAGAAGGCGCAGACGGCGCGAAGCTCCTGCATGGCCGCGGCCACGTGCGGCTGGTCGGGATGGCCCTGCAGGTCGATGTAGAAGTAGTACTCCCACTGGCCCGAGCGGGCCGGGCGCGACTCGAACCGCGACATCGACACGCCGTGCTTCTTCAGCGGAACGAGCATGTCGTGCACCGCGCCCGGCCGGTTGGCCACCGACACCACCAGACTGGTGCAGTCGTGGCCCGAGGCGGCCGGCCGCGGGTGGCGGTCGGGGTGGGCGAGGATCGCGAAGCGGGTGCGGTTGTGGGCTTCGTCCTGGATCGCCGGCGACACCACGTGCAGGCCGAACTCGCTGCCGGCGCGCTCGCTGGCGATGGCGGCAATCGACACATCGGCCGCCGCCAGCCGCGCGCCCTCGGCGTTGCTCGCCACCGGCCGGCGCTCGGCGTGCGGCAGGTGCAGCGACAGCCAGCCATGGCATTGCGCCAGCGCCTGCGGGTGCGCGCAGACGGCCGTGATGCCCTCGAGCGAGTTGTCGCGGCGCAGCAGGTTGTGCCGCACCAGCAGGCTGGTCTCGCCGATGATGAACAGCGGCGTCGTCAGGAACAGGTCGAGCGAGCGGGTGACCACGCCCTCGGTGGAGTTCTCGACCGGCACCACGCCGAAGTCGGCGGAGCCGGCCACGGTGTTGTGCAGCACCTCGTCGAAATTCGCGCACGGCACCTTGACGATCGAGGAGCCGAAGAAACCGAGCGCGGCCTCTTCGCTGAACGTGCCGGCCGGGCCGAGGTAGGCGACCCGGGTGGGCGTCTCCAGTGCGCGGCATGCGGACATGATCTCGCGCCAGATCGGAGCCACGCTCTCCGACCGCAGCGGGCCGGGGTTGGCGGCCTTCAGGCCGTCGATCACCTGGGCCTCGCGCTCGGGGCGGAACACCACCGAGCCTTCCTTCTTCTTCAACTCGCCGACCTTCAGCGCCAGCCCCGCCCGGCGATTGAGCAACGCCAGCAACTCGCGATCGACGCCGTCGATCTGGTGGCGCAATGCCAGCAGATCGGGGTGGGGCGCGGTCGAGGATTCAGCCATGGCGTGCCGCAAATTGTCGCATCACTTCGAGGCGGGCCTGGCCGCGGGCTGGGCGGCTTTCGGGGCCGACGCGGCCGCGGGCGGCGCCACGTTGAGCGTCGCCTGCAGCTTGCGTTGCAGCGCCTGCAACTTGGGGTCGAGCAGCGGCACGGCCTCGGCGACGAGCTTCTGCATGAAGCTGTTCTGCAGCTCGGGCAGCTGCTGCTGGAACTTCTTGTTCACCGGCGATTCGAGCCAGGCCACCAGCTGGCGCAGTTCATCCTCGCTGAACTTCTCCTCCAGCTGCACGCCGTAGACGGCCGGCGCCAACTTCACGGCGCGCTCCGCGAGCAGCGGCGTGGCTTCCTCGACGAACTTGCGGATGTCCGCGTCGACCGATTTCGCCACGGCCTCGCGCTTGGACGGCGGCACCTGCGCCTGCATGGCCGCGGCGGCCGATTGCATCATCTGCACCGCCGGCCGCTCGACGATGTTGCGTGCCAGGCCCTCGATGCTGGCCTGCTGGAGCTGCAGCACCTTGGCGACGAGTTCCTTCTTCGTGCTGCCCTGTGCGTGCGCCACCGAGGCGCAGGCGACCAGCGCCGCGATGACGAGAGCACGCATCAGGACTCCTCCGAACCCGCGGGTTCATTGCCGCCATCGTTGGCATCGTTCTCGACGATGCGCTGCAGGCCGATCAGCTTGGCGCCGGCGTCCAGCGAGATCAGCGTCACGCCCTGTGTGGCCCGGCCGAGCTCGCGGATCTCCGAAACGCGCGTGCGCACCAGCACGCCCGTGTCGGTGATCAGCATGATCTCGTCGTCGGCGCGCACCAGCGTGGCGGCGACGACCTTGCCGTTGCGCTCGCTCTGCTGGATGGCGATCATGCCCTTGGTGCCGCGGCCATGGCGGGTGTACTCGACGATCGAGGTGCGCTTGCCGTAGCCGTTCTCTGTCGCGGTGAGCACGCTCTGCGTCTCGTCCTCGGCGACGAGCATGGCGATCACGCTCTGGCCGTCTTCCAGCGCCATGCCCTTCACGCCGCGCGCGGCACGGCCCATGGCACGAACGTCGTCCTCGTCGAAGCGCACCGCCTTGCCGCCGTCGCTGAACAGCATGACGTCGTGCTTGCCGTCGGTCAGCGCGGCACCGATCAGGTAGTCACCCTCGTCGAGGTCGACCGCGATGATGCCGGCCTTGCGCGGGTTGCTGAACTCGTCGAGCGCGGTCTTCTTCACCGTGCCCTGCGCGGTGGCGAAGAACACGTAGTGGTCGGCCGGGAAGCTGCGGAACTCGCCAGTCAGCGGCAGCACCACGTTGACCTTCTCGCCCGGCTGCAGCGGGAACATGTTGACGATCGGCTTGCCGCGCGAGTTGCGAGAGCCCTGGGGCACCTCCCACACCTTCAGCCAGTAGACGCGGCCGCGGGTGGTGAAGCACAGGATGTAGTCGTGCGTGTTGGCGATGAAGAGCTGGTCGATCCAGTCGTCTTCCTTCGTCGCCGTGGCCTGCTTGCCGCGCCCGCCGCGCTTCTGGGCGCGGTATTCGCCCAGCGGCTGGCTCTTGATGTAGCCGGTGTGCGAGAGCGTCACCACCATGTCGGTGGGCGTGATCAGGTCCTCGGTGCCGAGATCCTGTGCGTTGTGCTCGATCACGCTGCGGCGCGCGCCGATCTTGGTCTGGCCGAACTCCTGCTTCAGCGCGGTGAGTTCCTCCGCGATGATCGTCGTCACGCGCTCGGGGCGGGCGAGGATGTCGAGCAGGTCGGTGATCTGCGCCATCACGTCCTTGTACTCGCCGATGATCTTGTCCTGCTCCAGGCCGGTCAGGCGCTGCAGGCGCATCTGCAGGATCTCGCTGGCCTGGTAGTCCGACAGTCGGTACAGGCCATAGGGCTGCAGGCCGTACTGGCGCGGCAGGCCCTCCGGGCGGTAGGCATCGCGCTGGCCCTCGACGCGCGAGAGCATCTCGCGCACCAGCGAGGAATCCCAGCTCTTGCTCATCAGCGCCGTCTTCGCCACCGGCGGCGTCGGCGAGCTCTTGATCGTCTCGATGAACTCGTCGATGTTGGCCAGCGCCACGGCCAGGCCTTCGAGCACGTGGCCGCGCTCGCGCGCCTTGCGCAGTTCGAACACCGTGCGGCGGGTCACCACCTCGCGGCGGTGCTCGAGGAAGATCTCGATCAGGTCCTTGAGGTTGCAGAGCTTGGGCTGGTTGTCGATCAGCGCCACCATGTTCATGCCGAACGTGTCCTGCAGCTGCGTCTGCTTGTACAGGTTGTTCAGCACGACCTCGGGAACTTCGCCTCGCTTGAGCTCGATGACCACACGCATGCCCGACTTGTCGGACTCGTCCTGGATGTGGCTGATGCCCTCGATCTTCTTCTCGTGAACCAGCTCGGCGATGCGCTCGAGCAGGTTCTTCTTGTTCACCTGGTAGGGGATCTCGTCGACGATGATCGCCTGGCGCTGGCCGCGATCGATGTCCTCGAAATGGCACTTGGCGCGCATCACCACTTTGCCGCGGCCGGTTCGGTATCCCTCGCGCACGCCATTCAGGCCATAGATGATCCCGGCGGTGGGGAAGTCGGGCGCCGGGATGATCTCCATCAATTCATCGATGGAGGCCTCGGGGTTCTTCAGCAGGTGCTGGCAGGCGTCGACCACCTCGTTGAGGTTGTGCGGCGGAATGTTGGTGGCCATGCCCACCGCGATGCCGCCCGAGCCGTTGACCAGCAGATTGGGCAGCCGCGTGGGCAGCACCAGCGGCTCCTTCTCCGAGCCGTCGTAGTTGGGCCCGAAGTCGACCGTTTCCTTCTCGAGATCGGCCAGCATTTCGTGCGCGATCTTGTGCAGGCGGATCTCGGTGTAGCGCATCGCCGCGGCGTTGTCGCCGTCGATCGAGCCGAAGTTGCCCTGGCCGTCGACCAGCATGTGGCGCAGCGAGAAGTCCTGCGCCATGCGGACGATGGTGTCGTAGACCGACTGGTCGCCGTGCGGGTGGTACTTGCCGATGACGTCGCCGACGATGCGCGCGCTCTTCTTGTACGGCCGGTTCCAGTCGTTGTTCAGCTCCGACATTGCGTACAGCACGCGGCGGTGCACCGGCTTCAGGCCGTCGCGAGCGTCGGGGAGGGCGCGGCCCACGATCACGCTCATCGCGTAATCGAGGTACGACCGGCGCATTTCCTCTTCGAGGCTGACGGGCAGGGTTTCCTTGGCGAACTGGGTCATGCGAGGGGGTGAGCGCGGGCTCGATGAGACGCAAGGACAAGCACGGCGCCGTGACGCCATGCGAAACAGTCGATTGTAAGTGCCGCCGCTTGTCGCACCGGAGCAACATCACTCCGGACGAGTGCCGCCTCACTGGCCAAAATCCCGTCTGCCGAAAGCGCTATGGCACAATCCCGCGTCGGTGGTCAGCCCTCGCGCAACGGGGGTTTGCCAGCACCATCCGAACCCGGGTCGGACGTCATTGCAGACCAACTGCTAATTCCCTCGAGAGGAGAATCATGAAGAAACTGAACACGGTGGCCTCGCTCTTCGCAACCGCTGCCCTGGCTGCTTCGGCTTCTGGCGCGTTTGCGCAGACCGTCGACAACTGGGTGAACAGCACGGGTACCGTCTGGAAGAACGGCACCAACGAACTGTGCTGGCGCGATACCAACTGGACCCCCGCCACCGCCAAGGAAGAGTGCGATGGCGCGCCGAAGAAGGAGGCGCCGGCCCCGGCTCCCGCCCCGGCTCCGGCGCCCGCGCCTGCGCCCGCCCCGGCGCCCGCCCCGGCCAAGCCGCCTGCTCCGCCGGCTGCCCCGACCAGCGAGAAGGTCACCTTCGCTGCCGACGCCTTCTTCGACACGAACAAGGCCGTGCTGAAGCCCGAGGGCAAGGCCAAGCTGGATGACCTGGTCAGCAAGATGGCCGGCATCAACCTCGAAGTCATCATCGCCGTCGGCCACACCGACAGCGACGGCTCCGACGCCTACAACCAGAAGCTGTCGGTGCGCCGCGCCGAGGCCGTCAAGGACTACCTGACGGGCAAGGGCGTCGAGAAGAACCGCGTGTACACCGAAGGCAAGGGCGAGAAGCAGCCCGTGGCCGACAACAAGACCAAGGAAGGCAAGGCGAAGAACCGCCGCGTCGAGATCGAGGTCGTCGGTACCCGCACCAAGAAGTGATCTTCGGGTCCTTCTGAGAACGAAACCCCGCCTCGGCGGGGTTTCTTCTTTCTGGGCTGGCCATGCGTGGTGCGGCCCTTCGCTACGATTGCGCCATGACCACCACGACGACCAACGCCGATCCCCAGGAACTCGCCAAGTTCAGCGAACTGGCTCACCGCTGGTGGGATCCCGAGAGTGAGTTCCGCCCGCTGCACCAGATCAACCCGCTGCGCCTGGACTGGATCGCGGCGCTCGTGCCGCTGCCCGGCAAGCGTGTGCTCGACGTGGGCTGCGGCGGCGGCATCCTCTCCGATGCGATGGCGCGGCGCGGCGCGAACGTGCTCGGCATCGACCTGGCCAGCAAGCCGCTGAAGGTGGCACAGCTGCACGCGATGGAAGCCGGCACGCCGTCGGTGAGCTACCGCGAGGTGGCCGCCGAGGCCCTGGCAGCGGAGTCGCCGGCCGCGTTCGACGTCGTGACCTGCATGGAGATGCTCGAGCACGTGCCCGATCCGTCGTCGGTCGTGCGGGCCTGCGCCACGCTGGTCAAACCCGGAGGCTGGGTGTTCTTCTCGACCATCAATCGCAACCCGAAGTCCTTCCTGTTCGCCATCGTCGGCGCCGAGCACGTGCTCAAGCTCCTGCCCAAGGGCACCCACGAGTACGCCCGCTTCATCCGCCCGAGCGAACTGACGCGCTGGTGCCGAGATGCCGGCCTGGACGCGAGTGCCACGCGCGGGCTGGAGTACAACCCGCTCACGCGCCGCTACTGGCTCTCGGCAGACACCAGCGTCAACTACATGATCGCCTGCCGGAAGACGGCATGACGCTGTCCGTGCGTGCGGTGCTGTTCGATCTGGACGGCACGCTGATCGACTCCGCGCCGGATCTGGCCGGAGCCGGCAACGATATGCGCGAGGCGCGCGGGCTGCCGCGTCTGCCGCTCGAGCACTTCCGGCCGATGGTGGGTTCCGGCGCGCGCGGCATGCTGGGCCGGGCGCTGGGCGTGCAGCCGGGCCACCCGGAGTTCGAGACACTACGCGACGAGTTCCTGCAGCGCTACGAGGCCCGCATGACGCTGGAGACGCGCGTCTTCGCCGCAATGCGGCCGGTGCTCGATGCGCTGAACCAGGAGGCGCGCGCCTGGGGCATCGTCACCAACAAGGCCTCGCGATTCTCCGAGCCGCTGGTGCGCGCGCTCGGGCTGCTCGACGAGGCGGGCACATTGGTCTGCGGCGACACCACGCCCCATTCGAAACCGCACCCGGCACCGCTGCTGGAGGCGGCGCGGCGCCTTGGCGTTGTCGCGGAGCAGTGTGTGTATGTCGGCGATGACCTGCGCGACGTGCAGGCCGGCCGTGCGGCGGGCATGGCGACGGTGGCCGCCGCCTGGGGCTACCTCGGCGAAGGCGAGTCCATCGAGGCCTGGGGCGCCCACCACGTGATCGAATCTCCGCCCGAGCTCTTGAAGCTGCTCGGACTGGCCTAAACTACGTTTCTTAGGGGCTGACCTGGCTTCGACGTGGGTGCGGAGTTGGTTCAGGGCATGCCGAGCACCAGTTCGCTCGTAAATCCACTGGAACAAAGTAACTGCGAACGACGAACGTTTCGCCCTCGCCGCTTAACACCGGTGAGCTTCTCAACGGTTGGCCGATGGGCCGGGCCCGCAAGGGCTGAGAAGTCATTCACATCGGCTGGCATCGCACCGGGTCACTCGGTGCGGCGCGAGA
This sequence comes from Piscinibacter sp., assembly GCF_050175855.1. Taxonomy (GTDB): domain Bacteria; phylum Pseudomonadota; class Gammaproteobacteria; order Burkholderiales; family Burkholderiaceae_C; genus Piscinibacter. The sequence goes on from NZ_JBFXIO010000089.1 coordinate 8,515, forward strand.
TCCAGTGACTGGCGGGTGAGGTAGCGTGCCGCTGCGCGACCTGACCCGCGAGATTCAAATCAGACGGCTACGCATGTAGAACTGGCCAGCGATGGCTTGCGGACGGGGGTTCGATTCCCCCCAGCTCCACCACACAACCCGGCGGCTCAGACCGCCACCGGCGCCTTGATCGCCGGATGGTGCTGGTACTCCAGCACCTCGAAATCCTCGTACGCGTAGTCGAAGATCGACTCCGGCCGGCGCTTGATCGACAGCACCGGATACGGGTGCGGCGCGCGCGACAGCTGCAGTTCCACCTGCTCGAAGTGGTTGGTGTAGATGTGGCAGTCGCCGCCGGTCCAGATGAAGTCGCCGACCTCGAGGTCGCACTGTTGAGCCAGCATGTGCGTGAGCAGCGCGTAGCTGGCGATGTTGAACGGCACGCCGAGGAAGATGTCGGCGCTGCGCTGGTAGAGCTGGCAGCTCAGGCGGCCTTCGGCCACGTAGAACTGGAAGAAGGCGTGGCAGGGCATCAGCGCCATCTTCGGCAGGTCGGCCACGTTCCAGGCGCTGACGATGATGCGGCGCGAATCCGGGTTGGACTTCAGCTGCTTGACCACTTCGGCGATCTGGTCGATGTGGCCGCCGTCGGGCGTCGGCCAGCTGCGCCACTGCACGCCGTAGACGGGGCCGAGGTCGCCATCCGGCTTCGCCCATTCGTCCCAGATCGTCACGCCGCGCTCCTGCAGCCACTTCGCGTTCGAGTCGCCGCGCAGGAACCACAGCAGCTCCAGGATGATGGACTTCAGGTGCACCTTCTTGGTGGTCACCAGCGGGAAGCCCTCGCGCAGGTCGAAGCGCATCTGGTGGCCGAACACGCTGCGCGTGCCGGTGCCGGTGCGGTCGGACTTCGTCACGCCATGCGTGTAGACATGGCGCACGAAGTCTTCGTACTGGGATCGAACCGGGCGAGGCGTGGCAGGCGTGTGCATCGCCCGGATTCTAGGAGGCCGGAATCAGCCTTGCGGCGCCGGCTCGCGCAGGAAGATTTCCACCCGGCGGTTCTGCGCCCGGCCGGCATCGCTGCCGTTGTCGGCCACCGGCTCGCGCGAGCCGCGGCCCTCGGTCTCGATGCGCGCCGGCGCGATGCCGCGGCCGGCCAGGTAGTCGCGCACGCTCTGCGCACGGTCGACCGACAGCGGGTTGTTGATCGCGTCGCTGCCCGTGCTGTCGGTGTGGCCGACGATGCGCACGCGCATGGCCGGGTCGAGGCCTTGGGCGAACTGGTCGAGCACCGGACGCATCTGCGGCTTGATCGCCGAGCGGCCGACGTCGAACGAGAAGTCGCTCGGCACGTTGACCTTGAGCTCGTTCTGCGGCGTGCGCGCCACCTCGATGCCCGTGCCCTGGGTGGCTCGCTCCATCGCGGCCTGCTTCTCCTCCATGCGCTTGGACCAGAGGTTGCCCGCCACGGCGCCCACCGCGCCGCCGACCACCGCGCCGGTGCCGGCCTTGCCGCCGGTGGCCGAGCTCAGCACGCCACCCACCACCGCGCCGATCGCCGCGCCGGTGGCCGTGCCCTTCTCGCGCTCGCTCATGTTGGCGCAGCCGGCCAGCAGCGCAGCTGCCGCAAGTACGGTGAGGGCCGGGGTGCGGATCGAGGTCGTCTTCATGCTGTTCTCCTTCTGGGGTTCCGGAATGCGGCAGGCACCGCCCACTTTCGAGTCCAGCCAACGCGCGGAGTTCGCGACGCGTGGACACATGCCGGTATCTGCCTGTATCAACCTTGATCCTGGTCGAACTGCAGCGCGGCCAGCCGCGCGTAGAGCCCGCCTGCCTCCGACAACTGGGCATGGGTACCGCTCTCGACGATGCGGCCGGCTTCCATCACGACGATGCGGTCGGCGCGCTGCACCGTGGCCAGGCGGTGGGCGATCACCAGCGTCGTCCGGTCCTTCATGGCGGATTCCAGCGCCGCCTGCACCATGCGTTCGCTCTCGGCGTCCAGCGCGCTGGTGGCTTCGTCGAGCAGCAGCAGAGGCGGGTTCTTCAGCATCGCGCGGGCGATGCTGATGCGCTGCCGCTGCCCGCCCGACAGGCGCACGCCGCGTTCGCCGAGGAAGGTCTGGTAGCCCTCGGGCAAGGCGGTGACGAAGTCGTGCGCGAAGGCGGCCTTCGCGGCGGCGATGACCTCGTCGTCGCTGGCCTCGGGCCGGCCGTAGCGGATGTTCTCCATCGCATTGGCCGAGAAGATCACGCTGTCCTGCGGCACGATGCCGATGCGCTGTCGCAGGGTCTCCAGCGCCACCTCGCGCACCGGAACGCCGTCGATCGTGATCGAACCTTCGCTGGCGTCGTAGAAGCGCAGCAGCAGCTGGAACACCGTGCTCTTGCCCGCGCCGCTCGGGCCGACGAGCGCCACCGTCTCGCCCGGCTTGACGTCGAGGTCGAACTGCGCCAGCGCCGCATGCTTGGGACGCGAAGGGTAGCGGAACGTCACCCCGTGCAGCGCCACAGCCGCGCCGCCGCGCGACAGCGGCAGCTCGCGGGGCTGGGCCGGCGAAGCGATCTTCGACGTGGTGGCCAGCAGTTCCATCAGCCGTTCGGTGGCACCGGCGGCGCGCAGCAGATCGCCATAGACCTCCGACAGCACCGCCACCGAGCTGACGAGGATGGTGACGAACACCACCGTCTGCGCCAGGTGGCCGGCCGTCATGTCGCCCTTGAGCACCGCCTGCGTACCCTGGTACAGGCCCCACAGCAGCGCGCCGAACGTGGCGGTGATGATGAAGGCCACCAGCGCCGAGCGCACCCGCGTGCGGCGCCGTGCCGTCTCGAAGGCGTTCTCGGTGGCGGCGTCGAAGCGTTGCGCTTCGCGCTGTTCCTGGCCGTAGCTCTGCACCACCGGAATCGCGTTGAGCACCTCGGCGGCGATGGCGCTGGAGTCGGCCACGCGGTCCTGGCTGGCGCGGCTGAGCTTGCGCACGCGGCGGCCCAGCCACAGGCTGGGCAGCACCACCAGCACCAGCGTGCCCAGCACCTGCGACATCACGTAGGGGTTGGTGACGATCAGCATCGCCATCGCACCGATGCCCATCACGGTGTTGCGCAGGCCCATGCTCAGGCTGGAACCGACCACGGTCTGCACCAGCGTCGTGTCGGTGGTCAGGCGCGACAGCACCTCGCCGGTCTGTGTGGTCTCGAAGAACTCGGGGCTCTGCTTGAGCACGTGGGCGTAGACGGCGTTGCGCAGGTCGGCGGTGACGCGCTCACCCAGCCAGGTGACCATGTAGAAGCGCGCCGCCGAGAACAGGCCGAGCGCCGCGCCGACGGCGAACAGCGCGAAGAAGTGCCCGCGCAGCGCCATGATGCGCTCGCCCGGATCGGCCGCAACGAGGCCCTGGTCGATCAGCGACTTCAGCGCGACCGGCAACGCCAGCGTCGACAGCGCCGCCAGCACGAGGAAGACGCCGGCCAGCGCGATCTGCCGCTTGTAGGGCCGCAGGAAGGGCGCCAGGCCGGACAGCGAGCGAACCCGCTTCGAGGCGGGTGCGGCGGCATCGGCCAGGGCATCGGTGCGGGCGGCGGAGGCTGTGTCGGTGGCGGCCATGCGGCGAGTCTAGGCGAGCCGCCTGCCGCGGCCGCCTTCAAAGGTTGTTGGCCAGCAGCCGCCGCACGAAGGCGTCCTTGAAGCTGTGCGTCTCCGCCAGCCCGAGGCGTTCGAGGTAGGGCTGCGGCGCCTCCTTGCCTTCCCACAGGCTCTTGATCGCCATGGTCAGCAATTCGCCCGGGTGGTGGGTAGCGTGCTTGAGCTTCTTCAGCGCGCGCACGATGTGCAGCTCGTCGTCGGTGAGGTCGGTGCCGAAGGGGAAGTCGGGCAGCAGACCGGCTTCGGCCCAGGGGTGCAGCTTTGCTTCGAGTGCCTCCGGCAGGTTGTGGCGGTAGCGCTCGGGCAGCTCGTAGCCGGCCTCGAGCTTGCCGTGGGCCTTGGCCTCGCGGATCAGTTCGTCCTGGAAGCGCGAATCGGCCACCGCAATCAGGCGCTTGACCACCTCGCTGTCGGGCTGGCCGCGCAGGTCGGCGACGCCGTACTCGGTGATGACGATGTCGCGCAGGTGGCGCGGGATGGTCACGTGGCCGTAGTTCCAGACGATGCTGCTCTTCAGGCCGTCCTTGTTGTCGTGGGTGGAGCGCAGCATCATCAGCAGCCGCGCATCGGGCAGCGCATGCGCCATGGCGACGAAGTTGTACTGCCCGCCCACGCCACTGACCACCTGGCCCGACTCCAGCGCGTCGCTGCAGGCGGCGCCGAGCAGCGTGACGATCATCGTCGTGTTCATGAAACGCGCCTGGCGCCGCTGCGCGCGCTTGAGCTCGCCCTGGCCACCGTCCTCGGAGTAGAGCTGGTTGATGAAGTCGATGCGCGTCATGTCGATCTTCGCCAGCTCCTGCGGCGGCATGGTGCGCAGCCGCTCGTAGAAGTCGCGCGGGCCGAGGAAGAAGCCGCCGGTCATGAAGATGCCGTGGGTGAGGCGGCTGCCGAGCATCGTTTCGCCGATGCGCGCAAGGTTGGCCTCGGAGACGTGGTCGTTGGGCAGCTTCGTGCCTTCGAGCACCAGCTGCCCGCCTTCGAGCCGCACCTCCGGCTTCAGGATGCCCCAGTGCTGCAGCCAGGCGACGTCGCCGGCGCTCAGCGGCGAGTGGATGCGGCCGTGGCGCATCAGCACGGTCAGCATGCGCGGCGTGACCACCTCGTCGATCTCTCCGTCGTTGAGCGCGCGCTGCAGCGCCACGTCGGCGAACACTTCGCGGCGGATGATGCCGGCCTCGATCAACTTGAGGAATCCGTTGACGAACATCTCCGAGCAGCCGTACAGCCCCTGGTCGAAGCGACCGAGGTCGCGTCCGGCCAGACCGTCGGGGCACAGCGACTCGAGGATGCGGCGGTACTCGTCGCCGTGACGGTCGCGCACGATCAGTGCCTGGGCGATCGCGTCGCCCAGCGAGCCGATGCCGATCTGCAGCGTGCCGCCGTCGGCCACCAGGCTCGAGGCGTGCAGGCCGATCGCGTAGTCGGCGCTGCTGATCTTGTTGTTCGGCGGGGCGAACACCGCGTGCGTGCCGGCGGGGTCGGTGACGACGAGGTCGAAGAATGCCGGCGCGACCTCGGCCCCGTTGGGCATGAAGGGCATCTTGCGGTTGATCACCCCGACGGTCAGCAGCGGCTGCCCGACCGAGCGAAGCTTCTCCACCACCTCGAAGGTGACCTCCGGGTTGCTCGACAGCGACAGCC
>NZ_JBFXIO010000090.1:0-13479 GCF_050175855.1 Piscinibacter sp.
ACCGTGGCCTACCGCGAGTCGTCGATCCCGTTCTCCTACCTCGACGACAAGGCCCAGCCCATCGGCTTCGGCTGGGAGATCTGCGGGAAGATCGTCGACGAGGTGAAGAAGGCCACCGGCCGCGCCGACCTGAAGGTCAACACCCAGGCGGTGACCTCGGCCAACCGCATCCCGCTGCTGCAGAACGGCACGATCGACGTCGAGTGCGGATCCACCACCAACAACAGCGAGCGCGGCAAGCAGGTCACCTTCGCGATCAACTACTTCTATACCGGCACGCGCTTCCTGGTGAAGGCCGGCACGCCGGTGAAGACGCTGGCCGACCTGAAGGGCAAGCAGGTGGTCTCGACCACCGGCACCACCAACTTCAAGATCATTCGCACCCTCAACGAGGAGCAGAAGCTCGGCATCGACCTGCTCGGCGCCAAGGACCATGCGGAATCCGCGCTGATGGTGCAAAGCGGCCGCGCCGTGGCCTTCGCGATGGACGACATCCTGCTGTACGGCCTGAAGGCGAGCTCGGCGAACCCGGCCGAGCTGGCGGTGGTGGGCGATGCGATCCAGGTCGAGCCCTACGCGATCATGCTGCGCAAGGACGACCCGGCCTTCAAGAAGCTGGTCGACGACACGCTGGCCAACCTGATGAAGAGCGGCGAGTTCGAGAAGCTCTACAACAAGTGGTTCATGTCACCGATCCCGCCCAAGGGCATCAACCTGCAGGCGCCGATGAGCCAGGAGCTCAAGGACAACCTGAAGGCCTTGTCGGACAAACCCGCGACCTGATGCCTTGATCGTCGTCGAGCCCCTCTCGCGCCACCCGCGCCACCTCGGCTTCGTCGCGGCGCTGGTGTACCGCGAGTTCTGGGCCGAGGTGCCCGACGGCATGACCGAGTCCGACCTGGCCGACGCCTTCGGCGGGCGCGCGGCGCCGGGCCGCGTGCTCGCCAGCCTGGTTGCGCTGGAGGGCGACGCGCCGTTGGGCTGCGTGCACCTGATCGACAACGACGACCCGTCGCTGCCCGATCTCCATCCGTGGATGGCGGCGATGGTGGTGGTGCCGCAGCGGCGCGGCCAGGGCATCGGCTCGATGCTGGTGCGCGCGCTGATGCGCGAGGCCAGGGCGATGGGCTTCCAGCGCCTCTGGTTCGGCACCGACGGGCCGGGCTTCTACGAGCGGCTCGGTGCCGTGAAGCACCTCGCCAAGGGCCGCGACTTCTGGATCATGCAGCTGCCGTTGGGCTGAGCGCTCAGAGCGTCAGCGCCAGCCGCGTGCCCTGGTCGATGGCGCGCTTGGCGTCGAGCTCGCCGGCCTCGTGCGCGCCGCCGATCAGGTGCACCGGCACGCCGGCGGTGCGCAGCGGCGCCTCCAGCTCGCGCAGCGGCTCCTGGCCGGCGCACAGCACCACGGTGTCGCACTCGATCAGCTGGCCGTCCGCGCGCTTCTCGCCGTAGGTGACGAACAGGCCCTGCGGCGTGATGCGCTCGTAGTTCACGCCGCCGATCATCTCCACCTGCTTCATCTGCAGCGCGGCGCGGTGGATCCAGCCGGTGGTCTTGCCCAGGCCCTTGCCCAGCTTGCCGGCCTTGCGCTGCAGCAGCGTGACCTTGCGCGCCGGCGGTGCAGGCTGCGGCCGCGCCACGCCGCCGCGCACCTCGGCCGGATCGGCCACGCCCCACTCGGCCAGCCACTCCTTCAGGTTCAGCGTCGGCGAGTGGCCCGCGGGGGTGACGAGGAACTCGGCCACGTCGAAGCCGATGCCGCCCGCGCCGACGATGGCCACGCGCTCGCCGACCGGCTTGCCGTGCAGCAGCACGTCGATGTAGCTCAGCACGTTCGGCCCGTCCTGGCCGGGGATCTTCGGGTCGCGCGCGGTCACGCCGGTGGCGAGGATCACGCCGTCGAACTTCTGCGCGGCCAGCGTGGCGGCCTCGGCCCGCGTGCCCAGGTGCAGCTGCACGCCGGAGGCCGCGAGGCGCCGCTCGAAGTAGCGCAGCGTCTCGTGGAACTCCTCCTTGCCCGGGATGCGCTTGGCCATGTTGAACTGGCCGCCGATGCGATCGCTGGCCTCGAGCAGGTGCACCTCGTGGCCGCGTTCGGCCAGCGTGGTGGCTGCCGCCAGGCCGGCCGGGCCGGCGCCGACCACCGCATAGCGCTTCTTCGCCGGCGCGCGGTGCAGCACCAGCTCGGTCTCGTGGCCGGCACGCGGGTTGACCAGGCAGCTGGCCAGCTTGAGCTGGAAGGTGTGGTCCAGGCAGGCCTGGTTGCAGGCGATGCAGGTGTTGATGTCTTCGCTGCGGCCTTCGCGCGCCTTGCGCACGAAGTCGGGGTCGGCCAGCAGCGGGCGCGCCAGGCTGACCATGTCGGCGCAGCCGTCGGCGAGGATCTGCTCGCCCACTTCGGGCATGTTGATGCGGTTGCTGGTGACCAGCGGTACGCTGATGCCCTCGGCGCGCAGCGTGTCGCGCATCTTCTTCGTCACCCAGGCGAAGGCGCCGCGCGGCACGCTGGTGGCGATGGTCGGGATGCGTGCCTCGTGCCAGCCGATGCCGGTGTTGATGATCGTGGCGCCGGCCTTCGCGATCGCACGGGCGAGCGTGACGGCCTCATCCCACGTGCTGCCGCCGGGGATGAGGTCGAGCATCGACAGGCGGTAGATCAGGATGAAGTCCGGCCCCACCGCCTCGCGCACGCGCTGCACGATCTCCACCGCCAGGCGCATGCGGTTCGCATACGAGCCGCCCCACTCGTCGGTGCGCTGGTTGGTGTGGGTGACGAGGAACTGGTTGATGAAGTAGCCCTCGCTGCCCATGACCTCGACGCCGTCGTAGCCGGCCTCGCGGGCGAGCGTGGCGCAACGCACGAAGGCGCGGATCTGGCGCTCGATTCCGCGAGTGGAGAGTTCGCGCGGCGTGAACGGCGAGATCGGCGACTGGATGCGCGAGGGCGCGACGGCGAGCGGGTGGTAGCCGTAGCGCCCGGTGTGCAGGATCTGCAGGGCGATCCTGCCGCCTTCGGCGTGCACCGCGTCGGTGACGATGCGGTGCCGCCGCGCCGCGCCGGAGGTGGCCAGCGTGCCGGCGAAGGGCTTGGCCCAGCCCTCGATGTTGGGCGCGAAGCCGCCGGTGACCATCAGCCCCACGCCGCCGCGCGCGCGCTCGGCGAAGAACGCGGCCATGGCGGGGAAGTGCTTGCGCCCGTCTTCCAGCCCGGTGTGCATGCTGCCCATCAGCACGCGGTTGGGCAGCGTGGTGAAGCCGAGGTCGAGCGGGGCGAGGAGGTGGGGGTAGGCGATCATGCGCGGCATCGTAGCCGCGCATGGAGTCGGTCAGATGCCGAGAATTCGCTTGGCCTCGCCCAGCGCCTTCATCGAGTCGTCGTGCTTGCCGGCCTTGTGCGCGGCTTCGCCGTCGGCGCGCAGCTGCTTCACCTTGGCGGCATCCGCATCGGCGAGCTTGGGGTTGGTGGCCAGCTTGGCGTCGATCGCCTTCATCTCGTTCGGGCAGTTGTGGGCGAACGCGGTGCCGGCGGCCAGCGCCAGCGCGGAGGCGAGGAGGGTCTTCTTCATCGGGAACTCCTGGTTCACGTCGCGGCCAGGATGGGCCGCGCGCGGATTCTGGCCAGGGCCCCGAATCCCTGCCGGCGGCGGGGCGGTGCCGCCGCGTTCAGCGGATCTTGCCGAGCAGCGTCTCGACGTTGTCGAGCATGTGGCCGAGGTCGGCCTTGGCCGCGGGCTTGTCGCCCATCTTGGCGGCCAGCTCCTGCTCCATGAAGCACACCGTCATGCGCACGTAGGCGCTGTCCAGGGCCTTGCGCACCGCCGACATCTGGCCGGCGATGGCCAGGCACTCCTCGCCCTCCTCGATCATGCGTTGGATGCCTCGGAGCTGGCCTTCGGCGCGCTTGAGGCGGTGCAGCAGGTCGGTGCGGGACTTCTCGTCGTGGAGAACGGCCATGGTGCAGGGCCCCGCGGGTGGCGGGGCGGCAGTCGTGCGATGGGTGGCCATTGTGCGTTAGAGGCGCCGCTCACGCAGCGCCGGGTTGCGGCTGGATGGGAATCACCGGCGGGCCTTCCGGCACCAGCAGCGTGCCGGCGCGCAGGCCGCGCACGGTGGCGAAGCTCAGGCCGAGGATGACCAGCGAAGCGAGTGCCAGCAGCGCCACCGCCGGCACCTGCAGCCAGCGGCCGTCGGCGGTGTCGGCCAGGCGCAGCGACAGCACCGCCAGCGCGGCCAGCGGGAAGCTCATGCCCCAGTGCGGGATGCCGAAGGGCAGCGCGGCGATGCGCCGGGCCTGGGTACCGGCCCACAGCGCCTGGAAGAGGGCCATGCCCCAGAGCATCCACACCACCACCGGGCTGGCGCCGAACTGCATCGCCGCGGCGCCCACCACCGCCGCCGGCGCGACGAAGATGAAGTAGGTTGGCAGCATGCGGTCGGGCGGCATGCCGGCCTGGGCGATGCGCACGAAGTTCAGCACCAGCACCACCGGCCAGAACAGCAGCCCGAGGCCGAACTGCGCCGAGGCCCAGGCCGAGTGACCCAGCGGCACGCCCGCCAGCGGCGCCAGCACGTTGCCGACGATGGGGATGAACAGCACCGGCGTCACCGCGCCCCAGCTGGGCTTGTGGTTCGGGCCGCCGGCCGGCCCGGCGATCCACTTCGACAGCACCCACAGCGTGATGCCGAACTGCGCCAGCGAGGAGATCCACCACAGCGCCTCGGCCCCCGGGGCGGACGGCCCGAACAGCCCGACGGCCAGGGTGGCCAGCAGCAGACCGGAGATCGGGATGGCGGCGAAGAAGGTGTGGCGCACCGGATGGCCTAGGTCCTCGCGGATCGCCTCGGCATGGCGCTGCCAGCGCAGCAGCATGCCCGCACCGAGGGCGACGAAGACCAGCGCGGCCACGGCCGCGGCCACCAGCGCGAGGCCGTGGGCCATCTCGCCCATCACGGGCGAGGCGCGGTGCCAGGCCAGGGCCAGGCCCGACCAGCCCATGACGATGGCGAACCAGCCGGGGAACAGGTGCTTGAGCGGTGTGTTGTCGTTCATGGGGACAAGGCTACTTGAGCACGGCGCCTTGCGCATCGAGCACCGACACGCTGACCGGAATGCCCTGGGCGATGCTCTGGGTGACGGTGCAGTAGGCCTCGAAGCTGGTGAGCACGCGCTCGAGGTGCTCCAGCGCCTCGGCCGGCACGCCCAGCGTCAGCGTGGCGCGGATGGCCAGCACGCGCAGGCGGCCCTGGTCGTTGCGGCCGACCTCGCAGTTCACCTCGCACTGGATCGGTTCGGGCTTCTGCTTGAACTTCCTCAGCGCGAACAGCAGCGAATCCGACAGGCAGTTGCCCACCGCCGCGGCCAGCAGCTGCATCGGCGAGGGGCCGAGGCCGGCGCCCAGCGGCGGCGGCTCGTCGGCGCGCAATGCGGGCACGCCGGCGCCGAAGCTCACCTCGAACTGGTAGTCCTGCTGCTGGACGAGGCGGACGGTGACGTTCTCGCTGGCCATGGTTCGCCTCCGTTCAGCGCGTGCAGACTGTGCCTTCTTCCTTGAAGCCCAGCTTCTTGAGCAGGAAGCTCGGCGGGCAGAAGCCGGTGAAGCCGGACTGGAAGAGGTTCAGGCCGACGAAGGCGGTGAAGGCCAGGAACCACTTGCTGACGAAGATCGGGCTGCCTTCGACGCCGAGGGCGAGCGAGAGCATCACGAAGAAACCCGCCATGATGCGGATGGCACGTTCGATGGTCATGGTGGAACTCCTTGGGGTTCAGGTTGCGGAAGATTCGAGGCGCCGCCGGTACAGCGCGTAGTACAGCACCGGGATGACGACGAGCGTGAGCAGCGTCGAGACGAAGATGCCGAAGATCAGCGAGACCGCCAGGCCGTTGAAGATCGGGTCGTCGAGGATGAAGAAGGCGCCGATCATCGCGGCCAGGCCCGTCAGCGCGATCGGCTGGGCACGCACCGCGGCCGAGGCGACCACGGCGTCCTTGAAGGCGATGCCCTGCGACACCTGCAGCTCGATGAAGTCGACCAGCAGGATGGAGTTGCGCACGATGATGCCGGCCAGCGCGATCATGCCGATCATCGAGGTGGCGGTGAACTGCGCGCCGAGCAGGGCGTGGCCGGGCATCACGCCGATGATGGTCAGCGGGATCGGCGCCATGATCACCAGCGGCGTCAGGTAGCTGCGGAACTGCGCCACCACCAGCAGGTAGATCAGGATCAGGCCGACGCCGTAGGCCGCGCCCATGTCGCGGAAGGTCTCGTAGGTGATCTGCGACTCGCCGTCCCACTTGATGGCGTACTGGCGGAACGGGTCGCTGGGCTGGCGGATCCAGTATTCGCCCAGGCTGCCGTCGGCCAGGCCGCTGAGCTGGCTGCGGATGGCGAACAGGCCGTACAGCGGCGAGTCGACCAGCGCTCGCTCGGCGCCCGCCACCGGGCGCTCGCCGACGTCGCCGAGCACGTAGGTGACCGGCTGCAGGTCCTTGGTGTAGCGCGGCTTGTCGATCACGCCGCGCTCGATGCGCACCAGCTCCGACAAGGGTACGAGCTGGCCGTTGCCGGCGCGCAGCGGCAGCGCCAGCAGCGCGTCCAGCCCGATCTGCTGCTCGCTGGGCAGCTGCAGGCGCAGCGGCACCGGGAACTTGCTCTGGCCGTCGTGCAGGTAGCCGGCATCGGCACCCGACAGCGCGGCGTTCACCGTCTGCGCCACCACGGCGACGGGAATGCCCAGCGTCTCGGCGCGCTGGCGGTTGATGCGCAGCCAGGCGCGCGGCGCGTCGGCGGCGATCGTGCTGTCGATGCCGACGATGTGCGCGGTGTCGGCGAAGGCCTGGATCACCTGTTCGGCCACGCGCAGGCGGCCGGCCTCGTCGGGGCCGTAGACCTCGGCCACCAGCGGCGCCAGCACCGGCGGGCCCGGCGGCACTTCCACCACCTTCAGGCGTGCGCCGGCCTTCGCGGCGATCTGGTCGAGCGTCGGGCGCAGGCGCTGCGCGATGGCGTGGCTCTGCTCGTGGCGGTGCGCCTTGTCGACCAGGTTGACCTGCAGGTCGCCTTGCTCGGCGTCGGCGCGCAGGTAGTACTGGCGCACCAGACCGTTGAAGGTGATCGGGCTGGCCGTGCCGGCATAGCCCTGCAGGTCGCGCACCTCGGGCTGCTTCGCCAGGTAGTCGCCCATTTCCTGCAGCGTGGCGGCGGTCTGCTCCAGCGGCGAACCGGCGGGCATCTCCAGCACCACCTGGAACTCGCTCTTGTTGTCGAAGGGCAGCATCTTCAGCACCACCCACTGCACGACGGCCAGGCCCACCGACAGCATCAGCGCGGCGAGGATGCCGGCCAGCAGCAACCAGCGCTTGCGCGCGCTGTCGAGGAAGGGGCGCAGCACCTTGTCGGCCACGCGCTGCAGCTTCGACGGGGCGCTCGATGCGGCCGGCGCGTGGTCGCTGCCGCCGTGCGACTTCATGAGCTTGAGTGCCAGCCACGGCGTCACCGTGAAGGCGATCGCCAGCGACAGCGCCATGCCCAGGCTGGAGTTGATCGGGATGGGGCTCATGTACGGCCCCATCAGCCCGCTGACGAAGGCCATCGGCAGCAGCGCGGCGATCACCGTCAGCGTGGCCAGGATGGTCGGGCCGCCGACCTCGTCGACCGCCTCCGGGATGATCTCGCGCAGGGGCTTGCCCGGTTCGAGCTGCTGGTGGCGGTGGATGTTCTCCACCACCACGATGGCGTCGTCGACCAGGATGCCGATCGAGAAGATCAGCGCGAACAGCGACACGCGGTTGAGCGTGAAGCCCCAGGCCCAGGAGGCGAACAGGGTGGCGGTGAGCGTGAGGATCACCGCCGCGCCGACGATCACCGCCTCGCGACGGCCCAGCGCCAGGCCGACCAGCAGGATCACCGAGCCGGTGGCGAAGGCCAGCTTCTGGATCAGCTTGTTGGCCTTCTCGGCGGCGGTCTCGCCGTAGTCGCGCGTGATGGTGGCTTCCACGCCCTGCGGCAGCACGCTGTTGCGCATTTCGTCGAGCCGGCCGCGTGCGGCGCGGGCGACGTCCACCGCGTTCTGGCCCGGCTTCTTGGTGACGGTCAGGGTCACCGCCGGCTGCACGCTGCCGGCCGCGGCATCGGAGGCAGCCGCCCCGGGCGTGAACCAGACGTAGCGGCGAGCCTGCCGGGCGCCGTCTTCGATGCGCGCCACTTCGGACAGGCGCACCGGCTTGCCATCGGCGACGCCGACGATCAGCTCGCCCACCTCGGCGGCCGAGCGCAGGAAGTCGCCGGTTTCCACCGTCAGCAGGCGTGGCGTGGCCGATTGCGCGTCGAGCACCGCGCCGGCCGGCATGGCCTGGTTGGCGGCCGACAGCGTGGCCTGCAGCCGCGCGATGTCGATGCCGCGCTCGCGCAGGCGGCCGGGGTCGAGCCAGATGTTCACCGCACGGCCGGGGCCGCCGATGGTCTCGACCTCGCGCACGCCGGAAACGCGCTTGAGCTCGGCCTCCATGGTGTGGGAAACGCGCTCCAGCTCGGCGGCACTGGTGCCGTCGCGCGTCCACAGCGTGACGGCGAGCACCGGCACGTCGTCGATGCCCTTGGGCTTGACCACCGGCGGCAGCACGCCGAGGTTGGCGGGCAGCCAGTCCTGGTTGGCGTTGAGCACGTCGTACAGGCGCACCAGCGCCTCGGTGCGCGGCACACCGACCTGGAACTGCACCGTCAGCACCGCCATGCCCGGGCGCGAGACGGAGTACGTGTGCTCGATCCCGGCGATCTGGCCGAGCGCCTGCTCGGCCGGGCGCGCCACCATGTTCTGCACGTCCGCGCTGGAGGCGCCGGGGAAGGCGATCAGCACGTTGGCCATGGTCACGTTGATCTGCGGCTCCTCCTCGCGCGGCGTGACCAGCACGGCGAACGCTCCGAGCAGCAGCGCGACGAGCGCGAGCAGCGGCGTCAGCGCGTGGCTCTGGAAGGTGCGGGCCAGGCGGCCCGAGACCCCAAGCGACGTGGTCGTCATCGTGCGGCCCTCACTGCGCGGCGCGCGCGCCCTGCAGGCCGGCGCGCACCGGGTCGGTGGCCACGCGCTCGCCGGCGGCCAAGCCGGCGAACACTTCCACGCGGCCGGCGGCGGCCGGGCCGACGCGCACCGCGCGCAGCGCGAAGCCCTGCGGCGTGGCCACGTAGACGGCGGTCAGCTCGCCGCGGCGCAGCACCGCCTCGGCGGGGATGCTCGGGCGGGCGCCGGCCGTGGCCTGCGCCGGCAGGCCGGCAGCGAGCACGCGCAGTGTCTGGCCGGGGCGGACGGTGTTCGCTTCGGCGGGCAGGTCGAGGCGCCACTCGACGGTCTGCGACACCGGGTCGGCCGCGGGCAGCAGTTCGCGCGCGGTCGGCTTGAGGCTGCGGCCGTCGGGCAGCTGCACGGTCACGTCCTTCGCGGCGGCCACGGCGGCGGCGCGCGAGGCCGGCACCTGCACCACGGCGCGCATGCGGCCGGGTTCGTAGAGCGTGACCAGCGCGCGGCCGGGCAAGGCGAGGTCGCCGGCTTCGACGTGGGTGGCGCTGACCACCGCGTCGTAGGGCGCCACCACCTCGGCGTTGCCCTGGGCGACGCTGGCCTGGCTGCGCGCGGCGCGGGCCTGATCGAGGCCGGCGCGGGCGGCCTTGAACTGCGTCTCGGCGTTGTCGACGGCGGCCTGGCTGACGAAGCCGTTCTTCAGCAGGTCGCGGTTGCGGTTGAAGGCGACCTCGGCATTGCGCGCCTCGGCCTCGGCCTGCGTCACCGCGGCGTCGCTGCGCGCCACGGCGGCGGCGCTCTCGCGGGCGTCGATGCGCACCAGCGGCTGGCCACGCTTGACCGTGTCGCCGGCCTTGACGCGCAGGGCGAGCACATTGCCCCCGACCTGGGCGGTGATGGTGGCCAGGCGCACCGGTTGCAGCACGGCGTCGAAATCGGCCACGCCGCCGAGGCTGGACGAGGCCACGGCGACGGTGGGAACGGCGGCGGGCTCGGCCGCGCGGGCCAGGCCGGCGGTGAGCATCAGGGCGACGAGCAGGGCGGAGATCGGTTTCATGGCGGACAGCATCAATACGGGGTGGAGTATATACACCATGGGGTATACAGCGCAAGCGCCGGAACGTCGATCACGCTACGCTCTCGGGGTGAATCCGTCGACCGTTCCGATCAAGCCCGTGCACCAGCGGCGCCTGCGCGAGGTCTGGCGCTCGGCCGGATGGCCCTGCCAGGACCTGGTCGAGGCCGAACTGCTGGCCGCCGGGCTGCTCGAGCGGGTGCGCGACGCCGCCGGCCGCGAGACGCTGCGCGTGACCGATGCGGGTGTGACGGCGCTGGCCGGCACGCTGCAGCGCAACCGCGCCCGGCGCAGCGCGCACGAGGCGCTGGTCGAGCGCGTGGTGCGCGAGATGACGCGCGCCGGCCGCCTCGCCTGGCGCGGCCTGTCCTTGCGCGCCCGCGTCGGCGAGGGCGACGAAGGCCGCTGGGTGATGGCCATGCCCGATGTCTTCTCGATCCGCCACACCACGCTGGACGACCGGGTGGAGCCGGCGGCCCACGAGATCAAGGTGGCGCGCGCCGACCTGCTGTCCGACCTGCGCCACCCGCACAAGCGGCTGGCCTACCTCGCCCTGTCCAGCCAGTGCTGGTACGTGCTCAAGGAAGGCATTGCCGATGCCGAAGAGATCCCCATGGAGTTCGGCGTGATGTTCGCGAGCGACACCGGTGCGCTCGACGTGGCGCGGCCGGCACCCCGCCGCGCGATTCGCCTGCCGCTGGCCACCTGGATGGCGCTGGCGCGGGCGCACGCCGAGCCGGCCCTGGACGCCGAGGCGCAGGCCTGGCTGGGCGAGCCACCGGAAGGCGCCGACCAATGAGTTCGCTCTGGTCCAGGCTGTTCGGCGGCAAGCCGGCCGAACCGGCTGCGGCGGCGCCCCCGAAGCCTGCCGCACCGGCCGCCGCGCCGCCCGCTGCTGCGCCGACCTTCGGCGCCCGCCGCCCCCTGGTGGGCATCCACGGCGAGGTGGCCGGCTTCGAGTTCCGCCTGTCGCCCTCGACGCAGCGTCGCATGCAGGCGAGCGCCGACGGCCCGGCCGCCGCCGCGCACGCCATCGCGCTGCTGGCAGCGATGCGCTCGACGCTGGAGAGCGGCCGCATCGCGCTGGGCGAACTGCCGGCCTCGCTGCTCGGCCGAACGGCGGTGGCAGAGCAGGTGCCAGACGGCGCCTGGATCGCCGTGCGCGGCGCCTTCGAGCCGGAAGACAGTCTGGCCGGCGCGCTGACCTCCTGGCGCACCCGCGGCGTGAAGCTGGGCGCGGCCGAGGGCGAGCCGACGCCGCCGGGCGCCAGTTTCGTGCTGCTGCACGCCGGCGAGGCCGGGCTCGACGGCGTGCTCGCCGCGCTCGACCGCTGCGCGCAGGCGCATCCGCTGCTCGCCCGCGTGGTGCTCGACCTGCCCGGTGTCGAGGCCATCGAGCAGGCGATCGAGCGCGGCGCCTCGCTGGCCGCCGGCCGCGTGGAGGCGGGCGCCGGCGCACTGGCGCAACGCCGCGTTGTGCAGCCGGCCACGCAGCGGCTGTGCCAGCTTCTCAACGGCGTGGTCGCCGATCGCGACACCGCGCAGATCGGCGCGGCGCTGCGCGCCGACCTGGTGCTGTCCTACCGGCTGCTGCGCTTCGTCAACAGCCCGGCCGTGGGCCTGGCCCAGCCGGTGGAGTCGGTCGAGCAGGCGGTGATGGTGCTGGGCCGCGCCGAGCTCTACCGCTGGCTGAGCGTGCTGCTCACCGCCTCGGGCAGCGGCCGCAAGGCCTCGCGGGCGCTGCAGGAGGTGGCGATGGCGCGGGCGCGGCTGCTCGAGCTGCTCGCCGCCGGCCGTGCCGAGACTCCGCCGGCCGCCCTCTTCACCGTCGGCCTGCTGTCGATGCTCGATGCGCTGCTGCAGGTGCCGCTGGCCGAGGCGCTGGCGCCGCTGCAGATCGCCGACCCGGCGCGCCAGGCCATCGTCGACCACGCCGGCCCGTGGTGGCCGCTGCTGCAGCTGGCCATCGCGATCGAGCGCCACGACCTGGCCGAAGCCGAACCGCTGGCGGCTGCGCACGGCGGGCTCGATGCGGTGCTTGCTCAGGCAGAGCAGGCCTGGGCCTGGTCGGCGGAACTGTCGCGCTCGCAGGCGGCGCCCGCATGACGGCGCACGCCCGTCGCGAGCGCGCGGCGCTGTGGGCCGCGCTGGCGCTGATCTTGTGCTGGGGGGCCAACTTCAGCGTGCAGAAGGAGGTGTTCGCCGCGCTCACGCCCGGCGGCTTCCTGTTCGTGCGCTACCTGATCATGCCGGTGGCGGCGGCGCTGCTGCTGGTGGCGCACTTCGGCACGCGCTGGCCGCGGCTGCCGCGCGGCGAGCTGCTGCAGCTGCTCAAGCTCGGCCTCACCGGCCACCTGCTGCACGTGGGCCTGGTCACCTACGGCATCCACTGGTCGACGGCGTTCTCGAGCTCGCTGATCCTGGCCATCGGGCCGGTGTTCACGCTGCTGATCCTGCGCTGGCACGGCACCGAGCGCATGACGCGCGGCCAGGTGGCCGGGGTGGCGCTGGCGGTCGGCGGCGTGCTGGTGTTCCTGTCCGACAAGCTGCTCGGCGCGCAGTGGCAGGCCAGCGGCGGCGACCTCACGCTGCTGGTCGCCGCGGCCTTCTTCTCCTACTACACGGTGGCGGCCAAGCCGCTGATCGAGCGCCACGGCGGCGTGATCGTGATGACCTACGGCACGCTGCTCGGCAGCGCGCCGGTGGTGGCGGTCAGCGCCGCGGCCGGGCTGCAGGTCGACTGGGCGGCGGTGCGGCCGATGATCTGGCTGGGCACGCTGTACGCCGTGCTGGTGGCCGCCTTCCTCGGCTGGATGGTGTGGGGCTGGGTCAATGCCGTGCGCGGCGTGGCCCGCACCGCGCCGTTGATGTACCTGATGCCGCCGGTGGCCGCGCTGGTGGCCTGGATCGTCACCGGCGAGCGCTACACGGCGATCAAGCTGATCGGCGCGGCGATCACGCTCGGCGGGGTTGCGCTGGCGCAATTCGCGTCGAGATCGCGCGCCGATGCAGTGCGCGATTCGGTGCCGCCCGTCGATTGACCTGTGTTTGCCCCGCTATGATGCGGGCGCTTCAGGTGCTTCCGGCCGATCCTCGGCCGGTCGTTAAACGGGAAGCAGGTGACGATGCCGTGAAGGATCGAAGGCCTGCGCTGCCCCCGCACCGGTAAGCGGGTATACGGCCATCTCAGTGCCACTGCGGGCGTCACGCCCGTGGGAAGGCGATGGCCGCGCTGCAAGCCCCTTGCAGCGGCCCGCGAGCCCGGATACCGGCCTGCCAAGCGCAGCCGCCGGGCTCTTCACCGACTCCGGCACATGCCAACAACGCAGCCTGCGGGGACGCTGGCTGCTTGGAGCCTCTCGATGATCCGTTCCTCTCGTCGGCCGTCCGCC
>NZ_JBFXIO010000091.1:0-13398 GCF_050175855.1 Piscinibacter sp.
CTGCCAGAGCCCCTCCCGTTGGTGACTTGCTCGCCACCCGTCTCCGCGCCTTGGGTGAACGTATCCGTGCCCATCGTGAACGCCAGAAGGTCAGCGCGACCGTGGCCGCGGAGGCGGCAGGCATGTCCCGCGTGACCTTGCATCGCATCGAACGCGGCGAGCCTTCCGTGACCATGGGCGCCTACCTGAGCGCCATCGATGCCGTCGGATTGCAGCTGGAGCTCCGCGATCCGCAGACCCGACCAGCCTCTGCCGGCGTCGCGAGCCTGCCTGCGCGTGTGCGGCTGGCGGACTTTCCGCAGCTCCAGCGTCTGGCCTGGCAACTGCACGACGTGGACGAACTCAGCCCGGCGGATGCCCTGAACCTGTACGAACGCAACTGGCGGCACATCGACCGCGCCCGCATGGAGCCGGCCGAGCGAGCCTTGCTCCAGGCCCTGGTGGACCAGTTCGGCGGAGGGCGGCTGCTTGTTTGAACGGCCCCACCACCGCCGCATCGCGACCGCCCTGGAGGCGCTCGACGCCGACGTGCTGGCGGCCAACGCCTGCCTGTTCGGCGGCGGGACCGCGATGGCATTGCGCTACGGCGAATACCGCGAGTCGGTCGACATCGACTTTCTCGTCTCCAGGGTCGATGGCTATCGCCAGCTGCGCCAGCGGCTGACCGGCGGCGACGGCATGCGTTCCATCACTCGCCCCGGCCATGCACTGAACCAGGCCCGCGAACTGCGCGCCGACCAGTACGGCATCCGCACCCTGCTGCAGGTCGACGGCGTCGACATCAAGTTCGAGATCGTGCTCGAGGGCCGGATCGACCTCGAAGCCCCCGGCCCGAACGATCGGCAGTGCGGTGTGGCAACGCTCACGCCGCTGGACATGGCAACGAGCAAGTTGCTGGCCAATTCCGACCGCTGGCGCGACGACGCCGTCATGAGCCGCGACCTGATCGACCTGGCGATGATGGCGCCCCCCAAGGCCCTGCTGAAGCGGGCCATGGATAAGGCCCAGGGCGCCTACGGCGACAGCGTGGCCGCCGATCTGGCCAGCGCCGTGGAGGACTTGCGCGCACGGCCGCATCGGCTGGACCAGTGCATGCAGGCGATGGCGATGACCACGGTGTCCAAGGCCGCGCTGTGGGCGCGCATCAAGGGGCTGGTGCGTTGAACAAGCACCGTCTCGTCGCGACAAATGAAAAGGGGCCCGCCATCGCTGACGGGCCCCTTGCTTGTTTTGGCTCCCCGACCTGGGCTCGAACCAGGGACCTACGGATTAACAGTCCGGCGCTCTACCGACTGAGCTATCGAGGAACAGAGCCTCGCATTATAGCCAGCTTTTTGGGGCCCCTAGAGGTCGGCCTGCACCGACACCCGTAGCGTGCGCGGGGCGAGCGGGAACAAGTACGCATGGCCGAACTGGTAGGGCGACTCGCGCCAGGCGCGGCGGTCGGCCAGATTGTCGATGCCCGCACGCCAGGTGAGCGCCGTGCCGCCCCAGCGGGTGTCGTAGCGCGCGGCGACGTCGACGCGGCTCCAGCCGCCGATCTGCGCGCTGTTGTCGGGCAGCGCCTGGCGGCGGCTCTCGGCCACCAGCGCACCTTGCAGCGTCAGGCCGGGCAGGGCGGCCAGGCGGTGATCCGCCTGCAGCTTGAGCGTGCGCGCCGGCACGTTGGTCGGCTCCTTACCGTCGATCGCCGGGTCGGCCGAGCCCGCCACGCGCGCCCGCAGCCACTGCGCGCCGGCGCGCAGCGTCCAGGCGTCCAGACGCAGCGCGAGGCCGGTCTCGAGGCCGCGGTGGCGCTGTTCGCCATCGGGGCGGCGCACGCAGGAGTCGTCGACGTCGCAAGGGCCGAAGTCGCCCAGGCGCGGCCGGCGGATGTCGAACAGCGCGGCGTTCCACTCGAGGAGGTCCGCGCTGCCGCGCGCGCCGATCTCGAGCTGGCGGCTGGTCTGCGTGAACGCCGCGCCGGCGTTGCTGTAGCGGCTGCGGTTGGGCGTGACGTCCGACTCCACCCCGCGGCCCCAGCTGGCATAGACCAGCTGGCCCGGCGCCCAGGCGTGGCTGGCGGCCGCGAAGGGCGTGGTGAAAGACTGGCTGTAGTCGGTGGGGCGCGGATCCGCGGGGTCGTTTCGCAGGCTTTCCCGCTGCAGCCGGGTGTGCCGCACGCCCAGCCACAGCGTGTTGCGCTCGTCGAAGCGGATCGCGTCACGCAGGCTGAGTTCGGTGGAGCGCTCGTCCCGGTCGGTGTTGAAGTCGTTCGGCGCCGGGTTGGCGGGCAGGTCGGTGACGCTGCCGTCGACGTTGCCGGTGCCGCTGAAGGCGAAGGTCTGCAGCCCGAAGCGGTTCGTCACGCGGCTGTGCAGCACACCGGCCGACAGCAGGTGTTCGACGCCGCCGGTGCGCAGCGTGCCGCTGACCGTGAGGTCGAGCGCATCGGTGCGGCGCCGCTCGTTGTCGCTGCGGAAGTCGTAGAGGTCGAAGTTGCCGTTCGGGCAATAGCGGTCGGCGTAGTAGGTGCCGTCCGGCGCGGGCTCGGGGTCGAAGCAACCGAACGGGAAGGCGATGCGGTCGTCGCTGGTCAGCCGCTGCGTCGCCGCATGAGCGACGAACTTCCAGCTGCCGGCGAGCTTGTGTTGCCAGCGCACCGAGGCCGTCGTGCCCTCCAGCACCACGGGCTGGGCCCAGGCCTGGTTGTTGAGGTTGATGCGCGGATCGGCGGGCGCCGGTACGGTGTCGCCGAGCAGGCTGAAGCCCGGCACGCTCGGCTGCGAGCGGCGGCTGTGCTCGATCTCCGCCTCGATCCGGGTGTCGGGGCTCAGGCGCCAGTCGCCGGCCAGGGCGAAGAGCTGTCGTTCGCCCTTCGCAGCGCGCACCTTGGGGTCGAGCCTGGCCGCGGCCGCATTGACGCGCACGCCGAAGGCTTCGCCCGCACCGAAGCGCTGGCTGAGGTCGACCGCGCCGCTCACCGTGGCCGATTCGCGCCACTCCAGCGAGGCGCTGCGCAGCGGCACGTCGGTCGGCCGCTTGACGACGAAGTTGACCAGCCCGCCCGGCGCGCTGGTGCCGGCCTGCATGCCGCTGGTGCCCTTGAGCACCTCGACCTGCGCCTTGTTGTCCAGCGCGATCGAGGTCTCGGCATTGATCGGCAGGCCGTCGCGGCGGTAGTTGAAGCGGTTGTCGATGACGAAGCCGCGCACCGTCAGGTAGTCCCAGTAGCCCTCGGTGTTGTAGGCGTCGCTGATCGCCGCGTCGAACGAGGTCAGGTCCGACAGGCGCTGCGCGCCGCGGTCGCGCGCCTGCTCGATGCCGAACACGGTCGCCTGGATCGGCGTGAGCGCGAGCGGGATGTCGCCCCAGCCGGAAACGCTCGCCACCGGCGTGGCGCGTCCCTGCACGACGACCGGGGCAAGTTGGGTCTCGGATGAAGCGGTCTGCGCGTGCGCCGCGCTGAAGCCGAGCGCGATCGCGAGGGCGATCGGCGTTCGGCTGATGCAGTGTCTGTGGTGGCGGTGAAGGCGTGCCATCGCGTGTCCTTGAATGGTCGATGGCAGGTCGGCGGGCCGGGTGGCCGCGCAACGCGGCGTCTTGGCCATGCTTCCCTGCGCGAGGATTACCTCAATCAGGTTCGAAGGGACTCTCTCAGTCGGCCGCTTCTCGCGAAGCGGACAACACCCCTAGCGGATGCCGTGCCTGTGCACAGCGGGCCGGATTATCGGCCAAAAGCAAAGGCCCGCCGAGGGCGGGCCTTGCTGTCGATGCGGCGCGCTGGCCTCAGTCGAAGGTCGGCGTCTCCACGCCCAGCACCTTGTGCAGCTTCGGGCTGGTGGTGGTGTACTGCAGGTGGATGCGCTTCTCGGGGAAGATGTAAGGCGCGGCCGCGAAGGCGGCCAGCGCGGCCTCGTGGAAGCCCGACAGGATGAGCTTCTTCTTGCCCGGGTAGGTGTTGACGTCGCCCACCGCGAAGATGCCCGGCGTGCTGGTCTCGAACTTCTCGGTGTCGACGACGATCTGCTTGCGCTCGATGTTCAGGCCCCACTCGGCGATCGGGCCGAGCTTGGGGCTCAGGCCGAAGAACACCAGCAGCATGTCCATCGGCACCAGGCGCGTGACGCCGTCGCCGCCGGTGACCTTCACGCCGGTCATGCGGCCGTCGCGTTCCTCGATGCCGGTGATCTGGCCGACGATGAACTGCATCTCGTAGGCGTCGCACAGTTCCTTCATCTTCGCCACGCTGGCCGGCGCGGCGCGGAAACCGTCGCGGCGGTGGATGAGGATGACGCTCTCGGCCTTGTTCGGCCCGTCCTGCACGAAGTTCAGCGTCCAGTCGAGCGCGGAGTCGCCTCCGCCGACGATCACCAGGTTCTTGCCGGCGAACTGCGCCGGGTTCTTCACGCGGTAGAAGACCTGCTTGTCGTCGTAGGCCTCGATGCCGTCGACCTTCAGCGTGCGCGGCTGGAACGAGCCCACCCCACCGGCGATGAAGATGGTCTTGGACAGGAAGCGCGTGCCCTTGCTGGTCTCGACGTAGAAGCGGCAGTCGTCCTGCTTCTGCACCACGGTCACTTCCTGGCCGTAGTGGTGGGTCGCGCCGAAGGGCTCGATCTGCTTGAGCAGGTTGTCGGTGAGCTCCTTGCCGGTGCACACCGGCACGGCCGGGATGTCGTAGATCGGTTTGTCGGGGTAGAGCTCGATGCACTGGCCGCCGGGGTAGGGCAGCGAGTCGATGATGTGCGCCTTGATCTCGAGCAGGCCGAGCTCGAAGACCTGGAACAGGCCCACCGGGCCGGCTCCGACGATCACCGCATCGGTCTCGATCGGGCCTTCGTGAGCACCGGCGGTGCGAGCCACTTCGTCGTTCAACTTCGGTTCCATGGTCTGGGCGGCCGAGCGGGCCGCGTTGCGTTTACTTGATCAGCTGGTCGAGCTTGCCCGTGCGGTCTTTCCACTCCTCGGCATCGGGCAGCGGGGCCTTGCGCTTGGTGATGCTGGGCCACTTCTTGGCCAGATCGGCGTTCAGCTTGATCATGTGCTGCTGGTTGCCAGGCACGTCTTCCTCGGGGACGATGGCGTTGACCGGGCACTCGGGGATGCAGACGGCGCAGTCGATGCACTCGTCGGGGTCGATGGTGAGGAAGTTCTGGCCCTCGCGGAAGCAGTCGACCGGACACACGTCAACGCAGTCGGTGTACTTGCAGCGGATGCAGGATTCGAGGACGACGTGGGTCATGGAAATTCGACTCTTGGCGGGTGGGAATGCGGCCTGATGCCGGGGGCGACCCGCGATTTTAGGCGCTCAGGGTTTCCGCTGGTTCTTGACCGGCCTCAAGAAGGAGGCTTTCCGTGCGTCCGCGCGACACCCCGGCCACCTCCGAGGCGCCGGCCCCCACGGTCACGATGGTCGGCCGCCCGGCGTGCAGCACGGTCGCACGGCCCAGCGTGGCCACGGTGTGCGCGCTGGCCAGCGCGTCCGGCCAGCCGGCGCGCGACACCACGCTGACCGGCGCGCCGGCCGGCCAGCCGGCCTCGCGCAGCCGGCGCGCCAGGGCGCCGAGCTGCTTGCCGGCCATGTAGAAGACCTCGGTGTCGGCGCTGTGGCCGCCTCGCAGAGCGCCTTCGCGTGTCATCGCGGTGGTCAGCGCCACGCTGCGGCCGCCGCCGCGGCGGGTCAGCGGCCGTTTCGTGTCGGCAGCGGCAGCCAGCGCGGCGGTCACCCCGGGCACGACCTCGCTCTCGATGCCGGCCTCGGCCAGAGACTGCAGCTCCTCCTCGAGCCGGCCGAACACGCTCGGGTCGCCGCCCTTCAGACGCACCACCAGCTCCGAAGCTGACGCATGGCGCACCAGCAGCGCATTGATCGTCGCTTGGCCGGTGCTGTCGGCAAAGCCGCGCTTGCCCACGTGCACCCAGGTGGCCGCCGGCGCGAGGTCGCGCAGTGCCGGGTCGGTCAGGGCATCGAACAGCACCACGTCGGCCTGCGCCAGCAGCCGCGCGCCGCGCAGCGTGATCAGGTCAGCGGCGCCCGGGCCGGCGCCGATGAAGGCGACCCGACCCATGATCAGGCTGCCGCGCGCACCAGCAGCGCGCCGCTCGTGCGGTGGCTCGCCGGGTCGACGACGATCAGCGCACCGCCGACGCGATTGGTCTCGTAGCTCTCCACCGGCAGCGGCTGCTGCACCTCCACCGTCACGTGGCCGATGTCGTTGGCGGCCAGCTCATGGGCATCGGTCTCCGCGAGCGTATGGATGTCGAGGCGGTGGTCGATCGCGCTGATGCGTGCCTGCACCCAGCGGTTGCCGTGGCGCACCCAGTACTTGCGGCCGACCACGGCCGGCTCGGTGTCCAGCCAGGCCAGCGTAGCGCTGAAGCGATGCGAGGCCTGGATCGCCTGCGGCGTGGCGATCCAGTCGCCGCGCGAGACGTCAAGCTGGCGGTCGAGCACGACGCCGGCCGACTGGCCTGCCGCCGCCTCGTCGACCACCGCACCGGCCAGGCGCACCTCGGCCACCGTGGCGGTCTGGCCGCTCGGGAACAGCTGCACCGCGTCGCCGGCCTTCACGCGGCCGTGGGCGATGCGGCCCCACAGCGTGCGCGGCTGGTTGCCGGTGCCCTCGCCCTCGCGGGCCACGTACTGCACCGGCACGAGCAGGTCGCCGTCCTGACGCTCCTGCGCGGTGGGCAGGCTCTCCAGCACCTGCAGCAGCGAGGGGCCGTCGTACCAGCCGGTAGCCATCGGCCGGGTGACGTTGTCGCCGCGCAGCGCCGACACCGGCACGATCGCAGCCACGCGGATGCCGGCGGCCTCGGCGAAGCCGAGCAGCGCATCGCGCACTGCGGAATAGGCGCGCTCGGGGTGTCCGACCGCATCGAGCTTGTTGACCGCGAACACGATGCTCGGCACGCGCAGCAGGTGGGCGAGCAGTGCATGGCGGCGCGTCTGCGGCAGCAGCGACACCGGCCGCACCGAGGTGTCGAGCTTGGTGATGTCGACCAGCACCACGGCGGCGTCGCTGCCCGCGGCGGCGGTGACCATGTTGCGCGTGTACTGCTCGTGGCCCGGGGCGTCGGCGATGATGAACTTGCGCGCCTTGGTGGCGAAGTAGCGGTAGGCCACGTCGATGGTGATGCCCTGCTCGCGCTCGGCCTCCAGGCCGTCGGTCAGCAAGGAAAGGTCGATCGGCGCGCCCGCGGCCTTCTTCTCCAGCGTGTCGAGCTGGTCGGCGAGGATGGCGCGGCTGTCGTACAGCAGCCGGCCGATCAGCGTGCTCTTGCCGTCGTCGACGCTGCCGGCGGTCAGGAAGCGCAGGGCGCGGTGGTCCTTCGGGGGCGTGGTGGCGGTCATCAGAAATACCCTTCCTTCTTGCGACGCTCCATCGAGGCGTCCGACGTGCGGTCGTCCATGCGCGTGGCGCCGCGTTCGCTGACGGTCACCTGCAGCGTCTCGGCGACGATCTCGGTGGCATTGGCGGCGCCGCTTTCCACCGGGCAGGTGCAGGTCATGTCGCCCACGGTGCGGAAGCGCACCTGCGCGGTCTCCACCGTCTCGCCGGCCTCCGGCGGGGTCACCTCGGTCAGCGGCACCAGCAGGCCCTTGCGGCGGATCACGTGGCGGTCGTGCGCGTAGTACAGGCCCGGCAGCGGGATGTTCTCGCGGGCGATGTACAGCCACACGTCGAGCTCGGTCCAGTTGCTGATCGGGAAAGCGCGCATGTGCTCGCCGGGACGGATGCGCGTGTTGAACAGCGTCCACAGCTCAGGGCGCTGCTCCTTGGGCTGCCACTGGCCGAAGCTGTCGCGGTGGCTGAAGATGCGCTCCTTGGCGCGCGCCTTCTCCTCGTCGCGGCGCGCGCCGCCGAGCAGCACGTCGAAGCGGTGCTCCTCGATGGCCTCGAGCAGCGTCACCGTCTGGTGGCCGTTGCGCGATTCGAGCGGGTGCGCCAGGCGCACCGTGCCGCGCTTCATCGAATCCTCCAGGTGGCCCACGACCAGGCGCTCGCCCATCTCGGCCACGCGGCGGTCGCGGAACTCGATCACCTCGGGGAAGTTGTGGCCGGTGTCCACGTGCAGCAGCGGGAAGGGCAGCCGGCCCTTGTAGCTGCCGTCGGCCTGGCGGCTCTTGAAGGCCTTCTCGGCCAGGCGCAGCACCACGCACGAGTCCTTGCCGCCGGAGAACAGCAGCGCCGGGCGCTCGAAGGCGGCGGCGGTCTCGCGCAGGATGAAGATCGCCTCTTCCTCCAGCCAGTCGAGGTGGGTGTGGTCGAGTTCGGGCAGCAGCTGCTCGACGGACAAGGGCGCATTCATCGCGGGGCTCCCATCATCGACACCTCGGCGACCGGGGCGTCCTTCACATGCAGGCCACATTCCTTGGCCTTCTCGTCTTCCCACCACCAGCGGCCGGCGCGGAAGGGCTCGCCCACGGCGATGGCGCGCGTGCAGGGCGCGCAGCCGATGCTGGGCATGAACTCGTCGTGCAGCGGGTTGAAGGGCACGTCGTGGGTGGCGATGTAGTGCCACACGTCGGCCCAGCTCCAGTCGGCCAGCGGGTTGAACTTCGTGCGGCCCTTGTCATCGCTCTCGCTGAACGGCACCACCGCGCGCGTGTCCGACTGCTCGCGGCGCAGCCCGGTCACCCAGGCGCTGGCGCCGGCCAGCATGCGCGAAAGGGGTTCGAGCTTGCGGATCGCGCAGCACTGCTTGCGCAGCGCGATGCTCTCGTACATCGCGTTGTCGCCATGCGACGCGACGAAGTGGATGACCGATTCCTGCGCCGGCCTGAACACCTCGACGGCCAGGCCGTAACGCTGTTCGATGCGCGGGATCAGCGCCACCGTCTGCGGATGCAGCTGGCCGGTCTCCAGCGTCGCCACCGCGACCGGCAGCCCATGGCGCGCGATCAGGTCGGTGATCACCATGTCCTCTGCGCCCAGGCTGGTGGCCTGCACGATGCGGCCGGCGTGCTCGGTGGCCGCGCTCTGCAGCACCGCGACGGCGTGGGCCACGCGCTCGTCGAAGCCGACAGTGGCGCGGGCGTACAGCGCGACGGCGCTCATATCGCGGCCCCCGCGTTGAGAAACTCGGCGGCTTTCGCCACCGCCGCCTGCGCCGCCTCCGGCCTGGCGAACAACGGCCGGTTGTCGCGGGTGTCACCCTGGTAGTGCGCCGGGAAGAAGGAGATCGCGCGTTCCGCGGCTTCGATCGACTGGTCGTGGCGCAGCACGGCGGCATCGAAGCCGGTGCGCGAGAGCAGCGGCACCATGTCGACCAGCACCTCGCCGGTGGCCCGCACCTCGCCGCCGAAGCGGTAGCGCGAGCGCAGCAGCCGCGCCTGGCTGTAGGCCCGGCCGTCCACCCACTTCGGGAAGTGCAGCGCCACCAGGCCGAAGCGCGGCAGGTCGGCCGCGAAGTCTTCGATGTCCTCGTCGTTGGCGAGCTTCAGGCCGACCGGCACGCCGTCGGGCCAGTGGGCGCGCACCGCGTGCCACTGATTGCTGTCCAGCAGCAGGTGCGGTGCCGGGTTGATGCTGACCGGCGGGCCGTCTTCGCCGCCGAGGGCGTGCCAGCGGTCCTTGTGAGTGTCGATGAATCGCATGGGAGGGCTCCTCGTGCTCAGGCGGCCAGCGCCGTGGCGCGCCGCACCGCATTGGCCGGGCCCTTGAAGGGCTCGATGCCGATGCGGCGCACGGTGTCGATGAAACGTTCGCTGCCGGTGCGGTGCGCCTTGTAGGTCTCGATCACGGCCTCGATCGCATCGGCCACCTCGTCGGCGGCGAACGACGGGCCGATCACCTTGCCGGGCACGGACGCGCCCGACAGCGTCGAGCCGTCGGCGCCGCCGAGCGTGAGCTGGTACCACTCGCTGCCGTCCTTGTCGACGCCGAGGATGCCGATGTGGCCGCTGTGGTGGTGGCCGCAGGAGTTGATGCAGCCGCTGATGTGCAGATCGATGTCGCCGATGTCGTCCTGCTCGTCGAGGTCGGCGAAGCGCTCGGTGATCTGGGCGGCCACGGGGATCGAGCGGGCGTTGGCCAGGCCGCAGAAGTCACCGCCCGGGCACGCGATCATGTCGGTGAGCAGGCCGATGTTCGGCGTGGCGAAGCCGGCGTCCTTGGCGGCGTGCCACAGCGCCTCGAGCTCGCTCTCGCGCACCCAGGGCAGCAGCAGGTTCTGGTCATGCGTCACCCGCAGTTCGCCGGCGCTGTGGCGGTCGGCCAGCGCCGCGGCGGCTTCCATCTGCGCGGTGGTCACGTCACCGGGGGGCTGGCCGGCGCGCTTGAGCGACAGCGTCACCGCGCGATAGCCGACGAGGCGGTGCGCATGCACGTTGCGCTGCAGCCAGCGCGCGAAGGCGCCGCTGGCCTGCTTCGGCCAGGCCGGTGCGGCGCCGGCCTCGCTCACGCCTTGCGGCAGCACGAAGCTGGCCTTCACGCGCTCCAGTTCGGCCGCGGGGATGCGGTGCGCCGCGCCGTCGACGTCGTCGGCCAGGATGCGCGCGAACTCGGTCCCGACGGCGTCGATGAACTTCTGCCCCTCGGCCTTGACGAGGATCTTGATGCGCGCCTTGTAGGCGTTGTCGCGGCGGCCGTAGCGGTTGTACACGCGCACGATGGCCTCGATGAACAGCAGGATTTCCTGCCAGGGCAGGAACTCGCGGATCACCGTGGCGATCACCGGCGTGCGGCCCATGCCGCCGCCGACCAGCACCTTGAAGCCGACCTCGCCGCGCTCGTTCTTCGCGAGCTGCAAGCCGATGTCGTGCCAGGCGATGGCCGCGCGGTCCTCGGCCGCGCCGCTGACGGCGATCTTGAATTTGCGCGGCAGGAAGGCGAACTCCGGGTGCAGCGTGCTCCACTGGCGCAGCAGCTCGCAGTAGGGGCGCGGGTCGACGATCTCGTCGGGTGCCACGCCGGCCAGCGCGTCGCTGGTGATGTTGCGGATGCAGTTGCCGCTGGTCTGGATGCCGTGCATGTCGACCTCGGCCAGCAGGTCCATCACGTCGGCGCTCCTGGCCAGCGGGATCCAGTTGAACTGGCAGTTCTGCCGCGTGGTGAAGTGGGCGTAGCCGCGGTCGAACTCGTGCGCGATGCGCGCCAGCTGGCGCAGCTGGTTCGAGCCCAGCGCGCCGTAGGGCACGGCGATGCGCGCCATCGGCGCGTGGCGCTGGATGTACCAGCCGTTCTGCAGGCGCAGCGGGCGGAACTCGTCTTCACCCAGCTTGCCGGCGAGGTTGCGCTCCAGTTGGTCGCGATACTGCGCGGCGCGCTGGCGAACGAACAGGCGGTCGAAGTCGGTATATCGGTACATCTCAGTGGATCACTTTCAGTCCGGCGGTGACGAGCGCGGCGCACAGCAGGCCGCGCACCAGCTTCTCGGGCATCTTTCGTGTGAGCTGCGCGCCGATCCAGATGCCGGGCACGCTGCCGATCAGCAGGGCGCCGAGCAGGCTCCAGTCGACGTGGCCCAGGGTGGCGTGGCCGATGCCGGCCACGAAGGTCAGCGGCACGGCGTGGGCGATGTCGGTGCCGACCACGCGGTGCGACTCCAGCCGCGGGTAGAGCAGCATGATCAGCGTGGCGCCGATGGCGCCGGCGCCGATCGAGCTCAGCGACACCAGCACGCCCAGGATCAGGCCGCACAGCACGGTGAGCCAGGGCTTGTGCTGCTCGGGCAGCCAGCGCTCCAGGCGCAGGCCGACGGCATGCCAGGCGCTGCGGTAAGCCACCACCACCGCGGTCAGCAGCAGCGCGACGCCCAGCGAGAAGGTCAGGGCGCTGGCCCAGCCCTTGGTGATGCCGGTGGCATGCATCAGTGCCACCATGGCCAGCGAACCCGGGATGCTGCCGGCCAGCAGCAGGCCGGTGATGCGCCAGTTCACGTGGCCGGCATTGTGGTGCGAGACCGAGCCGGCGGTCTTGGTGATCGCGGCGAACCACAGGTCGGTGCCGATGGCCACCGCCGGGTTCAGCTTGAACACCGACAGCAGCAGCGGCGTCATCAGTGAGCCGCCGCCGACGCCGGTCATGCCGACGATGGCGCCGACGCCGAAGCCGCTGAGAATCGCAATCCAGTCCATGGGCCGCCGAGAAGTTGAAACGGCCGCCGGAGGGCAGCCGATGGGCGG
The DNA here is from genome assembly GCF_050175855.1 of Piscinibacter sp. Classification (GTDB taxonomy): domain Bacteria; phylum Pseudomonadota; class Gammaproteobacteria; order Burkholderiales; family Burkholderiaceae_C; genus Piscinibacter. Next base: position 12,113 of record NZ_JBFXIO010000091.1, read on the forward strand.
ACTCTAGGCAGTCGTTATATATACGAGAAGAACTTTGTTGTTTGTTGTTTATGCTCCATGAGAATAAAGAGCGGGTGAACCTCGCCCGCCGCGCCTGGCTGGCCCGGCCCGCGGCCGGCTCGGCGGTGTGGCTGGCGGGTTGCCAGAGTGCGCCGGTGGCGCCGCCGCCCGTGGTGGCCGAGCCGCAGCCGCCGGCGCCGCCACCCGCCCCGCCGCCCCCGCCCAAGCCGCCGCGGATCGGCCTGGCGCTGGGCGGTGGCGCCGCGCGCGGTTTCGCCCACATTGGCGTGATCCAGGCGCTGGAGGAGAGCGGCATCCGCCCCGACCTGGTGGTTGGCACCTCGGCCGGCAGCCTGGTGGCGGCGCTCTATGCCTCGGGCAAGCGCCCGGCCGAACTGATCCGCCTGGCCGATTCGATGGACGAGGCCTCGATCACCGACTGGGCCTTTCCCGGCCGCGGTCTGATCCGCGGCGAGGCGCTGGCGCGTTTCGTGCGCGAGCACACCGGCGCCAGGACCATCGAGCAGATGACATTGCCACTGGGCATCGTGGCCACCGATCTCGACTCGGGCGCGCCGATCCTGTTCCAGCGCGGCGACACTGGCGTCGCCGTGCGCGCCTCCAGCGCCGTGCCGGCGGTCTTCCAGCCAGTGAAGATCGGCAACCGCGAGTATGTCGACGGCGGTCTGGTGTCGCCGGTGCCGGTGCGCTTCGCCCGGCAGATGGGTGCGGAGATCGTGATTGCGGTGGACATTTCCGCGGCACCGGAAGGCGCCGGAACCGGCGACGCGCTGCGCATGCTGCTTCAGACCTTCGCGATCATGGGGCGCAGCATCAACCAGTTCGAGCTGCGCGACGCCGACGTGGTGCTGCGCCCGCGGCTGCCCGGGGTGTCGGGCGCCGACTTCGCGGCGCGCAAGCGCGTCATCCAGGCCGGCCGCGAGGCCGCCCTGGCCGCGCTGCCCGACCTGCGCGCCACGGTTGCGGCGCGCATGCACTGAACGAGCACCTGGCGGCCAAAAGAAAAGGCCCGGAAAACCGGGCCTTGGAAGGTACCTGGAGGTACCGAGGAGACAACCTTTCAGGGAGACCGCCGGCTCTCGCTGGCGGCTCTCCATAGATCGGGCACTCCCCGGTTAGTTCAAGCCGGCCACAATTCTTTGCATTCCGGCCCGAACCCCCGAGGGGCGCGTTCAGGCAGCGCGCTTCGCCTTCGACGTGGCGGCCTGGGTGGCCTTCACGGCGGTGCTGGTCACGGCCTGGAAGTTGGCTTCGGCCACTTCGGC
>NZ_JBFXIO010000092.1:0-13275 GCF_050175855.1 Piscinibacter sp.
CGCCCTGACGTCGCTGGTGCGCGACTCGCTGACGCTGGTGGCCTTGCTGGGCTATCTGCTGTGGCTGAACTGGAAGCTCACGCTGTTCGTCGGCGTGCTGTTCCCGGCGGTGGCCTGGATCATGCGGACGCTCAGCCGCCGGCTGCACCGTCTGACCGTCGAGGGGCAAAAGGCGATCGACGAGCTGGCCTACGTGGTCGAGGAGAACGTGCTGGCCTGGCGCATCGTGCGCCTGCACGGGGCACAGGCCTCCGAGGGATCGCGCTTCGCGCGGGTCAGCGAATCGGTGCGACGCCTGTCGGTGAAGGCCGCGGTGGCGGCGGCCACGATGACGCCGCTGACGCAGCTGCTCGCCGCCTGCGCGCTGTCGGCGGTGATCGTGGTCGCGCTGTGGCAGAGCGGCCAGAGCGGCGGCTCGGTGGGCGGCTTCGTCGCCTTCGTGATGGCGATGCTGCAGCTGGTGGCGCCGATCAAGCACCTCTCGGAAGTGGCCGGCCCGATCACCCGCGGCATGGCGGCCATGGAGCGCGGCATCCAGCTGATCGACACCACACCGGTGGAGGCAGGCGGCAGCCACGCGCCGGCCCGCTGCGAAGGCCGCATCGAGCTGCGCGGCGTATCGCTGCAGTACGAAGGCGCCGCCGCGCCGGCGCTCGACGGCGTCACGCTGACCCTGCACCCCGGCGAGACCGTGGCGCTGGTCGGCCCATCCGGCGCAGGAAAGAGCACCATCGTCAACCTGCTGCCGCGCTTCCTCGAACCGACCGGCGGCACCGTGCTGCTCGACGGCACGCCGCTGCCCGACTGGGACATGGCCGCGCTGCGCCGCCAGTTCGCGCTGGTCAGCCAGGACGTGGTGCTGTTCAACGACAGCGTCGCCGCCAACGTGGCACTGAGCGACACGGTCGACGCCGCGCGCGTCACCGAGGCGCTGCGCGGCGCCAACCTGCTCGATTTCGTGCAGACCCTGCCGCAGGGGCTGGACACGCCGGTGGGCCACAACGGCAGCCAGCTCTCCGGCGGCCAGCGCCAGCGCCTGGCGATCGCCCGCGCGATCTACAAGGACGCGCCCATCCTCGTGCTCGACGAGGCCACCTCGGCGCTCGACTCGGAATCCGAGCGCCTCGTGCAGGAGGCGCTGGAGCGGTTGATGAAGGGCCGCACCAGCATCGTCATCGCGCACCGCCTGTCGACCATCGAGCGCGCCGACCGCATCGTCGCCCTCGAAGCCGGCCGCGTCGTCGAGCAGGGCAGCCATGCCGAGCTGCTCGCCGCCGGCGGCTTGTATGCCCGGCTGCACGCCCTTCAGTTCAGGAGCCCCGCATGAACGCACCGATCTCGCGCTACCCCGTGCCCGCCCTTGACGCCCTGCCCGACGACGTGCGCCAGCGCATCGTCGAGGTGCAGGAGAAGTCGGGCTTCGTGCCCAACGTGTTCCTCGCGCTGGCCCACCGGCCCGACGAGTTCCGCGCCTTCTTCGCCTACCACGATGCGCTGATGCTGCGCCCCTCCGGCCTCTCCAAGGGCGAGAAGGAGATGATCGTGGTGGCCACCAGCGGCGCCAACCATTGCCTGTACTGCGTGGTGGCGCACGGCGCGATCCTGCGCATCTACGAGAAGAAGCCGCTGCTCGCCGACCAGGTGGCGGTGAACTACCGCAAGGCCGACATCACGCCGCGCCAGCGCGCCATGCTCGACTTCGCGATGAAGGTCTGCCTGCGCTCGGCCGAGGTCGACGAGGCCGATTTCGAGGCGCTGCGCGCGCACGGCTTCAGCGACGAGGACATCTGGGACATCGGCGCGATCACCGCGCTGTTCGGCCTGTCCAACCGCATGGCCAACCTGGTGTCGATGCAGCCCAACCCGGAGTTCTACCTGCTCGGCCGCGTGCCCAAGGCCAAGGGCTGACCCTGCCGATGCGGCTGGCGATCTCCAACCACGGCCTGCGCGCCAGCGGCGGCATCGAACGCTACGCGCTGACCGTGGTGCGCGGCCTGCACGCGCTGGGCGTGAAGCCGGTGGTGATCGCCAAGGCCTTCGACGCTTCGCTGCCCGAGTACGGCTGGGTGGAGCCGCTTCGCGTCAACGTGGCCTGGGTGCCGGGCAAGCTGCGCGACCTCGTCTTCGACCGCCGCATCCGCGCCCTCAAGCGCCGGCATGGCCTGTTCCCGCTGATCGCCTGCAACCAGACCGGTGCGGCCGACATCGCCATCTGCGGCAGCACCCACCCGGGCTTCCTGCAGGCCATGGGTCAGGCCGAGCGGCGCAGCGACCGCTGGAAGATCGCGCTCGAACAGGAGCATCTGACCCGCTCGGCGGTGATCGTCGCCCACTCGCAGCGCATGGCCGCCGAGGTGCAGCGCTTCCACGGCATCGCGGCCGGGAAGATCCGCCTGCTCTACCCGCCGGTGGACGGCGATCGCTTCTCGCCGGTGGACGACGCCGCGCGCGCCGCGCTGCGCTCCGAGCTGGGCCTCGCACCCGATCGCACCGTCTTCCTGCTCGCCTCGACAGGCCACAAGCGCAAAGGGCTGGACCTGCTGGTCGACTTCTTCCGCCGCACGTCGTTGCCGGTGGACCTCGTCGTGGCCGGGCGGCCGCTGCCGGCCGAGGCGCAGGCCCCCAACATCCGCTCGCTGGGCTACCGGCGCGACATCGAGAACGTCTACCGCGCGGTCGACTTCACCGTGATGGCCTCGCGCTACGAGCCCTTCGGCCTGGTCGGCGTGGAGTCGCTGCTGTGCGGCACGCCGGTGCTGTGCGCACGCGGCGTGGGGTGTGCCGAGGTGCTGCGCGAGCCGGCGCAGATTCCGTTCACGCTCGACGCGGGTGACCAGGCGCCCGACGGCTTCGCGGCGGCCGTGGCCGAGGCGGTGAAGCGCCAGGCTGCCGGCACGCACCGCATCGCCGAGCCGCTCGCCCACCTGGGCTACGACCCGTCGGTCGCGCATCACGTTCGCGAGCTGCTGGCGCTGGCCGAGGCACTGCGCCCGGCCCCGTAAGATCACGGTTTCACACCCCCGACACCCTTCCATGGCCCACCCCGAGCAAGCCGAGTTCTTCGCCGCCGTGCGCGAGTTCTACCCCTGGGCGTTCAGCGGTGCGCGCGTGCTCGAAGTCGGCTCGCTGGACATCAACGGCACCGTGCGCGACCTGTTCAGCGACTGCCGCTACACCGGCGTCGACCTGCAGCTGGGCCCCGGCGTCGATCTCGCCCGCCAGGGCCAGCTGGTCGACTTCCCGACCGGAGAGTTCGACGTGACGATCTCCGCCGAGTGCCTCGAGCACAACCCGTACTGGCGCGAGACGCTGGCCAACATGCTGCGCATGACGCGGCCCGACGGCCTGATCCTGGTGAGCTGCGCCACCTATGGCCGCAAGGAACACGGCACCTCGCGCACCAACCCCGACGCCTCGCCATTCACCTCGGCCGCGAAGTGGGACTACTACCGCAACCTGCGCGGGCGCGACATCGCCGATGCGCTGAACCTCGACGGCTGGCTGTCGGACCACGGCTCCTGGGTGAACCACATCACCAAGGACCTGTACTTCATCGGCCTGCGCCACGGCAGCGGTCTGAAGATCGACGCGAACCTCCGCCAGCGGCTCGACCGGCGCTATGCCATGACCGCCAGCGCCAAGGCCTTCCGTCGCGGCCTGAAGACCTGGCTGCTCGGCGACCTGCAGTCGCGGCCCTGATCGGAACACCGACCCGATGTCGGGCCTCCTCCATCGCCTGAGCCGCGCCGGCCGCCGCGCCCGCGAGATCGTCGGCAGCCGCATGGCTGGCGGACCGCCCTGCGGCGCCTGCGGCTTCCCGGGCCGCCCGCTCGAGCGGGCCGTGCTGTGGCCGGAGCTCGTCTCGCAATGGCAGCTTGGCCCCGACTGGCATCGCTGGATGGACCAGCGCGAGGGCAGCCGCTGCGCGCGCTGCGGCGCCAGCCTGCGCAGCGGCCAGCTGGCGGCCGCACTCGTCGGCGAGATGAACCGGCTCGCCGGATCTGCCGCCCGCCACCTGCGCGAGGCCTGCGGCGACGCCCGCGTACAGGGCCTGGCCATCGCCGAGATCAACTCCGCCGGCAACCTGCACAAGCACCTGGCGCGCTGCCGGGGCCTGCGCTACTCGGAGTACGGTAGCCAGGACCCCGCCGTACCCTCGGAAGACCTGACCCGGCTGAGCTACGCCGACGCCAGCTTCGACCTCGCCACCACTTCCGACACCATGGAGCACGTGCCCGACGTCGACACCGCGCTGCGCGAGGTACGGCGCATCCTCAAGCCGGGCGGCGCCTACGTGTTCTCGATCCCGGTGGTGTGGGACCGCGCCACCCGACAGCGTGCCGTGCTGCGCGACGGCCGCGTCGAGCACCTGCTGCCGCCCAGCCACCACGGCGCGCCCGGTGACGGCCGGCACGACATGCTGGTCTTCCACGAGTTCGGCGCCGACGTCGTCGACCGCTGCCGCGCGGCCGGCTTCGAGCTCGAACTGCTGCGCAGCGACGACAACCCCGCGCTGGTGACCTTCATCGCGCGCCGGCCGCGCTGACATCGCCATGGCCACGGGCGCCCGCGACGACGCGCGACCGCTCGTCTCCGTCCTGCTCATCGCCTACCGGCAACGCGACACCGTCGGCCCGGCGCTGCGCGCCGCGCTGGCACAGACCTACGAGCCACTGGAGATCATCGCCTCCGACGATGCCTCCGGCGACGGTACCTGGGAGGCGCTGTGTGCCGCGGCCGAGGGCTATGCCGGGCCGCACCGCCTGCGTCTGAACCGAAACGAAGCCAACCTGGGCATCGGCGCACACCTCAGCCGGCTCGCGCAGATGGCCGAGGGCGAGCTCCTGCTGGTGGCGGCCGGCGACGACGTGTCGCTGCCGCAGCGCGCGCAGCGCACGGTCGAGGCCTGGCTGGCCCATGATCGCCGGCCCGACCTGATCGCCAGCGTGCTGGCGGACATCGATGCCGAGGGCCGCGTGCACGGCGCGATCGTGCCCAGCGACCTCGCCCGCTACACCTCGCAGGCGCAATGGGCCGCCGAGCCGCCGCACGTGGTCGGCGCTGGCCAGGCCTGGACCCGGCGGCTGTTCGAGCGCTTCGGCCCGCTGCCGCCCGGCACCGTGGCCGAGGATCTGGTGATGGTGTTCCGCGCCATCGGCAGCGGCGGTGCGATCACGCTGCGCGAGCCGCTGGTGCAGTACCGCCGCGGCGGCATCTCGCGGCGACGGCGCAACCTGCACGCGCGCGACGTGGTCGCGCGGCTGCTGAAGAACAACCGCCATGCGCTGGTGGAGGCGGAGCAGATGCTGCGCGATGCCCAGGTGATGGGCCGCTACGGCGAGGTCGGCCCGCACCTGGAGCGCGTGCTCGATCGCGAACGCTTCATCGCCGAGCTGTTCGGCGCCGGCAACGTGATGCAGCAGTTGCGCATCGCCGCTTCAGCCGGCCATCAGCCGCTCGCCCTGCGACTGCGCCTGTTCACCTATGCCGCCATGCCCTGGCTGCTGGCGCCCCTCTTCGCGCTCAAGCGCGTCGCGGCGCGACGCCGCGGCGACTAGCCGAAGCGCTTGCGCAGACGGCTCTTGAGCAGCGCGCGGCGCAGTGCCGGGCTGTCGTCCGGCTCCGGCAAGGCATCGCCCGTGAGCGGCTGGCCGCGACGCAGATAGAAGCGGTCGAAGGTCGACTGCGTCATGCCCCACTTGTCGAGGAACTGGCGGCGGCCGTCGTTCTTCACCACCTTGCCGGTGGACTTCTGCTGGAAGTGGTAGACGAGCGAATCGCCGACGCCGATGAAGTGCCGGCAGCCGGCGTGCCAGAGCTTCATCGAGAAGTCGTTGTCGCTGCTCATGCCCGGGCTCAGCTCGGTGCTGTAGCCCCCGACGCGGAACCACCAGCGGCGCGTCACCAACGTCGGCGGCCAGGTGGCGCCGTACCAGTCGGCGCGCACGAGCCTGGGTGCATCGCGCAGCAGTTCGGCCTCGCGGAAGTTGCCCACGCCGTCGCCGTAGGGCCCGACGACGACGCAAGGGTTGCCGCTGTCGCGCGGCTCGACCATCGTGCCCGACAGCAGGTACAGGTCCGACGGCATCGCCGCGGCGCGGCGCTGCAGCGCGGTGTCCCAGCCCGGCAGGCAGTACATGTCGTCGTTCATGTAGACGAGGTGATCGTGCCTCGCCAGCATCGCCGCCTCGTTCATCGCGTAGCAGATGCCGATGTTCTCGGGCGAGGCGGTGTGGTCGATCCCCTGCTCGCGCACCCAGGCCAGGCTGCCGTCGCTGCCGTCGTTGACGTGCACGACGACCTGGTGCTTCTGCGCCGAATGCTCGCGGATGCTGCGCACCACCAGCTGCAGGTGGGCGAGGTTGTTCCAGGTGGGGATGACGATGGAGAACATGAAGAAGGCCCGCGGCAGCGCCGCTACATCAGCACGATGTCGTACTGCTCCGGCGAGGCGAAGGGCTCGGCCTTCAGCGAGATCGGCTTGCCGATGAAGTCGCTCAGCCCGGCCAGATGCTGGCTCTCCTCGTCGAGCATCATCTCCACCACCGCCGCGCTGGCGATCACGCGGAACTCCTTCGGGTTGAACTGCCGCGCCTCGCGCAGGATCTCGCGCAGGATGTCGTAGCAGACGCTGCGCGCCGTCTTCACTTGGCCCTTGCCCTCGCACACCGGGCAGGGCTGGCACAGCATGTGCGCGAGCGACTCGCGCGTGCGCTTGCGCGTCATCTCCACCAGCCCGAGTTGCGTGAAGCCGCTGACGGTGATCTTGGTGCGGTCGCGCGAGAGCTGCTTGCGCAGCTCGGCGAGCACCGCGTTCTGGTGCTCCTCGCGCGACATGTCGATGAAGTCGATGATGATGATGCCGCCGAGGTTGCGCAGCCGCAGCTGGCGCGCGATGGCCTGGGCCGCCTCGAGATTGGTCTTGAAGATGGTGTCGTCGAAGTTGCGCGCGCCGACGAAGCCGCCGGTGTTGACGTCGATCGTCGTCAGCGCCTCGGTCTGGTCGATGATGAGATAGCCGCCGCTCTTGAGGTCGACGCGGCGCGCCAGCGCCTTGGCGATCTCGGCATCGATGTTGAACAGGTCGAAGATCGGCCGCTCGCCCTTGTAATGCTCGAGCTTGGCCACCGAGCCCGGCGTGTATTCCTCGCCGAAGGCCTTGAGGATGTCGTACTGCATCTTCGAATCGATGCGGATCGCGCCGGTGGCCTCATGGGCGAGGTCGCGCAGCACACGCTCCACCAGGCTCAGGTCCTGGTACAGCAGCGTGCCCGGCGGCGAGCTGAAGCCGCGCTCGCGCACCGACGCCCAGCTCTTGCGCAGGTAGGCGATGTCGTCGGCGAGTTCCTCGTCGGTGGCATCTTCCGCATTGGTGCGCAGGATGAAGCCGCCGGTGGGTGAACCGTCGCTCGTCGCGGCAAGCCGGTTCATGCGCGCGCGCAGCTGCTCGCGCAATTCCGGCGAGCCGATCTTCTGCGAGATGCCGATGTGGTCGTCCTGCGGCAGGAACACCAGCAGCCGACCGGCGATGCTGATCTGCGTGGACAGCCGCGCGCCCTTGGTGCCGATGGCGTCCTTGATCACCTGCACCATCAGCGTCTGGCCCTCGAAGACCAGGCGCTCGATCGGCACCTGCTGTGCGCCGTCGCCGCGCGGCGGCGCACCGCTGACGTGCACGTCGGCCACGTGCAGGAAGGCGGCGCGCTCCAGGCCGATGTCGACAAAGGCCGACTGCATGCCGGGCAGCACACGCGCCACGCGCCCCGTGTAGATGTTGCCGACCAACCCGCGCTCGAGCGCGCGCTCGATGTGCAGCTCCTGCACCGCGCCGTTCTCGACGATGGCCACGCGCGTTTCCTGCGGTGCCCAGTTGATGAGGATGTCCTGCATGGGGCGTTGCCGGTTCAGAACTTCACGCCGGCCTGGCGGAGGAGTTGGGCCGTCTCGAAGAGAGGCAAACCCATGATACCGGAGTAGCTGCCCTCGATCCTCGCGATCCAGGCCGCGATGCCGCTCTGGATGGCGTAGGCACCGGCCTTGCCGAACGGTTCGCCGCTGGCGACATAACGCGAGATCGCCTCGGCGGGCATCTCGGCGAAGTGCACGCGAGAGACGTTCACCGCCAGCCACTCGCGCCGGCCCGCCGCGACGGCCACGGCAGTGATCACGCGGTGGGTGCGGCCGGACAGCGCCGAGAGCGTCTCGATCGCGTGCGCTGCGTCGCGCGGCTTGCCCAGGATGCGGCGGCCGAGCGCCACCGTCGTGTCGGAGCAGAGGATGGGGGCGGCCTCGCCCTTCAGCGCGGCGAGCCGCCGGCGCGCGGCGTGCAGCTTGGCGCGGGTGACGCGCTCGCAGTAGTCGGCCGGCAACTCGCCGTCGCGCTCGGCCTCCAGCGCCTCGGCATCCTCGTGGGCCTGCGGCAGCAACAGCTCGTGGCGCACGCCGAGCTGCCCGAGCAGCTGGCGTCGGCGCGGGCTCTGCGAGGCGAGGTAGATGAAGTCGTGGCGCATGCTTCGCTCACTCGCGGTGGTAGGGGTGGTTCACCATCACCGTCCAGGCCCGGTACAGCGCCTCGGCGAGCAGCACGCGCACGAAGGCGTGCGGCAGCGTGAGGTCCGACAGGCGCAGGGTGTCGTCGGCGCTGGCCTTGAGGTCGGCATGCAAGCCGTCGGGCCCGCCGATGAAGATGACCACGTCGCGGCCGTCGCGCTGCCAGGCCTGCATGCGCTGCGCGAGCTGCGCGGTGGTGAGCCGCTCGCCGCGCTCGTCGAGCACCACCCGGCGCGCGCCCCGGGGCGCAGCGGCCTCGAGGCGTGCAGCCTCGGCGGCCATCAGCTGCTCGGCGGTCTTCGAGCCGCGCGGCTCGGCCTTCACGGCCTTGAGCTCCAGCCGCATCTCCGGCGGGAATCGCTTGGCGAAGTCCTCGTAGGCGGTGTCGGCCCAGGCCGGCTGGCGCTGGCCGACGGCGGCGAGCACCAGCTTCATGGGCGGCGGGTCACGCGCGGGCGGTCTTCTTGGCCGCGGCCTTGCGGGCCACGGTCTTCTTCGCCGGCGCGGCCTTCCGGGCGGGCGCGGCCTTCTTCGCCGGTGCCGCCTTCTTCGCCGGTGCTGCCTTCTTGGCGGCAGGCGCCTTCTTGGCCGCGGTCCTGGTCGCCGCGGCCTTCTTCGCCGGTGCCTTCTTCGCCGCCGGCGCCGGCTCTTCGGACGCCTTGACCAGCTTCACCGGCGCACTGTCGACCTTCAGCTTGACCGGCTTGCCGCCCCAGATCTCCTCGAGGCGGTAGTAGTCGCGGATCGCCGGCTGCATCACGTGGACCACGGCGCTGCCGCAGTCGACGATGATCCACTCGCCGTTCTCCTCGCCCTCGGTGCGCGGCTGCGCGAAGCCCTTGGACTTCACCGCATCGCGCACGCTGGCGGCCAGCGCCTTGGTCTGCCGGTTGCTCGTTCCCGAGGCGATGACCACCCGCTCGAAGAGCGGCGAGAGCTGCTCGGTGTTGAAGACGACGATGTTCTGGGCCTTCACGTCTTCGAGGCCGTCGACGATGGCGCGCTGCAGCTTGCGGATGTCCAGGGTGGGCTCCTTGGTTCAGCCCCGGGGGGCACGGTAGAGATGGTTCGCTTCAATATATCTCGCGACGCTGACGGGAACCAGCGTGCCGATGTCCTGCCCCGCAGCCACGCGCGCGCGGATGTCGGTGGAGGCGATGTCCAGCATCGGCAGCGGCACCACCTGGTGCGCGGCCGCCTTCACGTCGGGGTGCGGCTCGACCGCCACGCCCGGCCGGTTGGCCACCGCCAGGGTCACGCGCGAGAGCAGCTCGCGCCAGTCGCGCCAGGTGTGCAGTCCGGCGTACTGGTCCTGGCCGATGATCAGGAACCACTGCGCACCCGGCTCCAACGCCTGAAGCTCGCGCACCGTGTCGAGCGTGAAGCTGGGGCCGGCGCGGCGGATCTCGCAGCGCTCGAGCCGGAAGCGCGGCTCCTCGCCCATGGCCAGCCGCACCATCGCCTCGCGGTGCCCGGCCGGCGTGATCTGCCGGGCCTTCTGCCAGGGCTGGCCGGCCGGGATCCAGCGCAGTTCGTCGAGCGCCAGTTCGGCCAGCGCGAGGCGGGCCAGCGCCACGTGGGCGTCGTGCGGCGGATCGAAGGTGCCGCCGAACAAGCCGATGCGCCTGACGCGGGTCAAGCCGGCGTCCAGTTCGCCCAGTCCCTCGGGCGCAGGAAGTCGCTGTACAGCCTCGCCTCCGGCGTGCCGGCCTCGGGGTGCCAGTCGTAGCGCCACTTCACGATCGGCGGCATCGACATCAGGATGCTCTCGGTGCGGCCGCCCGACTGCAGGCCGAACAGCGTGCCGCGGTCGAAGACGAGGTTGAACTCGACGTAGCGGCCGCGCCGGTAGGCCTGGAAGTCGCGCTCGCGCTCGCCGTAGGGCGTGTCGCGGCGGCGGCGCACGATGGGCAGGTAGGCATCGAGGAAGGCATCGCCCACCGCCTGGATCATGCCGAAGCTGCGCTCGAAACCCAGCTCGGAAAAGTCGTCGAAGAACACGCCGCCGATGCCGCGCGGCTCGTTGCGGTGCTTGAGGAAGAAATACTCGTCGCACCACTGCTTGAAGCGCGGGAACTTGTCCTCGCCGAAGGGCGCCAGCGCGTCACGGCAGGTGCGGTGGAAATGCGCCGCGTCCTCCTCCTGCCCGTAGTAGGGCGTGAGGTCCATGCCGCCGCCGAACCAGGCCACCGGCTCGCGCCCCTCGGGCTTGGCGGCGAACATGCGCACGTTCATGTGGACCGTCGGCACGTAGGGGTTGCGCGGGTGGAACACCAGCGACACGCCCAGCGCCTCGAAGGGCGCACCGGCGAGTTCCGGCCGGTGTGCGGTGGCCGAGGGCGGCATCGCCTTGCCCTTGACGTGGCTGAAGTTGCAGCCGCCGCGCTCGAGCAGGTTGCCCTCCTCCACCAGCCGCGACAGGCCGTCGCCTTCGAGACGGCCACCGGGCTCGCGCGTCCAGCCGTCGCTGACGAAGGGCTTGCCGTCCTCGGCCTGCATCGTGGTGACGATGCGATCCTGCAGGCCGAGCAGATAGTCGCGCACGCGGGTGATGTCGAGGTCGGTCATGGCTTGAAGCGGATCGGCGCGGCGTTGAGCGGGCGGCGGCCGTGGAACGCGCCGAAGCCCTGCGCGATCGCGGCCATGTCGGCCGCGGGGTCGCCGCTGAGTTGCAGGAAGCGCCGGAAGCCGAGTTCCCGGCGCTGGTAGTCGAAGAAGATCAGGGCCAGCGGCACGTTCGCCGCCGTGGCCACGTGGTAGAACCCGCTGCGCCAGCCCTCGCCGCTGCTGCGCGTGCCTTCCGGCGCGAGCACCAGCCACAGGAAACGCCCCTCGGTGCTGGCCTGTTTCAGCGCATCGGCCATCTGGCCGACGATGCCGCTGGCGTTCTGGCGATCGACCGGCACGCCGCCCAGCCAGCGCAGCCAGGGCCCGAGCAGCGGGATGCGGAACAGGCTGTCCTTGCCCCAGAAGGTCACCTGGATGCCGATGGCCCACTTGGCGAGGATGCCGACCACGAAGTCCCAGTTCGAGGTGTGCGGGTAGGCGATGGCCACGCCCTGCGCCGCGGGCAGGCCGTCGAACACCACGCGCCAGCCGAACGCACGCAACACGGCGCGCGCCAACGCGCTGCCGCGCAACTGCACCGGCCGCTCGAGCAGTTCGAGCGGTGCCGCCGGCGCCACCGCCTCAGCGTTTGATCGCGCGATGGCCGATGTCACTGCGGTACTGCGCGCCGTCGAAATGGATGGGCTTGAGCATCTCGTAGGCGCGGGTCTGCGCCTGCTTGACCGAGTCGCCGAGCGCCGTCACGCACAGCACCCGGCCGCCGTTAACGCTGAGTTGCCCATCGACCAGCGAAGTGCCGGCGTGGAAGACGATGGCGTCGTCGGCCTCGGGCGGAATGCCGGTGATCACGTCGCCCTTGCGCGGCGTGAGCGGGTAGCCGTGCGCAGCCATCACCACGCCCATGGCCACCCGGCGATCCCACTCGAGCTCGACCTTGTCGAGCGTGCCGTCGGTGGCATGCATCAGCAGGTCGAACAGGTCGCTCTTGAGGCGCATCATGATCGGCTGCGTCTCGGGGTCGCCCATGCGGCAGTTGAACTCCACCGTACGCGGCTGGCCCTGCGCGTCGATCATCAGGCCGGCGTAGAGGAAGCCGGTGAAGGGCATGCCGTCGGCGGCCATGCCGGCCAGCGTGGGCAGGATGATCTCGTGCATCGCCCGCGCATGCACGTTGGGCGTGACCACCGGCGCAGGCGAGTAGGCGCCCATGCCGCCGGTGTTCGGCCCCTGGTCGTGGTCGAGCAGGCGCTTGTGGTCCTGGCTGGTGGCCAGCGGCACGACATTCCTGCCGTCGCTGACGACGATGAAGCTCGCTTCCTCGCCCTGCAGGAAATCCTCGATCACCACACGCGCGCCGCCCTGGTTGTGCGTGACGCCCAGCTTGTTGTCGAGCAGCATCCAGTCGATGGCCTGATGCGCTTCCTCGAGCGTCATGGCGACGACCACGCCCTTGCCCGCCGCCAGCCCGTCGGCCTTGATGACGATCGGCGCGCCGCGGCCGTCCACGTAGGCGTGCGCCGCGGCAGCATCCGAGAAGGTCTCGTAGGCTGCGGTCGGGATGCCGTGGCGCTTCATGAATTCCTTGGCGAAGGCCTTGGAACTCTCCAGCTGCGCGGCCGCCTTGGTCGGCCCGAAGATGCGCAGGCCACGCGCGCGGAAGGTGTCGACCACGCCGCCGGCCAGCGGCGCCTCGGGGCCGACGACGGTGAGCGCGATCTTCTCGGCCACCGCGAAGTCGGCCAGCGCCGCGTGGTCGGTGATCGCCAGGTTGTGCAGCCGCTTGTCGAGCGCCGTGCCGCCGTTGCCTGGCGCGACGTAGACCGTCTGCACCTTGGGCGACTGCACGAACTTCCAGGCCAGCGCATGTTCGCGCCCGCCGTTGCCGATCACGAGGACCTTCATCCGGTCAGCCTTCCAGCTCGGCGTTGTGATAGACGTCCTGCACGTCGTCGAGATCCTCGATGACGTCGAGCAGCTTCTGCATGCGCTGCGCGTCCTCGCCGGCCAGCGCGATGGTGTTCTCGGCGCGCATGGTCACCTCGGCGATCTCGGGCTTCAGGCCCGCCGCTTCCAGCGCGTTCTTCACGGCCTCGAAGTCGGAAGGCGCGCTGAGCACCTCGATCGAGCCGTCCTCGCCGGTGACCACGTCTTCCGCGC
>NZ_JBFXIO010000093.1:0-13178 GCF_050175855.1 Piscinibacter sp.
TCTTCACGGTGGCGGATGGTCTCGAGGCGTCCGGCCGGCCGCGCCTTAAGGGGGCGTACTCGATCAACGTCGACGGCACCGACATGAAGGAGGTGTTCGGCTACAACGACAATGGCGCACCGCGCGGCTTGCGCATCCTGAACGTGCTCGAAACCGAGGGGGGCGATTCGACCGTGGCCTACGTGTCGATGCGGGAGCGCTCGCGTGAATTCGCAGACGTCTACAAGCTCGACTTCCGCACGATGCGTTTCGAACTCCTGACGTTCGACTCTCCCGGGCGCACCACATTCTGGGAACTCGACAGCGAACGTCGCCCGCGTATCACGGTCCGGGAGGAGCCGCGTCCCAGCAAGGGCAAGCCCATCGTCGAGCGCTTCATGCATCGTGCGCCGTCGGGCGGTGCCTGGGAGACGCTGTTCGAGCAGAGCAGCATGAACGATCCGGAGATCTATTCCATCTGCGGCTTCGACAAGGACGATCGCACGCTCTACGTCACGGCGCGGCGGGGGCGAGACAAGTCGGCACTCTGGAAGTACGACACGCAGACCAAGCAGTTCGGCGACATGATTCTGGACGACCAACTGGTCGATCTGGTCTGCAACAGCGGGGCGGATGAGAGCGAAGGCTCCGGCTCCGATGGCGGCCTGCTGACGGATCCGGTGACCAAGGAGGTCGTAGGCTTCCAGTACCAGGCCGATCGCCCCAAGAAGGTGTACTTCAAGCCGGGCAGCGAGCACGAGAAGCTCGCGAAGATGTTCGCGTCGGCCGTACCGGGCTTCAGCGAATACCGATTCTCGAAGGACCGCTCAGTGGCTCTGGTGCTGTCGTACTCGGACATCGACCCGGGCACCTACTATCTGTTCGATGCCGCGAAGAAGCAACTGGAGGTGGTGGCCCGTAAGCGTGCCTGGGTGAAGCCCGAGCTGATGGCCGAGCGCAAGCCGATCCTCTACAAGTCGCGTGACGGCATGGCCATCCCGGCCTACCTCACGCTGCCGCGCGGCGTGCCGGCGAAGAATCTGCCGCTGATCGTGAACATCCACGGCGGACCGCAGGTGCGCGGCTACGCTTGGTCGGAATGGGGCCGCTGGCCGGAGGCGCAGTTCTTCGCCGCGCATGGATATGCTGTGCTCGAACCAGAACCGCGCGCCTCAACCGGCTATGGCCGCAAGCTGCACGCGTCCGGATTCAAGCAGTGGGGCCAGGCCGCGCAGGACGACATCACCGACGGTGCGCTGCATCTCGTCAAGGAGGGCATCGTCGACCGTGATCGCATGTGCCTGCATGGTGGCAGCTATGGCGGCTACGCCTCGCTGCAGGGGCTGGTGCGTGAGCCCGACCTGTTCAAGTGCGCCCATTCGTTCGTTGCGGTCACGGACCTGGGGCTGATGCAGACGGTCGCCTGGTCGGACATCGCCGAGAACTACAAGTACGACTACCTCGAGAACGAGTTCAAGCTCGAGGTCGGCGACAGCAAGGATGACGCCGAGATGTTCCAGCGCGTCTCGCCCGCACGCAACGCCGACAAGATCAAAGGCGCGGTCATGCTGACCATGGGCTCGGACGATGTGCGCGTGCCGCTCATCCACGGCGAGAAGATGCGCGATGCGATGATCAAGGCCGGCAAGCCGATCGAGTGGAAGGTCTATGCGGAGGAAGGGCACGGCTTCAACAGGGAAGCCAACGTGACCGACTTCTACACCCGCTCGCTGCGCTTCTACGACGAGCACATCGGTCCGAAGCGCAAGACCCAGCCATGAGTGCAGGAGTGGCCTAGAAGCAAGAACGGGCGCCAGCGGCGCCCGTTCTCTTGAGTGGGCTCAGCGCCTCACTTCGGCGCCAGCCGGATCGCCCCGTCCAGCCGGATCACCTCGCCATTGAGCATGTCGTTGGTGATGATCTGGTGCACGAGCTTGGCGTAGTCCTCGGGCGTGCCCAGACGGCTGGGGAAGGGCACGCCGGCGGCCAATGCATCCTGCACTTCCTGGGGCATGGCGAACAGCATCGGCGTGCCGAAGATGCCCGGCGCGATGGTCATGTTGCGGATGCCGTTGCGTGCCAGGTCGCGCGCGATCGGCAGCGTCATGCCGACCACGCCGCCCTTGGAGGCGGAGTAGGCCGCCTGGCCGATCTGGCCGTCGTAGGCGGCCACGCTGGCGGTGGAGATCAGCACGCCGCGCTCGCCGGTGGGTTCGGGCTCGTTCTTCGCCATCGCCTCGGCGGCCAGGCGGATCATGTTGAAACTGCCGACGAGGTTGACGGTGACCACCTTGGCGAACAGCGCCAGCGCATGCGCGCCGTCCTTGCCGACGGTCTTGGCAGCCGGCGCGATGCCGGCGCAGTTGACCAGGCCGACCAGCTTGCCGAGCTTGAGTGCCGCGGCGACGGCTGCCTGGCCATCGGCCTCCTGGCTGACGTCGCACTTGACGAACACGCCGCCGAGTTCCTTCGCGACGGCCTCGCCCTTGTCGGCCTGCAGGTCGGCGATGACCACCTTGCCGCCGTTGCGGGCGATCATGCGCGCCGTGCCTTCGCCCAGGCCCGAGGCGCCGCCGGTGACGATGAAGACCTTGCCTGCGATGTCCATGCCCTTCGTCCTCAGCTGAGTGCGGCCAGCGCGCGCGCGGTGATCTCGTCGACGCTGCCGGTGCCGTCGATCTTGCGGTAGCGCGGCGCGCCCGCGTCGCCGGTGGCGGCCCACTTGGAGTAGTAGTCGACCAGCGGCCGCGTCTGGCTCTGGTAGACCTCGAGGCGCTTGCGCACCGTCTCTTCCTTGTCGTCGTCGCGCTGGATCAGGTCTTCGCCCGTCACGTCGTCCTTGCCGGCGACCTTGGGCGGATTGAACTTGACGTGGTAGGTGCGGCCCGAGGCCACGTGCACGCGGCGGCCGCTCATGCGCTCGATGATGGCCGCATCGGGCACGTCGATCTCGAGCACGACGTCGAGCTTGACGCCGGCGCTCTTCATCGCGTCGGCCTGCGGGATGGTGCGCGGGAAGCCGTCGAAGAGGAAGCCCTTGGCGCAGTCGGGCTGCGCGATGCGCTCCTTGACGAGGCCGATGATGATGTCGTCGCTGACGAGGCCGCCCGAATCCATCACGCGCTTGGCGGCGATGCCGAGTTCGGTGCCGGCCTTCACGGCGGCGCGCAGCATGTCGCCGGTGGAGATCTGCGGGATGCCGAACTGCTTGCAGATGAACGCTGCCTGGGTGCCCTTGCCGGCGCCGGGTGCGCCCAACAGGATGAGTCTCATGGGTTTGCCTCGTTTGTCTCTTTATGCGGGGGACGACGACGTGGGGCACCTCGTCGCATCGGAGCAAATCGAGAATAACATGCAGGCCCCTGCGCGAAACTGACGCTTCCCCGGAGGGGAAACCGCGCCGCCCGGGCCTCAGCGGCCGAACAGGGCGCGCACGCGCTCGAGGTCTTCCGGGGTGTCGACGCCGGGGCCGGGAGCACGGGCCGCAATGTGCACGGCGATGCGCTCGCCATGCCACAGCACCCGCAGTTGTTCGAGCGACTCGGTCTGCTCGATCGGCGCCGGCTCGAGCGTCGGGAATCGACGCAGGAAGCCGGCACGGTAGCCGTACAGGCCGATGTGGCGCAGCGGCGCCGGCGACTGCAGCGCGCCGGCTCCGGCCGCGCGGCCGTCGCGCCACCAGGGGATCGGTGCGCGCGAGAAGTAGAGCGCGCGCCCGGCTGCGTCGAGCACCACCTTCACGACATTGGGATTGTCGAGATCCGGACGCGAGTCGATGGCGTGGGCGGCGGTGCTCATCACGCAGTCGCTACGCGCCTCCAGCAGTGCGGCGCAGGCATCGACGAGCGCCGGGTCGATCAGCGGCTCGTCGCCCTGCACGTTGACCACGGCGTCGTCGCCGTCGAGGCCGAGGTGTTCGCAGGCCTCGGCCAGGCGGTCGCTGCCGGTGACGTGGTCGGCGCGCGTGAGCACCACGCGCACGCCATGCGCTTCGCAGGCGGCGACGATCTCGGCATGGTCGGCCGCGACGACGACCGCGCGCGCCGACGACTCGGCCGCACGGCGGGCCACGCGCACGATCATCGGCACGCCGGCGATATCGGCCAGCGGCTTGCGCGGCAGCCGCGTCGAGGCCAGCCGTGCCGGCACGAGCACGGTGAAGCTCACGGGGTCGGGGCGTCGCTGAGCGGGCGTGCTTCGCTCTCGAGCATCACCGGGATCCCGTCGCGCACCGGGAAGGCGAGGTGATCGGCGTGACACACGAGTTCGTGCCGCTCGTCCACTGGCGGTCGACGGTGTTCCAGCGGGCCCTTGCAGATCGGGCAGACCAGCAGTTCGAGCAGACGGGTTTCCATGGCTCAGTCGGGTTGTGGCAGGCGCCGCGGCAGCAGGGCGAGCAGGTCCTGCTCGAAGCCCGCGGGAAGACGGAAGTCTAGCGCTGCGACCCAGACACGCACCGCGCCGGCGCGCTCGGGGCGGATCTTGACGGCGTCCTTTTCGGTCACGATGACGTCGGCCGTGCCGGCGGGCCAATCGAGGTCGGCGTAGTCGTGATGATCGGGCAGAGGATGCTCGACGATATCCAGCCCCCGCTCGCGCAGCATCGAGAAGAAGCGTGCCGGCTGGGCGAGCCCGGCGACCGCCAGGACCGGGCGGCCGCGCAGCGCGGCGAGTGCCTCGACGTCAGGCGCCATGCCGCGCCACCATCCGTGCAGGGGGACGGCGCCCGCGAGGCCGCGCTGCGCCAGGTGGCCAGGCAGGGGTGTGCTGGGCGCCGCGGCGTTGTACAGCACTACGCTGCGTGCCGGCACGCGACGCGGCATCGGGTCGCGAAGCGGCCCGGCGGGCAGCCGCCAGCCGTTGCCGGCGCCGCGCTCGTCGAACACGATCACCTGCGCGTCGCGCGCCAGCCGCAGATGCTGAAGTCCGTCGTCGCAGACCAGGATGTCGATCTCAGCATGTCGCTGGCGCAGGGCGTGCCCCGCGGCAACGCGGTCTTCGCCGACGCACACCGGCACGCCACCGCGCAGGTGAAGCAGCAGCGGCTCGTCGCCCGTCTGGCTGGCCGGCGTGCCGGCATCGACGTGCACGATGCCGGTCGAGACTCTGCCGTGGCCTCGAGACACCACGCCGGGCCGCCAGCCCTGGCGGCGCAGCAACCCGAGCAGCGCCAGCGTGGTCGGCGTCTTGCCCGCACCGCCGGCGATGAGGTTGCCGACCACCAGCACCGGCACGTCGAGCCGGTGTGTCCGCAGCAGGCCCAGGTCGTAGAGCCCACGCCGCAGTGCCGTCAGCGCCACGAACAGCCACGACAGCGGCAACAGGGCGACGGCCAGCGGCCCGCGCGCCAGCCAGGCGCTCTGCAGGTGTCGCTCGAGGGAATCGGGGGAGGCCACGGCCGGGGAGCGCGCCCTGGCGCGCTCAGCCGCCGCCGGAGGTCTGCGTGGCGAAGGTCAGGCGGGCCAGCCCGGCACGCCGCGCCGCGTCCATCACGTTGACCACGCTCTGGTGCGCCGCGGTCGCGTCGGCCGACACGATCACGACGAGGTCCTTCGCGCCTTCGGAGACGGCGTTGAGCTCGGCGGCCAGCAGTTCCACGCTGCGGCCTTCCACCGGCTTGCGGTTGACCACGTAGCGGCCATCGGCGCTGACCAGCACGACGATCTCGCGCGGGCGGTCGCGCAGCTTCTCGGCATCGGCCGTCGGCAGGGTGACCTGCAGTTCGGTGAACTTCGAGTAGGTGGTCGAGGCCATCAGGAAGATGAGCACGACCAGCAGGATGTCGATGAACGGGATCAGGTTGATCTCCGGTTCCTCGGGGCGCCCCTTGCGGAAGTTCAGCGACATCGCGACGGCCTCAGGCGTTGCTCGGCGCGCGCTGCGAGGTGAAGCGCAGCAGGTGCGGCACCAGCCGGTTGGCGGCTTGTTCCATGTCCAGCGTGTACTGCTCGACCAGCCCGCGGAAATAGCGGTAGAAGATCAGCGCCGGGATCGCCACGATCAGGCCGAAGGCCGTGTTGTACAGCGCGATCGAGATGCCCTGCGCGAGCTGCGCCGGGTTGCTGCCCGAGGGCGACTGCGAGGCGAAGATCTCGATCATGCCGATCACCGTGCCGAGCAGACCGAGGTAGGGCGCCGACGAGGCGATGGTGCCCAGCGTGTTGAGGTACTTCTCCATGCGATGCACCGCCGCGCGCCCGGCCGACTCGAAGGCGCCGCGCAGCGCCTCCTCGGTGATGCGAGGGTCGGACACCACGGCACGGATGCCCGCGGCCAGCACTCGCCCGAGGATGGAGTTGTCGGCGAGCTTGTTGACGACGTCGGGCGCCGGCAGGTTGGCCCGGGTGACGGAGAGCACCTCGTCGAGCAGCTTGGGGGGCACCACGCGCACCGCCCGCAGGCTGGACAGGCGCTCAACGACGAGCGCCAGGGCGATGATCGAGCAGATGATGAGAGGCCAGATCGGCCAGCCAGCGGCTTGTATGATCGAAAACAAGCGAGCCCTTTCGAAGGCGAACGGCGGTTTCTTGGGGAGGCGCGATGATAGACCAAGGGGCACGCGTTCATAGCCTCTCGCCGACCCCGAACGGTGTTCGCACCACAATCCACCGCCGGTGTGGACAACTTTGTGGGTAACCCGCGAGCGCTGGCCGCGAAGCCGCATGAAATCTGGCGATCGGCTGGTTTGCTGAATTTCCGGGCACAGAGAATCCTTTGAAAATCAATCACTTGCACGAAAGTGACAATGCTGTGACGGGCATTGCGCCGCGCGGGGGCGCATGGCGCCTTGCTGTGGAGTTCTCGGGCCGCGCCAGCATTGGGTTTGCGCGTGATTGACGCTGCTTCGGCCGGCTCGAGCCGCCTCGTCTGGAGCGTCGCCGGCCTCGTGGCGGCAGTGTCCGATGCGCTGTCGGCGCGCTTTCCGGTGTGCGTGGTGCGCGGCGAACTGTCGGCCTTCACGCGGGCGGCCAGCGGCCATTGCTACTTCAGCCTGAAGGACGCCGACGGCGAGGCCGCCTTGCTGCGCTGTGCGATGTTCCGCCGTGCGGCCGGCCTGCTCGACTTTGCCCCGGCCGATGGCCAGCTCGTCGAGCTGCGCGGCCGGCTGGCGATCTACGAGCCACGCGGCGAGCTGCAGTTCGTCGTCGAGGGTATGCAACGGGCCGGTGCGGGCGCCTTGTTCGAGCAGTTCCTGCGCCTGAAGGCCAAGCTCGAGGCGCAGGGCCTGTTCGACCCCTCACGCAAGCGCGCCATCGCGGCATTCCCGCACCGCATCGGCGTGGTCACGTCGCTGGCCGCAGCGGCATTACGCGACGTGCTGACCACGCTGGCTCGCCGCAGCCCGCACGTCGAGGTGATCGTCTACCCGAGCCCGGTGCAGGGCGCGGAGGCGCCGGCCGCGTTGGCGCAGACACTGGCCGAAGCCTCGCAGCGTGCCGAGGTCGACACGCTGCTGCTGTGCCGCGGCGGCGGATCGCTCGAAGACCTGTGGGCCTTCAACGACGAGCGCGTGGTGAGGGCGATCGTCGCGTGCCACGTTCCGGTCGTCTGCGGCGTCGGCCACGAGACCGACGTGACGCTGGCCGACCTCGCAGCCGACCTGCGCGCCCCCACGCCGACGGCGGCGGCCGAACTCGCTGCGCCGTCCACTGCCGAGTGCGCCGACCGCCTGGCGGTGATGCAGCGGCGCGCCGCGCAACGCCTGCGCACGACGCTCGATACACAGGCACAGCGCCTGGACAGCCTGGCTCTGCGCCTGGCACGCCCGGCCGAGAGCCTGCACGCGCGGCACCAGCAGGTGGCGCTGCTCGGCCAGCGCCTCGGCGCTGCCGGCGCCCGGCTGGCCGACCGG
Source organism: Piscinibacter sp. (assembly GCF_050175855.1). GTDB lineage: Bacteria > Pseudomonadota > Gammaproteobacteria > Burkholderiales > Burkholderiaceae_C > Piscinibacter. Next base: position 7,832 of record NZ_JBFXIO010000093.1, read on the forward strand.
CATGGTCTGCAGCAGCGGCAACTGGCGCAGCGCATGGCGCGTGCGGCCGCGGTGGAGCTGCGCGCGCGCGCCCAGCGGCTCCACGCCTTCGAGCAGCGCCTGAAGGCTCTCGACCCGCAGCACGTGCTGGCGCGCGGCTATGCCTGGCTGACCGACGCTCAGGGCCACGTGCTCCAGTCCGTTGGGCAGCTGTCGGTCGGCCAGCCGCTGCAGGCCACGCTGGCCGATGGCCGTGCCGGCCTCACGGTGGCCAGCGTGGAACCGGGCGCGACCGGCCCCTGAAGCAGCACGCCCGCCGGCAGGGCCTTGGCGGCCTGCCTACAATGCGCGCCCGACCCGCCCCCACCGAGAGAAGAGGACACCATGGAACACACCCTGCCGCCGCTCCCGTACGCGATCGACGCCCTGGCCCCGCACTACAGCAAGGAAACGCTGGAGTTCCACCACGGCAAGCACCACAATGCCTATGTCGTGAACCTGAACAACCTGCAGAAGGGCACGGAGTTCGAGAGCATGTCGCTCGAGGACATCGTGAAGAAGTCCAGCGGCGGCGTCTACAACAACGCCGCGCAGATCTGGAACCACACCTTCTTCTGGAACTGCATGAAGCCGAACGGCGGCGGCGAGCCCAAGGGCGCGCTGGCCGCGGCGATCAACGCCAAGTGGGGCAGCTACGCCGCCTTCAAGGAAGCCTTCGTCAAGAGCGCCGTCGGCAACTTCGGCTCGGGCTGGACCTGGCTGGTGAAGAAGGCTGACGGCACGGTCGACATCGCCAACACCGGCGCCGCCGGCACGCCGCTGACCACCGCCGACAAGGCGCTGCTGACCGTCGACGTGTGGGAGCACGCCTACTACATCGACTACCGCAACCTGCGCCAGAAATTCGTCGAGACCTTCCTGGCCTCGCTGGTGAACTGGGAGTTCGCCGAGAAGAACTTCGGCTGATCCGCAGGCGCAACGCTTGAAAGAAGAGAGGCCGGTCGCTGACCGGCCTCTTCGTTTGTGCAGCCCGTTCACTTGCTGCCGAACGGTGCTCCCGTGATCTTCGCCCCGGGCTTGATCGCCCGCTTGCCGAACCAGCCCTGGTTCATCTCCAGCGCGAAGCGCACCGGCCTGGCCGAACAGTGCGAGTCCAGCGTCTGCGGCTTCATCTCCTCGATGTTGACGATCGTGCCGTCGTCGTCGAGGAAGGCGATGGACAGCGGCAGCAGCGTGTTCTTCATCCAGAAGCACTGCTGGCCGGCGCGCTCGAACACGAACAGCATGCCGTCGTTGGCCGGCATGGTCGGGCGGTGCATCAGGCCGGTGGCGCGCTGTTCCGGCGTGCTGGCCACTTCGGCAGTGATGAGGTGGAAGCCGGCGGTCAGCCGCGTGGTCGGCAGCTTCTGCGGGCTGGTCTGGGCGGGCGATGCCAGCGCAAACGACAGCAGCGCGGCGGTGACGGCGAGTGACTTGATGTATGTCATGCGGCTCGGAGGGTGCGGCACCTAGATTATCGCCGTGGCCTCCGTACTGACTGAACGCGCCGTCGTGGTTCCGGCCGACGCCGACCTGCGTGCGCTCGACGACCCGCTGAACCAAGCGTCCTTCACCACCTTTGCCCAGGCGCAGGGCGGTGTGCGCGAGGCCACGTCGCAGTTCCGCATCTCCGGCATGTACTGCGCCGCCTGCGCCGGCCTGATCGAGGATGCGCTGCAGGGTGTGGACGGGGTGAAGGAGGCCCGCGTGCACTCCTCCACCGCGCTGGCCCTGGTGCGCTGGGATCCGCAGCGCACGCGCGCCTCGGCGCTGGTCGAGGCGGTGCGCCGCGCCGGCTATGGCGCCGTGCCGGATGCCGCCGCCAGTGCGCGGGCGCAGCGCGAGGCCGAGCAGCGCAAGGCGCTGTGGCGCCTGTTCGTCGCCGGCTTCTGCATGATGCAGGTGATGATGTACGCGACGCCGGCGTACGTCTCGGAGCCCGGCGACATCACCCCCGACATGCTGCGCCTGCTGCAGTGGGCGAGCTGGGTGCTCAGCCTGCCGGTGCTGCTGTTCTCCGCCGGCCCGTTCTTCAGTGGCGCGTGGAACAGCCTGAAGCACCGCCGGCTCGGCATGGATGTGCCTGTCTCGCTGGGCATCGTTGTCACCTTCGTCGCCAGTTCGGGGGCCACCTTCGATCCCGGCGGCGTGTTCGGTCACGAGGTCTACTTCGACTCGCTGACCATGTTCGTCTTCTTCCTGCTCGGCGGCCGCTGGCTGGAGGCGCGGGCGCGGCACAAGGTGGCGCTGTCGCTGGAAGCGGGCGCGGCGCGTCTGCCCGACAGCGTCGAGCGGCTGCGTGCAGACGGCAGCACCGAGGTCGTGGCGCTCGGGCGGCTCGCGTCGGGCGACCGTGTGCGCGTCAAGGCCGGCCAGGCCTTCCCGGCTGACGGTGTGCTGCTCGAAGGCCGCAGCCTGGCCGACGAGGCGCTGCTTACCGGCGAATCCGAACCGGTGGCCAAGCAGCCGGGCGACGAGGTGGTGGCCGGCAGCCTGAACCTGCGCGCGCCCGTGCTGATGCAGGTGCTGCGGCTGGGCGAAGACACCCGCCAGGCCGGCATCGTGGCGCTGATGCGCAGCGCGCTGACGCAGCGGCCGCGGCTGGTGCAGCAGGCCGAGCGCATCGCAGGCCCGTTCCTGTGGACCGTGCTGGCACTGGCCGCCGGTGCGGCCGCGGTGTGGTCGGTGATCGACCCGTCGCGGGCGATCTGGGTGGCCGTCTCGGTGCTGATCGTCACCTGCCCGTGCGCGCTGTCGCTGGCCGCGCCTTCGGCCTTGCTGGCCGCCACCGGCGGCCTCGCCCGGCGCGGCGTGCTGCTGCAACGCATCGAGTCCCTCGAAGGCCTTGCCGGGGTGGACACCGTCGTCTTCGACAAGACAGGAACCCTCACGCTCGACCGCCTGGAACTGGCCGAGACGCGCGTGCTGCAGGAGGGCGTCGACGCCGCGTCGATGCTGGCGCGCGCCGCGTCGCTGGCCGCGCTGTCGAGCCACCCGGCCTCGCGGGCGCTGGTGGAAGCCGCCGCAGCCGCGAGTGCGGATGCGGTGTGGAGCGATGTCGAAGAGCATCCGGGGCAGGGCCTCGAAGCCCGCGATGCCGCAGGTCAGCGCTGGCGGCTCGGCCGTCGCGAGTGGGTCGATGCGGGCCTGACAGCCGGGCAGGCACCCGAAGGCTCGCTGTGCTTCGGCGGCGAGCGGGGCGCCGTCGCGGTCTTCGTGCTGCGCGAGACGTTGCGCGGCGATGCCGAGGCCGCGCTCGCGCAGTTGCGCGCCCAGGGCCTGAAGCTGGCGATGCTCTCCGGTGATGCGCCGGAGCGCGCCGCCGCGCTGGCGCAGCGCCTAGGCATCGCCGACGTGCGCGGCGGCGCAACGCCGTCCGACAAGCTCGCGGCCGTGGCCGCCTGGCAGGCCGAGGGCCGCCGCGTGGCCATGGTGGGCGACGGCCTGAACGACGCGCCCGTGCTGGCGCGGGCCGACGTGTCGTTCGCCTTCGCCCACGGCTCGGCGGTGGCACGCAGCGGTGCCGATGTGGTGCTGCTCGGTGACCGGCTCGCCGACGTGGCGCTGGCTCGCACCCAGTCGCAGCGCACGCTGCGCGTGATCCGCCAGAACCTGGCCTGGGCGGCGCTCTACAACGCGGCCTGCGTGCCGCTCGCGCTGGTCGGCTGGCTGCCGCCCTGGGCGGCCGGCATCGGCATGGCGTCGAGCTCGCTGCTGGTGGTGCTCAACGCGCTGCGCGTCGCGCGCACCGACGGCGACGAACGCCAGGACTGAACGCGATGGACATCCTCTTCGTGCTCATCCCGATGTCGGTGGTGCTGGTGTTCGCCGTGATCGGCATCTTCGCCTGGGCCTTGCACCGCGGGCAGTTCGACGACCTCGACCGCGAGGGCGAACGCATCCTCGTCAACGATGACGACTCGGGCTTCCCGGGTTCGGGAAACGTTGATAGCGATCAAGCTCGCAAATGACCCTGCGGGAAACAATGGTTTCATCCAAAAACAGGACAGCCAAGGAAGGAGTGACTCCGATGGTCAATAACGCGTCGGCGGCCGCGAAGGGCGGGCCCGTCTACAACGACGCCGTGGTGCGAGCGTTCTCGCTCGCGGCGGTGCTATGGGGCATCGTGGGCATGCTGGTCGGCGTGATCATCGCCGCCCAGCTCACCTGGCCCGAGCTCAACCTGGGGATCTCCTTCCTCAGCTACGGCCGTCTGCGGCCGCTGCACACCAATGCGGTGATCTTCGCCTTCGGCGGCTGCGTGCTGTTCGCGTCGAGCTACTACGTGGTTCAGCGGACCTCGCAGGTGCGGCTGTTCGCCGGCGGCCTGGCCTGGTTCACCTTCTGGGCCTGGCAACTGGTGATCCTGCTGGCGGCGATCTCGCTGCCGCTGGGCATCACCAGCGGCAAGGAATACGCCGAGCTCGAGTGGCCGATCGACCTGCTGATCACCGTCGTGTGGGTGTCCTACGCGATCGTGTTCTTCGGCACCATCGGCACCCGCAAGGTGCGCCACATCTACGTCGCCAACTGGTTCTTCGGCGCCTTCATCCTGACCGTGGCGCTGCTGCACCTGGTCAACAGCGCCGCGATCCCCGTGAGCCTGACCAAGAGCTACTCGGCCTACGCGGGCGTGCAGGACGCGATGGTGCAGTGGTGGTACGGCCACAACGCGGTGGGTTTCTTCCTGACCGCCGGCTTCCTCGGGATGATGTACTACTTCATCCCCAAGCAGGCCGAGCGCCCCGTCTACTCGTATCGCCTGTCGATCGTGCACTTCTGGGCGCTGATCTTCACGTACATGTGGGCCGGCCCGCACCACCTGAACTACACCGCGCTGCCCGACTGGGCGCAGAGCGTGGGCATGCTGTTCTCGCTGGTGCTGCTGGCGCCGTCGTGGGGCGGCATGATCAACGGCATCATGACCCTCTCGGGTGCGTGGCACAAGCTGCGTGACGACCCGATCCTGAAGTTCCTGATCGTCTCGCTGTCGTTCTACGGCATGTCGACCTTCGAAGGCCCGATGATGTCGATCAAGACGGTCAACGCGCTGTCTCACTACACCGACTGGACCGTGGGCCACGTGCACAGCGGCGCGCTCGGCTGGGTGGGCCTGGTGTCGATGGGCACGCTGTACTACCTGATCCCGCGCATGTTCGGCCGCAAGCAGATGTACAGCACGCGCGCCATCGAGCTGCACTTCTGGATCGCCACCATCGGCATCGTGCTGTACATCGCCGCGATGTGGATCGCCGGTGTGATGCAGGGCCTGATGTGGCGCGCCATCAATCCGGACGGCACGCTGGTCTACAGCTTCGTCGAGAGCGTG
>NZ_JBFXIO010000094.1:0-13153 GCF_050175855.1 Piscinibacter sp.
GAGCCGGCCGCCGCGCTCAGCCGGCGGCCAGGCGTTGCGCCAGTTCGGCGTCGCCGAGCGCGGTGTAGTCGTGCGCCACGCTGCGCAGCACCCGCTCGCGCGCCTGGGTGCCCAGGCGCGCCTTGAGGTGGCCGAGGAAGGGGTTGGAGACCACCAGGATCAGCCCGGCGCAGCGCCCGTCGGCCACGCCGGCATCCAGCACCTTGGCGAGTTCCTCGGCGAAGTGCTGCAGTTCGCGGTCGTGAGGCTCCACCCGCGGCCGGTACTCGGCGCTGCCGGCGCCGTGCGCGCCGCTGGTCACGTGGCCGGGCCGATCGAACTCCAGCTGCGAGCCCTTGAGCCGGCTCTCCGGATGCACCACGTCGGCCACGTGCACGTAGCCGCCGCCTTCGGCCTCTTCGAGAACGCGCGCCCGCGCACCGTTGGCCACCACCAGCCAGTTCTTCATCGCTCGCTCCGCGCCACCCCATTGGCAACGCCCGAGCCGAATCTAGGCGCGGCCCGCGCCGGCGCATTGACTCCGCTCACCCGCGAGCCTTGCGCTCGGGCTGGATTAGCATGCGTCAAGTGGGAGGCCCGCAGAAGGCCCCAGGGAGTGCACGATGAAACCGTTCCTGCGCCTGCTCCGGGCGGCCGCGCCCGTGTTGGCCACGTCGCTGGCCCTGGCCTCGCCGCCGCCCGCGCCGAGCGATCCGGTGGTCGACACGCTGCACGGCGTGCGCGTGGAAGACCCGTTCCGCAACCTCGAGAACCTGCGCGATCCGCGCACCCGCGCCTGGCTGGAGGCGCAGGCCGCCTACGGCGAGGCGCTGCTCGCGCGCATCGAGGGCCGCGAGGCGCTGGCACAGCGCATCGCCGAGCTGTCACGGTCGTCCGGCGACGTGGTGCGCGACCTGCGCCGCTTTCCCGGCGGCCGCAGCTACTACCTCAAGCGCCGCGCCGGCGACAACCAGTTCAAGCTGATGCTGCGCAACGGCGCGGGCGCAGAACGCATGCTCGTCGACCCGCAGCAGCACGCCCGCGACGGCGTGCCACATGCGATCAACTGGTACGTGCCGTCGTGGGACGGCCGCACGCTGGCGTTCGGCCTGTCGGCCGCCGGGTCGGAAGACGCCTCGCTGCACCTGATCGACACCGCCAGCGGCAAGGCGCTGCGCGAGCCGGTGCCGCGCGTGCGACAGGAGTACGCCAGCTTCTCGCCCGACAGCCGCCGCCTCACCTTCAACCAGAACCGCGAGCTGCCGGCCGGCGCGCCGGACACCGAGACCTACCTCGACAGCACCGTCTACGTGATCGACATCGACCGGCCGCAGGCCGAGCCGAGGCCGATCTTCGGCCGCGCGCTGCAGCCGTCGCTGGGCCTCGAGCGGCTCGATGTCGGCGCGGTGTTCTTCGCGCCCGGCAGCCGCTGGATGGTGGCGCGCACCACCGACACCACGGTGCCCGAGGGCCGGCTGTTCGTCGCGCCGGTGGCGGCGCTGGCCTCGGCCAAGCCGATTCCGTGGCAGCCGATCAGCCGGGCCGAAGACCAGATCACCGATGCGCAGCTGCGCGGCGACACGCTATATCTGCGCACCCGCGCCGGGGCGCCGCGCGGCCGCGTCTTGGCGCTGCCGCTGGCGAAGGGCACGCCGTCGCTGCGGAAGGCTCGCGAGGTGGTGCCCGAGCCGGCGCAGGGCACGCTGCGCGAGTTCACCCTCGGCCGCGACGCGATCTATGTCGAGGTGCAGCAGGGCTTCAACACCCGGGTGATGCGCCATGGCCGCGGCACGCCGCGCGACGGGGCCGACGTGGCGCCGGGCGTGGCCGGCACCACCTTCGTGGTCGAGGACGCGGCTCGGGCCTACGCTTCGCCGTGGGTCGCCACCAGCCGCTGGACCGAACCGCCGCGCGTGCTTGCCATCGATGCGAAGGGCGGCGCCCGCGACACCGGCATCCGCGACAGCCGCCGCCCGGCCGGCACGCCGGAGCTCGAGGTGTCGGAGGTGATGGTCGAGAGCCACGACGGCGCGCGCGTGCCGCTGGCGGTGATCCATCGGCAGGGCCTGGTGCGCGACGGCCGCAACCCGACGCTGCTGATCGGCTACGGCGCCTACGGCTTCAGCTTCCAGGCCGGCTTCGATCCGCGCAGCCTGGCCTGGTTCGAGCGCGGCGGCGTGATCGCGCTGGCCAATGTGCGCGGCAGCGGCGCCTTCGGCGACACCTGGTACCGCGCCGGCTTCAAGGCCAGCAAACCCAACACCTGGAAGGACGGCATCGCGGCGGCGCGCTGGCTGATCGCGCAGGGCTACGCCTCGCCGCAGACGCTGGGCATCTGGGGAACGAGCGCCGGCGGCATCTTCGTCGGCCGCGCTGTCACCAGTGCGCCCGAGCTGTTCGCCGCGGCGGTGTTCGACGTCGGCGTGCTCGACACGGTGCGCTTCGAGGAATCGGCCAACGGCATCACCAACGTCTCCGAGTTCGGCACGGTGAAGGACCCGATGGAGTTCCGCGCGCTGCTGGAGATGAGCACCTACCAGCAGATCCGCGACGGCGTGGCCTACCCGGCGGTGATGCTGGTGCACGGCATGAACGACCCGCGCGTCGACGTGTGGCAGAGCGCCAAGACCGCGGCCCGGCTGCAGCAGGCCAGCGCCAGCGGCAACCCGGTGTTGATGCGCATCGACATGCAGGCCGGCCACGGCGTGGGCAGCACCGCGCAACAGGGCGCCAGCCAGCGCGGCGACATCTACGCCTTCCTGCTGTGGCGCTTCGGGCTGCTGCCGGCGCGGCCCTGACCCGCGCAGGCGTTCCGACGAGGCCGGCATGCCGCTGACGCTGCTCGACGCCGCGCTGCGCGGCATGTTGCTGGCGTTGCTGCTGACCGTGGCCGGGGTGCTGTGGCGCGAGCGGCGCGCTTCGGCGGCGGCGCGCGCCGGCGTGGCGCTGGCGCTCGGCCAGTGCGTGCAGGCGATCGGCGCAACGCCCTGGATCGAGGCCCACCTCGCGTTCGCCTGGCAGGCGCCGCTGATCAGCATCGCGGTGGCCAACGTGGTGCTGTTCTGGATCTTCGTGCGCGCGCTGTTCGATGACGGCTTCGTGCCGGGCCGCGTGCATGCACTGGCCTGGGCCGGCGTGGCCGTGCTGAGCCTGGCCAACTGCACGCTCAGTGTCGCGGCGGGCGCCTGGCCGCTGCGCGAGCTCACCGTCGGCGTGCAGCGCGCCGTGCCGCTGCTGTTCGCCGTGCTGGCCGCGCAGGCGGCGGCGACGCGCTGGCGCGACGACCTGGTCGAAGGCCGGCGCCGGCTGCGCGTGTTCATCCTCGTCACCGGCGTGGCCTACACGCTGGCCATGCTGGCCGCGAGGCTGCTGTCGCCGCAGGGCCGGCTGTCACCCGCGCTGGCCCTGCTCGACGTGATCGCGATGCTGCTGATCGTCGCGATCATCGCGGCCAGGCTGCTGCGGCTCGGGCCCAGCGAGCTGTTTCCCGTCGCGGCGCCGGCCCTTTCGGCCGCGCAGCCAGAGGCGCCCGTGCCCGATGCGGCCGAGGAACGGCTCGGGCAGGAACTCGAACGGCTGATGACGCAGGAGCGTGCCTACCGCGACGAGAACCTGAGCATCACCACGCTGGCGGCGCGCCTGGGCGTGCCCGAATACCGGCTGCGCCGGCTGATCAACCAGCGCCTGGGCCACCGCAACTTCAGCGCCTTCGTCAACGGCCACCGGCTGGCCGAGGCCCGTGCGGCGCTGGCCGATCCGCTGCGGCGCGAGCTGCCGGTGCTGAGCATCGCCCTGGAATCCGGCTTCCAGTCGATCGGGCCCTTCAACCGGGCCTTCAAGGCGGCCACCGGCCTCACGCCGACCGAGTTCCGGCGGGAAAAGCTGGCCGAAACCTGAAAACGGCCGGCGTTGGCGGGTTTCGGCGAGACGGATCGCCGCCGCACGCCGATCGTGCGCTCCACCGGAAGCCCTCGCTTCCGCGGGAGCCCCAAGATGAAACCTTCGATCCTGGACTTCGGGCGTGCCGCCGTGGCCGCGCTCGCGCTGCTGGCCTCGGTGGCCGCACACGCCGGCATGGGCTGGACGGAACTGCCGCCCACCGACGAACTCGGCCCGGTCACCGTCCACTACCCGACCGACGAGACCGAGCGGCCCACGCCGATCGGGCCGTTCGTGCTGGAGCTGGCGGCGGCTGCCGTGCCCGTGCGCGGCAACGGGCGGCTGGTGGTGATCTCGCACGGCACCGGTGGCTCCACCTGGGTGCACGCCGACCTGGCGCGCGCGCTGGTGCGCGCCGGCTTCGTGGTTGCACTGCCGCTGCACCACGCCGACAACTTCCGCGACCGCAGCGATGCGCCGGGCGCCCTGCTGCGCCGGCCGCTCGAGGTGTCGCGCACCATCGACGCGCTGGGCCGCGACCCGCGCTTCGCGCCGCTGCTGTCGCTGGACCGCGTGGGCGTGTTCGGCTACTCGGCCGGCGGACACACCGCGCTCACGCTGGCCGGGGCCCGCTGGTCGAGCGACCGCTTCCGCCGCCACTGCGACGAGCACCTGGCCGAGGACTTCGCGTTCTGCGTCGGCGTCATCACGCAGCTCGATGGCGGAGTGCTCGACGGGCTGAAGCAGGCGCTCGCCCGCTTCGTGATCGGACTGCGCTTTCGCGACGAGACATGGCACAGCCACCACGATCCGCGCGTGGCCGCGGTGGTGGCGGCGGCGCCCGCGGCCGCGATCTTCGAGCCGGCCAGCCTCGCCGCGCCGCGCGTGCCGCTGGCGCTGGCCACCGCCGGGCAGGACCGCTGGCTGCTGCCGCGCTTCCACGCCGAGCGGGTGCTGCAGGCCTGCGCGAGCTGCGAGCGGCTGGTCGACCTGCCGACCGCCGGGCACGGTGTCTACCTTTCGCCGATGCCGCCGGCCCTGGGCGGCCGGCTCGCCGAACTGCTCGGCGATCCGCCCGGCTTCGACCGCAGCGTGCTGCAGGCCGCGAATGCCACGATCGCCGGCTGGCTCGTGCGCAATCTCGGCATCGCCGAGGGGGTTCGCTGAGGGCGCTATCGTCGCCGCTCCATCTCAACCCCCGGGAGTGCAGCATGGGCTGGTTTTCCAAGGCCGACGACGGCTTCTTCCTCGCCACCGTCCAGCCGAACGGCGAGGCCGCGCGCGTCGAGAAATACCTCGGCGTGGTCAACGGCGAGGCGATCATCGGCGCCAACATCTTCCGCGACATGTTCTCGTCGATCCGCGACGTCGTCGGCGGGCGCGCCGGCGGCTACGAGCGGGCGCTGGCCGGTGCGCGCGACGCCGCGCTGGCCGACATGACGGCGGCGGCTAGGGAGATGGGCGCCGACGGCGTGGTCGGCATCGACTTCGACTACGAGGTGCTCGGCGAGACCAACGGGATGATGATGGTCTCGGTCAGCGGCACCGCGGTCAAGATGGCCTGACTGCGCCCCCCAGTCGCTTCGCTCCTGCCCCCGAGGGGCGGCCCAGCGCCGGGCACCGTGCGTTCAGCCGCCGGCCAGCCAGCGCTTGATCTGCTGCTGCACGCGCGGCTCCGACAGGCCGGTGCGCGGGTCGCACAGGATCAGCTCGGGCGGCGGCGGGTCGCCGAAGGCCAGCGGCGAATCGTCGAGGATGATGTAGCTGCTGACCGTCGGGTGGCGCGCCAGCCAGGCCTGGATGCAGGCGTAGCGGTCGCCCTTGGGCGTGGTGCCGAGGTAGCGGTTGCCCAGGTTGCCGAGCAGGTCGCCGATTTCCTCGGGCGAGTGGCTGAAGCGCCAGTTGGAGTGCACCACCACGAACACATCGTCGTGGCCGGCCAGCAGGCCCGGCAGGATGTCGAACCAGCAGAAGGCGTCGAGCCGCACCTGGCCCAGCGCCGCGCCGCGGTGCACGGCGCGCGCCTCGTCATCGGCCGCGTTGGGGTGCGTGACGCCGCCGAAATCGAGGAAGACGATGCGCATGTCGCGATGTTCCATTCAGGCGAGACTACGCAGCCGGGCGGCCGCCGTCCCTGCGCCAACACAAGACGAACTCACTCGATGGACGAGCATTCCCAGATCCTGGTGCCCGAGGCCTTCCTCGACCTCTACCGCAGCCCGGGCCGCCACCGCCTGCTGCTGCCGCGCGAGCAGGTCGCCGCGCGCCACGAGCTCTGCGAGGACCTCGCCCAGGCGATGACCGAGCACGCGCGGGCGATGCTGTTCGGCGCCGGGCTCGCGGAAGACGAGGTGCTGCAGCGCTGCCATGCCGGCCTGCGCTCCGGCGACGCCGGGCTCGCGCCCGGCGAAGCGGCGTGGGTGGTGCACCGCCTGGCCGAACTGCTCGAGTGGCCCCAGCCGGAGCTGCCCGAGAGCCCGTGACGGCCGATGAGCCAGAATGACGGCCGCCACGACGTTGGGTGGCGCCCGATCGACGACAACACAAGGAATGCCATGAAGACCTACCAGGCCGTGCGAGCGCAGATCGCCAAGCTGGAGCGGGAAGCCGAAGAACTGCGGCGCCAGGAGCTCAAGAACGTCATCGCGCAGGTGCGCCAGGCGATCGCCGACTACGGCCTGACCGCTGCCGACCTGGGGCTCGGCGGCCGCGCCGGCAGGGCCGCTGGCCGCAAGCCGGCACGGCGAAGCGCGGGCGAGGCCAAATACCGCGATCCGAAGACCGGCCAGACCTGGACCGGCCGCGGCCGCCCGCCGGCGTGGATCGCCAGCGCGAAGAACCGCGACGCCTTCCTGATCGATGCACCGGCTGCTGCGCCGGCGCCGAAGAAGCGTGCGGCAGCGAAGAAGCCCGTGGCGGCGAAGAAGGCCGCGCCGAAGCGGGGCAAGGGCCGCAAGGGTCGCGCCGTGCGCACGCCGGCGGTGGAGATCGAATCGGGCGTGGCGGCGCAGTAAGCGCATCTCCGCTGCCTTCGTTCAGAAGGCGCGCCGCACGCGCGCCTTCAGGTCGATGGCCGGCAGCGGCGGCGCGATGGTCTCGGCGGGCTGCATCGTCGTGGGCGCCTCGCGCTCGAAGCAGCGCTGCGCCAGCGCTTCGGGGATGAAGCGCGTGAGCGAGCCGTACAGGTGGCGATCGCCGTACTTCGCCTGCTGCGTGACGTGGAACTTCTGCGGCACCAGCAGCGCGAGGTGGTGCTTGGCGCGTGTCATCGCCACGTAGAGCAGCCGGCGCTCCTCCTCGATCTCGCTGGCGTGGCCGGTGGCCAGGTCGGCCGGCATGCAGCCGTCGACCGCGTTGAGGATCTGCACCGCGCCCCACTCCTGCCCCTTGGCCGAATGCATGGTCGAAAGGATCAGGTAGTCCTCGTCGCGGTGCGGCTCGTCGGCTTCGGCGCTGGTGGCCTCGGGCGGATCGAGCGTCAGCTCGGCGAGGAAGCGTTCGCGGCTCGGGAAGGTGGCCGCGATGCGCTCGAGCTGCGCCAGGTCGGCCGCGCGCACGGCGGCATCGTCGTGCAGGCGTTCGAGGTGCGGCTCGTACCAGCGCCGTGCGCGGCCGAGCGCCTCCGGCCAGCCGGTGGCGTGCAGTTGCTCTTCGGTGTGCAGCCACTCCCGCCAGCCCGCTGCGGCCGATGCGGGCGGCTTGAAGGCGCACAACGCGGCGCGCGGTTCGTCGGCCGCGCCCATCGCATCGAGCAGGCGGCGCGCCGAGGCCGGGCCCAGCCCCGGGATCAGCTGGGCGACGCGGAAGCCCGCCAGCCGGCCGCGCGGGTTTTGCACCCAGCGCAGCACGGAGAGCAGGTCCTTGACGTGCGCAGCCTCGAGAAACTTCAGCCCGCCGAACTTGACGAACGGAATGCCGCGGCGTGCCAGTTCCAGCTCCAGCGTGGCGCTGTGGTGACCGGTGCGGAACAGCACTGCCTGCTGCTTCAGCGGCAGGCCGCCTTCGCGCAGGCGCAGCACCTCGTCGGCCACCCAGCGGGCCTGCGCGAGTTCGTCGGCGACCGTCACGAGGCGCGGCTTCTCGCCGGTGCGATCGCTGTGCAGCTCCTTGGCGTGGCGTTCGGCAGCCAGCCCGATCACCGCATTGGAGGCGTCGAGCAGGGGCTGCGTCGAGCGGTAGTTGCGCGTCAGCGTGACCGTGCGTGCCGGCGGCTCGAACTGCGCCGCGAAGTCGAGGATGTTGCGCACCTCGGCGGCGCGGAACGAATAGATCGCCTGCGCGTCGTCGCCCACCACGGTGAGGCCGCGGCCGTCGGGGCGCAGTGCGCGCAGGATGGCGGCCTGCAGCCGGTTGGTGTCCTGGTACTCGTCGACCAGCACGTGGTCGAAGCGCGCGCCGATCGCCGCGGCCAGCGCCGGCTCGCTCATCATCTGCTGCCAGTACAGCAGCAGGTCGTCGTAGTCGAGCACCTGCTGCTGCTGCTTGGCATCCACATAGGCGCGGAACAGCCGCTTCAGCTCGTCCTCCCAGCCCAGCACCCAGGGGAAGGTGGTCTGCACCGCCTCGTCGACGCTGCAGCAGGCGTTGACCACGCGCGAGTAGATCGCCAGGCAGGTGCCCTTGAGCGGAAAGCGCTGGGCGCTGGCGGCCAGGCCGAGCTCCTGGCGCACCCAGCCCATCAGGTCTTCGGCATCGCCGCGATCGAGGATCGTGAACTGCGGTGCCAGGCCGATCGAGCCGGCGTATTCGCGCAGCAGCCGCGCGCCCACCGCGTGGAAGGTGCCCGACCAGGGCAGGGCGGGCGCGCCCTGGGTGGCGCGCAGGCCGAGTGCCCCGTGCAGCAGGCGGCCGGCGCGGCGCTCCATCTCCTGCGCCGCGCGGCGCGAGAAGGTCAGCAGCAGGATGCGGTTCGGGTCGGCGCCTTCGAGCACCAGTTTCGCCACGCGTGCCGCCAGCGTCATGGTCTTGCCGGTGCCGGCGCCGGCGATCACCAGCAGTGGTGCGCCGCGGTGCTCGACGGCGGCGCGCTGGGCGTCGTTCAACGTGGCGAAGGGGTCGGCGGCAAGCGTGGGCATGGGCTGGTGTGACTGTATACGTATCCAGTTCAGCCGGCACGGAACCGCCGCCCGCATGGAAGAATCTGCAGCCCATGGCCCTCGTGTATTCCACCGAAGGCGGGCGCATGTGCCCGCAGTGCCGCCAGCCCCAGTCCGCCTGCCTCTGCGCGCAACAGGCGAAGCAGGCGGTGCGCGGCGACGGCCAGGTGCGCGTGAGCCGCGAGCGCGCCGGGCGCGGCGGCAAGACGGTGACGCTGGTGCGCGGGCTGGCCCTGGACGCCGACGCCCTCACCGCGCTCGGCAAGCGGCTGCGCAGCGCCTGCGGCGCCGGCGGTGCGGCCAAGGACGGCGTGCTCGAGATCCAGGGCGACCATGTCGAGCGCGTGCTGGAGATGCTGGCGCGTGAAGGGCACGCCGCCCGGCGTTCCGGCGGCTGAGCGCGAGGGGCTGGCGATGCGAGCGCTGCCGCGACGTCGTCTGCTGCAGGGGCTGGCCGCGCTGCCGATGCTGAGCGCCTGGCCGGCCGGCGCGCAGCCGTCCGGCGGCCTGCTCACCAAGCCGATTCCCTCCAGCGGCGAGCGGCTGCCGGTCGTCGGCCTGGGCAGCTGGATCACCTTCAACGTCGGCAACGACCCGGCAGCGCGCGCGGCCTGTGCGGAGGTGATGCGCGCCTTCTTCGACGACGGCGGCCGGATGATCGATTCGTCTCCGATGTACGGCTCCTCGCAACCGGTGATCGGCGAAGGGCTGGCGAAGATCGGCCGCACTTCGCAGGTGTTTTCCGCCGAGAAGGTCTGGACCGGCTCGGGCGATCGCGGCTCGGCGCAGATCGAGGTCTCGCGGCGCTTCTGGGGCG
Source organism: Piscinibacter sp. (assembly GCF_050175855.1). Classification (GTDB taxonomy): domain Bacteria; phylum Pseudomonadota; class Gammaproteobacteria; order Burkholderiales; family Burkholderiaceae_C; genus Piscinibacter. The sequence continues at coordinate 9,772 of NZ_JBFXIO010000094.1, forward strand.
TGGCGCGCTTCGACCTGCTGCAGGTGCACAACCTGCTCGCCTGGGAAGAACACCTGCCGGCGCTGCTGGCGATGAAGGCAGCCGGGCGGGTGCGCTACGTCGGCATCACCACCTCGGAGGGCCGCCGGCACGCCGAGATCGAGAGGCTGATGCGCAGCCAGCCGATCGACTTCGTGCAGCTCAGCTACAACCCGCTGGACCGCGAGGCCGAGCAGCGCCTGCTGCCGCTGGCCCAGGAGCGCGGCATCGCGGTGATCGCCAACCGGCCGTTCCGCGAGGGGGCGTTGCTGCGCGAGCTGCAGCGCCATCGCCTGCCGCCCTGGGCGGCCGAGCTCGGCGTCGACGGCTGGGCGCAGCTGGTGCTCAAGTTCATCGTCTCGCACCCGGCCGTGACCTGCGCGATTCCCGCCACCAGCCAGGTCGCCCACGTGCGGCAGAACCTGGGCGCGGCGCGCGGGCCGATGCCCGACGCCGGTTTGCGTGCGCGCATCGCCTCGCACCTCGCGGCGCTCTGAGCCCGCGGCCGCACCGCCATGAGCGAGTGGTGGACCTACCGGCTGTCGGACTTCCTGCTCTACGCGCCGCGCACCTACTTCCGGCTGTTCGAGCTCTACAACGAGAGCCTCTGGCCGGCCCAGCCGCTGGTGACGCTGCTCTGGCTGGCCTTGCTGGCGGCGCTGTGGCGCGGTGCACCGTGGGCGCCGCGGGTCATGCTGGGGGTGCTGGCAGTGGCCTGGGCGTGGATCGCCTGGGCCTTCCACCTGCAGCGCCATGCGGCCATCAACTGGGCCGCCACCGGTTTCGCCGCGGCGTTCGCGGTGCAGGCGCTGCTGCTGGCGTTGGCGGCCCTCGGCGCCCGCCGTGCGGAGCGCCTGTCGCCCGCGGGTTTCGGCACGGCGGTGGCCGTCCCCGTGCTGATGCCGCTGCTGCCGCTGGCCTTCGGGCGGCGCTGGATTGAAACCGAGAGTTTCGGGCTCACGCCTGACGCCACCGCGCTCGCCACCCTCGCTGTGTTACCGATGTTCGTGCCCGCTTACCGTTTTGTGTGCCGGACTTGGCAGTGGGTGCCGCTAAGCTGGTCGCTCGTCAGTGGCCTGACCTTGTGGGCCCTCGGCCAGCCGCTCTGGGGGCTGCTGTTACCGGTGGCATTCATTCTGGTGGTCTTCCCGCATTGGCATCGCACTCACAAATGTGCACACTGACCATATAGACAGCACAAGCGAGCAAAGGCATGTCCACCGACGAACACGCATCGACCCTCTGGCAGGTCAGCAGCTTCGACCGCCTGCACGAAGCCGCGATGCGTGGCCACGATCGCCCGACGGTGGTGTCGAGCACGCTGATGGCCGAGATCGACGCGCTCGAGAAGCGCCAGGAAGCCTCCGACGCCCTCGAAGTGCTGGCCGCCTGCATCCGCCTGCAGGAGCCTGCGCTGGTCTATCTGCGCTTCGCCGAACTGGTGTGGCCGATGACGGTGTTCCCTGCGCAGATGATCTACCACGCCCCGCGCCCGCTGACCGAGGCGCCGGAGCCGTCGCTCGCCCGCGTCACCTCGATGGCCATCGAGCCGCCGGTGGTGCGCCCGCCTGGCCACCCGATGAGCAACCGCGTGGCCGCCGACGACAGCTACTACTCGCTGGCGCCGGCGCTGTGGCGGCTGGCGCTGTTCGGCCCGCGCGGCCGCATCCTCAACGAGATCGGCGGCACGGCGGCCTATCGCGTGCTGCGCAACCCGAAGGTCGACGACCTGCCGCTGCCCGGCGCGCTCGGCCCGGCCGCGGAACGGCTGCGCCGCGAATCGGCCACGCTCAAGCAGATCGCCGGCTGGCCCGGCATGAGCATGGAGCGCGCCTCGCGACTGCTCAACGCGCTGTACCTCGGCGCCAACCTGATGGTCACGCGCAGCACGGCCAGTGCGCGGCCCGACGCGCGGCGCAGCCTGTTCGGCTGGCTGGGCGGTCGCTGAACGCGCCGCGGGCGGGCAGAATGGGGCGGTCGCAACGCCCCGGAGAGCGCCGCCCGTGAGCCACGCCCCTGAAGCTACTCCCGCCTGGAAGCACGACGGCGTGCGCGTCGTGCCGGGCGACCGACTCGACCCCAACACCGCCCAGACGCCGGGCATGGACCGCAAGGCGGCGATCAACTTCGCCCGCGTCGGCGCGCAGAAGCTGTGGGCCGGCACCGTGCACATCCACCCCAACGCCAAGACCGGCGCCCACCACCACGGGCCGCTGGAGAGCGTGATCTACATCGTCAAGGGCCGCGCGCGCATGCGCTGGGGTGAACGCCTCGAGTTCACTGCCGAGGCCGGGCCGGGCGACTTCATCTACGTGCCGCCCTTCGTGCCGCACCAGGAGATCAACGCCAGCCCGACCGAGGTGCTCGAGTGCGTGCTGGTGCGCAGCGACGGCGAGGCCGTCGCGATCAACCTCGACATCGAGCCCGCCGAACCGCCGGAGAACGTGCCATGGGTCGACCCGACGCATCCGGGATGAAGGCCGCGCTGCTGACCGTGCTGGCCTCGGCGGCGTTCGGCGCCCAGGCCGCGCCGCCGTCACCCACGCGCGGTGAACTGCTCTACACCACCCACTGCATCGCCTGCCACAACTCGCAGATGCACTGGCGCGATCAGCGCCTGGCCACCGACTGGGCCAGCCTGCGCGCGCAGGTGCGGCGCTGGCAGGGCGTGGCCAACCTCGGCTGGAGCGAGGACGACATCCTCGAGGTGGCGCGGCACCTGAACGAGCGCATCTACCGCTACCCGGTCAGCGGCGACAAGGTGGTGTCGCAACGCGCCGAGTCATCGATCGGTCACTGAGGGGTCACGACCGCGTCACTCCATCGGCCCAGCATGGCGGGCAACGATGGAGAACCGACCGATGCGGGACCTGCCCCTGCCCACGCTGCCCCTTTCCGACCTCATCGCGCCCGCAGCGGCGACGAGGAGGTCGCTTCATCCGGCACCTGCACACGAAGAGCCCGGCCGCTTCACGGTGGCTTGGGCGCGTGACGAGGCGGATGTTCGCGCCGCGCAGCGCCTGAGGTACGCGGTCTTCGCCGACGAGATGGGTGCGCGCCTGAGCGTGCCCCAGGGCGCGCCGGCCGGCCACGACATCGACGTCTTCGACGACTTCTGCGAGCACCTGCTGGTGCGCGCACCGGAGGGCGCCGACGGCGAGTCGGGCGCGGTGATCGGCACCTATCGCGTGCTCACGCCGGCGGCGGCGCGGCGCGTCGGCGGCCTGTACAGCGAGACCGAGTTCGACCTCACGCGGCTGCGTCCCTACCGCGCCCGGATGGTGGAGCTGGGCCGCTCCTGCGTGCATGCCGACTGGCGCTCGGGCGGGGTGATCCTGGCGCTGTGGGGCGCGCTGGCCGAGTT
>NZ_JBFXIO010000095.1:0-13142 GCF_050175855.1 Piscinibacter sp.
CGATCGAGCAGCCAGCGCGTGCGACGGACCAGCCGCACGCCGCAGCCTGCGGGCAGCGGCGCGCCGGCGTCGAACCACACCCCCGGCTTGGGTTCGCTGAGCACCTCACCGAGAGCGACCTCGAAGCCGCCCTGCCCCTCCTGCCAGCGGCGCAGCCCGTCCAGTGCGAAAGCCTGCAGCGCCTCGGGGATGCGGCCGGGCTCGCGCGTGGCCTGCTGCGTGGGGTCGCGGTAGATGCGGTCTTCGTCCGGCGCCTCGTCGGCATCGAGGGCGCGCTGCAGCAGTTCGCGCGCCAGTTCCTGCTGCCCCGCGGAGCGGAAGCCGATCGAGCAGGTCATGCACTCGCCCTCGGCGATGCCGTCGTGGGCCCAGCGCGGCGGCAGGTAGAGCATGTCGCCGGGTTCGAGCCGCCACTCCTGCTCGGGCTCGAAGTTGGTCAGGATCTTCAGCGGCACGCCCGGCTGCAGCTCGGGGTGCGGCAGGCGCCCGATTCGCCAGCGCCGCACGCCATGGATCTGCAGCAGGAAGACGTCGTACGAGTCGAAGTGCGGGCCGACGCCGCCGCCGTCGGTGGCATAGGACACCATCACGTCGTCGAGCCGCGCATCGGGCACGAAGCGGAAGCGCTCGAGCATCTGCCGGGCACGCTCCAGATGAAGGTCAAGGCCCTGCACCAGCAGGCTCCATTGCCCCTGCGACATCGGCGGCAGCGAACGGCGCGGCAGCGGGCCGTGGCGCAGCGTCCAGTCGCGCCCGCGTCGCACGATCAGGCGCGACTCGACGTCATCGTCGGCGGCCAGCGCGAACAACTCGCTGCGGGCCACGAAAGGCTTGTCCATCGGCAAAGCCTGCCGCACGAGAAGCGGCTTCTTGTGCCAGTGGCGGCGCATGAACGCCTCGGGTGAAAGTCCGCCGAGCAAGGGCGTCGGCGCGGTGATGTCGATCGGGCTCATGGGGTCGATTGTGCGATCATCGGCCGCATGCTCATCACCTCTCCATGCGTCGTCTCCTTGACCTGGCGGCTTGAAGACACCCAGGGCAACCTGATCGACGAACTGGCCGAGCCGCTGGAGTTCTTCTTCGGCGGCGACGACCTGCTGGAGAAGGTTGAAGAGGCCCTGCTGGAGCAGGAACCCGGCTTCACGACGAAGCTTCACCTCGAGCCCGAGCACGCCTTCGGCGACTACGACTCGGCGCTGGTGTTCTTCGAGTCGCGCGCGGTCCTGCCCGAAGGCGTGGAGGTGGGCATGCAGTTCGATGGGCCGCCGCCCGGCTCGAGCACGCCCGACATGCCCACCGATGCGATCTACACCGTGACCGAGGTCTACCCCGAGCACGTGGTGCTCGACGGCAACCACCCGCTGGCCGGCATGGCGCTGCGCCTGGACCTGACCGTTCGCGACGTGCGCGAGGCGACCGAAGACGAGATCGAGGCCGGCTCGGTGGGCTCGTCGGCCTTCACGGTGATGAACACCGCGCCGCCGGGCTCGCCACTGCACTGAACCCGCAGCGCCGCGCCGCTGGCCTCAGTGCTTGCCGGTGGAGCCGAAGCCGCCCTCGCCTCGCTCCGACGCACCGAACTCGTCGACGCGGCGGAATGCCGCCTGCACCACCGGCACGATCACCAGTTGCGCGATGCGCTCCATCGGATTGATCGTGAACGCCGCCTGGCCGCGGTTCCAGCAGCTCACCATCAGCGGCCCCTGGTAGTCGGAATCGATCAGCCCGACGAGGTTGCCGAGCACGATGCCGTGCTTGTGACCCAGCCCCGAGCGCGGCAGGATCATCGCGGCCAGCCCCGGGTCACCGATGTGGATGGCGATGCCGGTGGGGATCAGTTGCGACTGCCCCGGCTCGAGCACCAGCGGCGCATCGAGGCAGGCACGCAGGTCGAGGCCGGCGCTGCCGGGTGTCGCGTAGGCAGGCAGTTGCTCGGCCATGCGGGCATCGAGCACCTTCAGATCGATGGTGGTCATGTGGTCTGGGTGGCAAGGCGCGCGGCGATCTCGGCCACGAGCGCGCGTGCGAGGGTGAGCTTGTCTGCACGTGGCAGTTCGCGGTGGCCGGCGGCGTCGACCAGCGTCAGCGCGTTGTCGTCCTGGCCGAAGGTGGCCGGGCCGAGGTTGCCCACGATCAACGGCACCTTCTTGCGTTCGAGCTTCTCGCGGGCGTGCTTGAGCAGGTCGTGGCTCTCGGCGGCGAAGCCCACGCAGTAGGGCCGATCCGGCAGCCGCGCGACGGCGGCCAGGATGTCGGGGTTCTCGGTCAGTTCGAAGCTCGGCGCGAGCTTCTTGCCGTCCTTCTTGATCTTGTGCTCGGACAGCGTGGCCGGTCGCCAGTCGGCCACCGCGGCGGTGGCCACGAAGACGTCGTGGCGGGGCGCGGCGGGCAGCACCGCATCGTGCATCTGCTGTGCGGTACGCACGTCGATGCGGCGCACGTGGCGCGGCGTGGGCAGATGCACCGGACCGGCCACCAGCGTGACCTCGGCGCCGGCCTCGGACGCAGCGCGCGCGATCGCGAAGCCCATCTTGCCGCTGGACAGGTTGGTGATGCCGCGCACCGGGTCGATCGGCTCGAAGGTCGGCCCGGCGGTGATCAGCACGCGCTTTCCGATCAGCGCCTTGGGCCGGAAGAAGGCGATCAGTTCCTCGAGCAGTTCCTGCGGCTCGAGCATGCGGCCGTCACCCACTTCGCCGCAGGCCTGGTCGCCCGCGCCGGGGCCGAGCACGGTGGCACCGTCGGCGCGCAGCTGCGCGAAGTTGCGCTGCGTGGCCGGGTGCGCCCACATCTCGCGGTTCATCGCGGGCGCCACCAGCAGCGGGCAGCGCTCGATCGGTCGCGCCAGGCACAGAAGGCTGAGCAGGTCGTCGGCGCGGCCGTGCAGCAGCTTGGCGACGAAGTCGGCGCTGGCCGGCGCCACCAGCACCGCATCGGCCTCGCGGGTGAGGTTGATGTGCGCCATGTTGTTGGGCGCGCGCGGATCCCACTGGCTCGTGTAGACCTCGCGGTTGGACAGCGCCTGCAGCGTCACCGGGGTGATGAAGTGCTGCGCAGCCTCGGTCATCACCACCTGCACGGTGGCGCCTTCCTTGGCCAGCGCGCGCACGAGCTCGGCCGCCTTGTAGCAGGCGATGCCGCCGGACAGCCCCAGCACGATGTGCCGGCCGGAGAGTTGGCCCTTCGTCGTCACAACGGCGTCCATGAGCGCGACCAGTCGGAGAAGTTGAACAGCACCCGCACCGCCTTGCCGTAGACCTGCTCGTGCGGCAGGAAGCCCCAGGCGCGGGAGTCCATCGAATTGTCACGGTTGTCGCCGAGCATCAGGTACTGTCCCGCCGGCACCGTGCAGCGCCAGGCCCCGGCACGCTGCTGCTTGCAGTGCTCGGCCATCCCGTCGATGGGCACGCGCCCCTGCAGGAACGGATTGACCTTGATCTCGTGCGCATGCCCGCCGACCGATTCGCGCAGGAGCCACTGTCCGCGGTCCTCGTCGGCCACGCCCTGGCCCACGCCTTCGCTGAGCAGCGTCACCTGGGCCGGCTCGTCGCCGAGCCGCACGACGCCGTTCTCGAAGTGCACCACGTCGCCCGGCAGGCCGACGAGGCGCTTGACGTAGAACTGCGAGACGTCGGGCGGAAAGCGGAACACCACCACGTCGCCGCGCTGCGGCTGGCCGAACTCGATGGCGGTGTTGGTGAACGGCAGCCGCGGCCCGTACGCGAGGTGATTGACCAGCAGGTAGTCGCCCACGCGCAGGGTCGGCTCCATCGAGCCCGACGGCACCTTGGGCCAATCGGCCAGCGCCACGCGGCAGGTGAACATCAATGCGACGACGACGAACAGCTCGGCGCCAAGGTGCACCCACCAGGGCTTCTTCGCCGGCTCGTGGCCGAGGCGGCGCAGCTTCAGCCGCCATGCCAGCCACGCCGCGCCGGTGGCCAGCGTGGCAAGGAAAAGCATCTCGTTGATGGAAAAGCCGATCTGCATGCGTCGTGGCGTCGGGCCAGGCAGGGAGCCGCGCATTATTCATCAGCGCGATGGCGCGCCGCCCGCGCGCCGGGACCCGCATACATTTGTGCAAAGATACTTGGTTTAACCGCGGAAATTCCCCCGCTCCGTGCGGGGAACCGTGGGTCATTTGCGAAACACGATCCTGACAGTACAGTCCGCAGCCCATGCCCGAACTCTTCGCCTCGCAAGCCGCCCTGCCCGCCTCCGCCGCGTCGGCGCCGCTGTGGACGCTCGACGGCCTGCGTGCGGCCGACCCGGTGCTCGGCCTGGCCTTGCTGATGCTTGTGGCGGTGTTGCTGGCCGAGACCCTGCATCGCACCTGGCGGCTGCCGCGCATCGTCGGGCACATGATCACCGGTGCCGTCGCCGGCCCGGTGATGCTGCGCCTGTTCGAAGGACTCGACCTCGACCCCTGGAAGCCGCTGATCGACCTGGCCATCGGCGCGCTGCTGTTCGAGCTCGGCACGCGCATCCGACCGCGCTGGCTGCTCGACAACCGCTGGCTGGCGCTGAGCTGCCTGCTCCAGGCCTTGCTGACCGGGCTGTTCGTCACCGTGGTGCTGGGCTGGCTCGGCGCGCCCTGGCTGACCGCCGCGGTGGCCGGCACGGTGGCGGCATCGACGTCGCCGGTGATCGTGCTGGCCGTCGCGCACGAGGCGCGGGCACGCGGCCAGGTCACCGAACGGCTGCTGATGATGGCCGCCTTCAACGCCGTGGTGGCGGTGATCGGGCTGAAGGTGCTGCGCATCATCTTCGCCTCCGACGCCGGCACGCCGGCGGAAGAGTTCACCCGCGCCTCGATCAGCGCGCTGCGGGTCATCAGCGGCTCCTTCCTGCTCGGCGTGGCCTGCGGCTTCGCGATGGATCGCCTCAGCCCGCTGGTGCGCGGCACGCCGGCGATGCCGGTGATGCAGATCGCGCTGGTGATCATCGCCAGCATGCTGGCCGCGCAGTGGACGCTTTCGCCGCTGCTCGCGCTGCTGGTGGCCGGCATGACGGCGCGCGCGCGCATGAAGCATGCGCTGACCGTCGAGCCGCACCTCGGCTCGGCCGGTGCCGTGCTCAACGTGCTGCTGTTCATCTGCCTCGGGCTGCTGTTCACCCTGGACGGGCTGGCCACGCTGTGGCCGTGGGTGATCGTCATCGTGCTGGCCCGCGCGGCCGGCACCGCGGTGGCGATCGGCGGCCTGGCGCGCCTGAGCGGCCTGAGCCTGAAGCAGGCCGCCGGCCTGACGCTGGCCCTGCAGCCGATGAGCAGCCTGGCCGTGCTGCTGGCCGCCGATACCTTCGGCTGGAGTTCGCAGCTGCCGGGCACGCACACGCCCACCATCCAGGCCCTGCTGCTGGCCACCACGCTGATGCAGGTGACCGGCCCGATCTGGACCCAGCTTTCGCTGCGCCACCTGGCGCGCGAGACCAACGACGCCTGAGCCCATGCCTCTTCAGTCATTCACCGTCTCCGAGCCGCTGACCCTGGGCGTCGAGCTCGAGCTGCAGCTCGTCAGCACGCACGACTTCGATCTCGCCCCGCAGGCCGAGGACCTTCTGCGCGTGCTGAAGAACCACACCGGCACCTGGGACGTGAAGCCGGAGATCACGCGCAGCATGATCGAGATCGGCACCTCGATCCAGCGCCAGCATGCAGTGCTGCTGGCCGAGCTGCGCGACCTGCGCGACCAGCTCTCGCGCGGCGCGCGCAAGCTCAACATCGGCATCGCCGGCGGCGGCACGCACGCCTACCAGCACTGGAGCGAGCAGAAGATCTTTCCCGGCGAGCGCTTCCACTACATCAGCGAGCTGTACGGCTACCTCGCCAAGCAGTTCACCGTGTTCGGCCAGCACGTGCACGTGGGCTGCGAGGACGGCGACCGCGCGCTGTGGCTGCTGCACGCGCTGAGCCGCTACGTGCCGCACTTCATCGCGCTGTCGGCCTCGTCGCCCTACGTGCAGGGCGTGGACACCGGCTTCGATTCCGCACGCCTGAACTCCGTGTTCGCCTTCCCGCTGTCCGGCCGCGCGCCCTTCTGCCTATCGTGGCAGGAGTTCGAGAAGTTCTTCGACAAGATGACCAGCACCGGCGTGGTCAACTCGATGAAGGACTTCTACTGGGACATCCGGCCCAAGCCCGAGTACGGCACGATCGAGCTGCGCGTGTGCGACACGCCGCTGACGGTGGAAAAGGCCGCCGCGCTGGCCTGCTACCTGCAGTGCATCTGCCGCTACCTGCGCGAGACCCAACCCTTCGAGCCGGCGGAGGACGACTACCTCGTCTACACCTTCAACCGATTCCAGGCCTGCCGCTTCGGCCTGGACGGCGAGATCGTCGACCCGAAGACCAAGGAACGCCACCGCCTGCGCGACGACATCCTGCGCACGCTCGCGCGCATCGACGAGCACGCGCTCGACCTGCAGGCGCTGGATGCCTCGAACCTCATCCGCGAGAGCCTGTTCGCCGGCAACGACGCCCAGTGGTTGCGACAGCTGCACGGCAGCGGCCGGCCGCTGTCGGCGGTGGTCGAGGGCGCGGCACAGCGCTGGATGGGCGTCGCCTAGTCGCGCAGCAGCACCGGCGGGTTCGGGTGCAGCCGGGCCATCGCGTAGACATCGTCGTAGCGGCCGTCGCGCAGCGCATAGGCGCGATGCGTGCCTTCGATCTCGAAGCCGAACTTGCGGTACAGCGCGATCGCCGGTGCGTTGTCGGTGAAGACCGTCAGTTCCAGGCGCAGCGCCCCGGCCCAGCGGTCGGCGTAGTCGCACATCGCCGCCATCAGGGCACTGCCGACGCCGCGGCGCTGGGCGGCGGGAGCCACCGAGATGCCGAGCATCCAGGCGTGGCGCCGGCGCAGCGGCACGCCGGCCGGGTGCAGGCCGCTCGTACCGACCACCTCGCCGTCGAGCTCGGCGCACAGCAGCAGATCGGTCTTGCCCGGTGCGCCCGACTCCGACAGCCGGGCCTGCCAGAGTTCTTCCGACGGCAGGGGCAGCTGCAGCAGGTTGCCGTAGACCTGCGGATCGGCCATCAGCCTGGCGTAGGCGGGGGCATCGCGCGGCGTGGCGCGGCGGACGTTGAGGGTCATCGGGAACGTGCCTCCTGTGCCTGTCTGCGCCTATCGTATGCTGGGCCGGTGAAGTGCTCCCTCCCCTGGTTCCTCGGCCCGCTGCTCGCGATGGGCGGTTGCGCCAGCCCGGCGCCGCCGCTGCCCGACACCCCGGTGCTGATCTTCGGCGAGCAGCACGACCAGCCCGACCACCAGCGCCAGGTCGCCCAGGCCGTGAAGCGGCTGGCCGCGGACGGCCGGCTCGCGGCCTTGGTGATCGAGATGGCCGAGCGTGGCCGCAGCACCGCCGGCATGCCGCGTGACGCCGATGCGGCCAGTGTGCGCGGGGCGCTGGCCTGGTCGGGCTGGGAGTGGCCCGTCTACGAGGGCGTGGTGATGAGCGCGGTGCGCGCCGGCGTTCCCGTGCTGGGGGGCAACCTGCCGCGCTCGAAGCTGCGCGAAACCATGGCCGACGCGAGCCGCGAGACCCTCGTCGAGGCGCCCGTCCGCGAGAAGCTGGCCAAGGCGGTGCGCGTAGGCCACTGCGGCCTGCTGCCAGCCGCGCAGGAACCGGGCATGGTGCGCGTGCAGATCGCCCGTGACCAGGCCATGGCCGAGACGGTGGCCGGCGCCCTGCAGCCGGGGCGGCAGGTGCTGCTGCTGACCGGCGCGCAGCACGCCTCGCGCGACCGCGGCGTGCCGTTGCACCTGGCGCTGAGCCACGGTGCGCCGCGTGTGCACGTGGTCGTGTTCGGCGAGCAGGAATTCGGTCTGGCGGCCGACGAACTGCGGCCGGCGCGGCGCACACCGCGGCCCGATCCGTGCGAAGGCCTGGCGGAACGGCTTCGCAAGCCCGCGAAGCCCTCCTGATCAGATCAGGCCCGCTCGGCCACCCAGCCCTGCACCGAGGCCAGCGCCGCACCCAGCCTGGCGGGCTCGGTACCGCCGGCCATCGCCATGTCGGGCTTGCCGCCGCCCTTGCCGCCCACCTGCTGGGCGACGAAGTTGACCAGCTCGCCGGCCTTGACCTTGCCCGTCGAATCGGCGGTGACGCCGGCGGCGATCTGCACCTTGCCGCCTTCGACGGTGGCGAGCACGATGGCGGCGGTCTTGAGCTTGTCCTTGAGCTTGTCGAGCGTCTCGCGCAGCGCCTTGGCGTCGGCGCCGTCGAGCTGCGCGGCCAGCACCTTCAGGCCCTTCACGTCGACCGCCTTGCCAACCAGCTCGTCGCCCTGCGAGGACGCCAGCTTGCCCTTCAGCGCGGCCAGTTCCTTCTCGAGCGACTTCACCTGGTCGAGCACCTGCGCCAGGCGCGCAGGCACCTCGGCCGGGGCTGCCTTGAGCGTGCCGGCGATGGCGTTGACCGTGCCTTCCAGCGACTGCAGGTAGGCCAGCGCGTTGTCGCCGGTCACCGCCTCGACGCGGCGCACGCCGGCGGCCACGCCGCTCTCGGCGACGATCTTGAAGACGCCGATGTCGCCGGTGCGCTGCACGTGCGTGCCGCCGCACAGCTCGCGGCTGCTGCCGATGTCGAGCACGCGCACCTCGTCGCCGTACTTCTCGCCGAACAGCATCATCGCGCCGGACTTCTGCGCCTCGTCGATGCCCATCACGCGCGCCTGCGTGGCGGCGTTGGCGAGGATCTCGGCGTTGACGAGCGCCTCCACGCGGGCGATCTGTTCTTCCGTCATCGGCGCGTTGTGGGCGAAGTCGAAGCGCGTGCGCTCCGCATTCACCAGCGAGCCCTTCTGCTGCACGTGGCCGCCGAGCACCTCGCGCAGCGCCTTGTGCATCAGGTGCGTGACGCTGTGGTTGCGCATGGTCCTGGCGCGCTTCTCGCCGTCGACGCGGGCGATGAAGACATCGCCGATCTCCACCTCGCCCTCGACGATGCGACCGCTGTGGCCGTGCACGCTGGCCTGCACCTTGATCGTGTCTTCCACGATCACGCGCGAGCGGGCATTGCGCAGTTCGCCGGTGTCGCCCACCTGGCCGCCGCTCTCGGCATAGAACGGCGTGTGGTCGAGCACGATCACCACGTCGTCGCCGGCACGTGCTTTCGTGACGGGCGTGCCGTCCACGTACAGCGCCGTCACCTTGCTGTGCTCGCACACCAGGTGCTCATACCCGTGGAAGGCGGTGGCCGCACCGTCGTACTCCAGGCCGGCGGCCATCTTGAACTTGCCGGCGGCGCGCGCCTGCTCGCGCTGGCGGTTCATCGCCGCCTCGAAGCCGGCGGAATCGACCGTCACGCCGCGCTCGCGGCAGACGTCGGCGGTCAGGTCGAGCGGGAAGCCGTAGGTGTCGTGCAGCTTGAAGGCGGTCTCGCCGTCGATCTGCTTCGCGCCGCCGGCCAGAGCCGCTTCCAGGATCTCCATGCCGTTGGCGATGGTCTGGAAGAAGCGTTCCTCCTCCTGCTTCAGCACCTCGGTCACGCGCAGCTTCTCGCGCTTGAGCTCGGGGTAGGCCTCGCCCATCTCGTCGACCAGCGGCGCCACCAGCGCGTGGAAGAAGGGCTTGCGCGCACCGAGCTTGTAGCCGTGGCGGATGGCGCGGCGGGCGATGCGGCGCAACACGTAGCCGCGGCCCTCGTTGCCCGGGATCACGCCGTCGGTGATGGTGAAGGTGCAGGCGCGGATGTGGTCGGCGATGACCTTGAGCGACGGCGAATCCTTGTCGCAGCCGCCGGCGCCGGCCGCGTCCACGGCCGACTTGGCTGCCGCCAGCAGGTTCACGAACAGATCGATCTCGTAGTTCGAGTGCACGTGCTGCAGCACCGCCGCGATGCGCTCCAGGCCCATGCCGGTGTCCACGCTCGGCTTGGGCAGCTTGTGCATCACGCCCGCTTCGTCGCGGTTGAACTGCATGAACACGTTGTTCCAGATCTCGATGTAGCGGTCGCCGTCTTCCTCGGGCGAGCCCGGCGGGCCACCGGGGATCTCGGGGCCGTGGTCGTAGAAGATCTCGGTGCACGGGCCGCAGGGGCCGGTGTCGCCCATCATCCAGAAGTTGTCGGACGCGTAGCGCGCACCCTTGTTGTCGCCGATGCGCACGATGCGCTCGGCCGGCACACCGACCACTTCATTCCAGATCTGATAGGCCTCGTCGTCCTCGGCGTAGACGGTGACCCAGAGCTTCTCCTTGGGCAGCTTGAACACCTCGGTCAGCAGCTCCCAGGCGTAGCTGATCGCGTCCTTCTTGAAGTAGTCGCCGAAGCTGAAGTTGCCCAGCATCTCGAAGAAGGTGTGGTGCCGCGCGGTGTAGCCCACGTTCTCGAGGTCGTTGTGCTTGCCGCCGGCGCGGATGCATTTCTGCGAGGTCGTCGCGCGGTTGTAGGGCCGCTTGTCGAAGCCGAGGAAGACGTCCTTGAATTGGTTCATCCCGGCGTTGGTGAACAGCAGCGTCGGGTCGTCGCCCGGGATCACCGGGCTGGAGGCCACGATCGCATGGCCCTTGGACTCGAAGAACTTCAGGAACGCTTGGCGGATGTCGGCGGCTTTCATGACCCGGAATTCTACCGGGGGGCCCCTGCGCCTTCGGCCCGTCGCAGTAAAGTGGCGGGCTGCACCTGGAGACCGCACCATGGACATGAAGACCTCGCCGCTGGCCACGCTGGCCGACGCCTCGCTGCTGAAGACGAACGCCTTGATCAATGGCGAATGGGTGGCCGGCAGCGGCCGCTTCGACGTGCACGACCCGGCCACCGGACAGAAGCTCGCCGACGTGGCCAACCTCGGCCCCGCCGAGACGGAGGCCGCCCTGGCCGCCGCCAACAAGGCCTGGCCGGCCTGGCGCGGCGAGACGGCCAAGGAGCGCGCCGCCATCCTGATGAAGTGGTTCGCGTTGCTGCACCAGCATGCCGACGACCTGGCCCGCATCATGACCGCCGAGCAGGGCAAGCCGCTGGCCGAGGCCAAGGGCGAAGTCGGCTACGGCGCGAGCTTCCTGGAGTGGTTCGCCGAGGAGGCCAAGCGCATCTACGGCGAGACCATCCCCACCACCGACGGCAACAAGCGCTATCTCGTCATCAAGCAGGCGATGGGCGTGTGCGCGGCGATCACGCCGTGGAACTTCCCGATCGCGATGATCACCCGCAAGGTCGCGCCGGCGCTGGCCGCCGGCTGCCCGGTGGTGATCAAGCCGGCCGAGCAGACGCCGCTGTCGGCGCTGGCGGTCGCCGAGCTCGCGCTGCGCGCCGGCATGCCGGCCGGCGTGCTCAACGTGATCACCGCCGACGGCGACAACTCCATCGCGGTCGGCAAGGTGCTGTGCGCCAGCGACATCGTGCGCCACCTCTCGTTCACGGGCTCCACCGAGGTCGGGCGCATCCTCGCTGCGCAGTGCGCGCCGACGATCAAGAAGCTCAGCCTGGAGCTCGGCGGCAACGCGCCCTTCATCGTCTTCGACGACGCCGACATCGACAGCGCCGTCGAGGGCGCGATGGTCAGCAAGTACCGCAACGCCGGCCAGACCTGCGTGTGCGCCAACCGCCTGTACGTGCAGGACGGCGTGTACGACGCCTTCGTCGCCAAGCTGGCAGAGAAGGCCAAGGGCATCAAGGTCGGCAGCGGCTTCGAGCCTGGCGTGAACCAGGGCCCGCTGATCGACGACCAGGCGATCGGCAAGGTGGAACGCCACGTGGCCGATGCGGTGAGCAAGGGCGCCAAGGTGGTCGTCGGCGGCACGAAGATCGGCGAGCGCTTCTACACGCCGACGGTGCTGGCCAACGTCACCGGCGACATGCTGTGCGCGAAGGAGGAGACCTTCGGTCCGGTGGCGCCGGTGTTCCGCTTCAAGACCGAGGCCGAGGCCATCGAGATGGCCAACGCCACCGAGTTCGGCCTGGCCAGCTACTTCTACAGCCGCGACGTGGGCCGCATCTTCCGCGTCGGCGAGGCGCTGGAGTACGGCATGGTGGGCATCAACACCGGCCTGATCTCGACGGCGGAAGTGCCCTTCGGCGGCGTGAAGCAGTCGGGCCTCGGGCGCGAAGGCTCGCACCACGGCATCGACGACTACGTCGAGATCAAGTACCTCTGCCTGGGCGATATCCTGAAGTGAACCGACTCAGCCGTCGTTGGCCGCCGCGCCGGTGAGGCGGCCTTCGGCGGGCGCTGCCGCAGCCAGCGCCGACGCGCGGGCCAGCAGCGCTTCCGGCTGTGCGCCGTCGCGCAGGTGCAGCGCGATGCCCAGCGCCGCCGACACCGATGCGTCCTGCCCCGCCACCTGGAAGGGCTTGCGCAACTGGGTGAGCAGCTTGGCGCCGACATGCGCGGCGTCACCGGGCGCCAGCAGCGCGGCCAGCAGCACCGCGTAGCAGTCGTCGCCCAGCGAGGCGACGACGTCGCTGGCGCGCACGCCGGCGCGCAGCCGCACGGCGATCTTGCGGCGCAGCACGTTGGCCGCCTCGCGGCCCAGCCGCGCCGCAGCGGTCTCGATGCCTTCGATGCGCAGCACCAGGATCGCCATCGGCGCCGGTTGGCGCTCGCGCAGGGCGATGAGGTGGCTCATGTGCTCGACCAGCTGCTGGCGGTGCGGCAGCCCGGTGGCCAGGTCGGTGGCATAGGCCTGGCGCGCCTCGCGCTCGATGCGGCGGCGCTCCACCGCCACGCGCAGCCGCGCGCCGAAGCCGGGCGAGCGCAGGTCGTGCGGGCCGGCCACGTCGGCCGCACCCTGGCGCAGCCAGCCGAGCAGCGGCGTGGCGTCCTCGCCTTCGGCCACCACCACCAGCGCGGTGGCCGCGGCGTGGGCGGGTAGGTCGGCCAGGCTGGTGTGCTGCGGCAGCAGCAGTGCGTCGAAGTCGCCGGCGTCGAAGGCGGCGCCCTCGGCCAGGGCGATGACATCGAAGGGCCCGGCGGGCGACACCATGAGCGACGCCTGTACCGCATCGACCAGCGGCTGGGGTACTCCCACGCGCAGCATCTCGAGGCTCATCGCCCGCCCTCCTCCGGCACATGTGACAGAGGGCCCTGGCGGGCCCTCTGCGTCACGATTCCTGGAGCGGGTGAAGGGAATCGAACCCTCGTATGAAGCTTGGGAAGCTGCCGTTCTACCATTGAACTACACCCGCACTGCGCGCTAGTTTAGCGC
>NZ_JBFXIO010000096.1:0-13099 GCF_050175855.1 Piscinibacter sp.
GTACAGCCACTGGCCGCCGCGGCGCAGCAGCAGCACCTGGTAGGGGCGGAAGCCGCCGCGCTGGTAGAGCGGGTAGCGCGCCTGCGCCGCCGCATCGAAGTGCTGGCGGTCGGCCGCATCCAGCGTTGCCTGTTCGGCCGTGGCGGGCACCTGCAGCGGCGGGCTGCCGGCCACGCAACTGCGCAGCGACATCTGCGCAGCGGGCTGCGCGAATGCGCCCACCGAGACGGCGAGGCCCGCGATCGCGGTGCCCCAGGCTGTGCGTGCCTGCATCGTGCTCTCCTTGACGCCGGGCCGGCCAGGCCATGCTAGACCTCGCGGCGCGTGTGCGGAAGCAGGAAAGCCCTCGCTGGCGACTGCAGTACGGGTTGGTGAGCTGCAGGCGATGAGCGAGACTGCGCCACGGGGCTGCGCCGCGGCCCACGGGAGCGCCTCATGACCGGCTTCATCGTGCTGTTCTTCGTGCTGGGGGCGCTGTTCGGCCTCGCGACCGCCTCGTCGCAGCATCTCTTCAGCGAGGGCGCGGTGCGCCGCGGCGAGGATGCCGCGCCGTTTTCGCGCGGCAGCCGCGTGCTGTGGGTGCTGATCTGCAGCTGCCTGTGGCCGATCTTCCTGCTCACCGGCGCGCCGACACTGTGGCGCCTGGCCCGCGCGCGGGCCGGACGTGCACGCGGCCGCTAGCGCGGCTGCAGCTCATGCGACGACGGGACGACGGGCCTCGCGACAGCGGGTGGATGTGCCTCGTCCGTCTCAAGCCGACCCGAAGCAGCAACTCGTCGAACACAAGTGTGGTCGTTGGACGCCGTGGTCCAATTTGCACATGTCCCTCCGTCCCGCCTCGCCCGCGCTGGCCGCCGCGCTGCTGTTCGGCGCCAGCACGCCGCTGGCCAAGCTTCTGGTGGGCGACATGCCGCCGCTGCTGCTGGCGGGCCTGCTCTACCTAGGCAGCGGACTCGGGCTGGGTGCACTGCTGCTGGTGCGGTGGCTGCGCGACCCGGTGGCCGCGTCGCAGCTGCGCATCCCGCGCCCAGAGTGGCCCTGGCTCGGCGGCGCGATCTTCTTCGGTGGGCTGCTCGGGCCGGCGCTGCTGATGGCTGGCCTCACGCTCACCGACGGCGCAACCGCATCGCTGCTGCTGAACGTTGAGGGCGTGCTCACGGCGGTGATCGCCTGGCTCGTCTTCAAGGAGAACGCCGACCGGCAGATCGTGCTCGGCATGGTCGCCATCGTCGCTGGCGGCGTGCTGCTGTCGTGGGAGCCGGGGGCGGGCCGCCTGTCGGTCGGGGCGCTGCTGATCGTCGGCGCCTGTCTCGCCTGGGCGATCGACAACAACCTGACCCGCAAGGTCTCGACCCACGACGCAATGTTGGTCGCCTGCCTGAAGGGCGTGCTCGCCGGCAGCTGCAACACCGCGCTGGCACTGGCCGGCGGCGCGGCGCTGCCGCCGGGCGCGGCGGTGCTCGGCGGCCTCACTGTCGGCTTCCTCGGCTACGGACTCAGCCTCACCCTGTTCGTGGTGGCGTTGCGTGGCCTGGGTACGGCCCGCACCGGGGCGTACTTCTCGGTCGCGCCCCTGTTCGGCGTGCTGCTGTCGCTGGCGATCTGGCCGCAGCTGCCCGGCGGCCCGTTCTGGGCCGCGGCGATGCTGATGGCCGTCGGCGTCTGGCTTCACGTGCGCGAGAGGCACGAGCACGAACACTCGCACGAGGTGCTGCAGCACACGCACCGCCACCTCCATGACGAGCATCACCGGCACGATCATGACTTCGCCTGGGACGGTCGTGAATCGCACGCACACCCTCACCGTCACGAGGTGCTGACGCACAAGCACCCGCACTACCCGGACATCCATCACCGTCACGGCCACGGGCACTGAGCCTCTGCTTGGCACCGGTCGGCCGTCGACGGTTACCATTGCGCCCTGTGAACCGACGCCTGCGCTCCCTGCTGTTTGTCCTTTGCCTGATGTGGCAGCCGCTGTCGGCGCTGCTGCCGGCAGCGCTCGAGGCACGAGTGGAGGTCATCGGTCACGCCGTCGTGCACGATCAGGCGGTTGGCCATCACCACCACGACGATGCCTCGCTGCACCTGGGCGAGGCAGACGACGCACCGCACGAGCATGTGCTCGACGGCGGCCAGCCGCCAGCGCTTGTCGTGCACGCTGTCGGCATCGAGCCCGGCGAGCCCGCGACGGGTGTTCGCGCGGACGAAGTTGCGCCGCTCGCGTCGGCCGAACTCGACGGGCCGCTGCGCCCACCGCGCACCGCGCGCGCCTGAACCCTGTTGGACCGCGGCCGCCGTGCCGCGCCCGCTCCGCCGCAGCGGAGCAGCGATCTTTCTCCGACTCATGAAACTCCGATTCTCCTGGCGGGCCGCCGCATGGCTTGTGCCCGTGCTCCTGCTGCCTGCGCTCGCATTCGCGCACGGCATCTCCGACGAAGACAAGCGCCGCATGCTCGAAGGCAGTTACCTGCAGTATGTGGGTCTGGGCGCGAGCCACATGCTCACCGGCTACGACCACCTGCTCTTCCTGTTCGGTGTGGTGTTCTTCCTCACGACCTTCAAGGACGTGGCGAAGTTCGTCACCGTCTTCACCGTCGGTCATTGCATCACGCTGATCTTCGCGACCTACTTCAAGATCACCTGGAACTACTACCTCGTCGACGCCGTGATCGCGCTGAGCGTGATCTACAAGGGCTTCGACAACAACGGCGGCTTCCAGAAGTACTTTGGCATGGCTTCGCCGAACCTGCTGTGGGCGGTATTCGGCTTCGGGCTGCTGCATGGCTTCGGGCTGTCGACGCGCCTGCAGCAACTGCCGCTCGGTGACGACCCGGTGGCGATGCTCTGGCGCATCCTCAGCTTCAATGTCGGTGTCGAGCTGGGTCAGATCGCCGCGCTCGCGGTGATGGTCGCGATGCTGGCGGCGTGGCGTGCGCGGGCGTCGTTCGCCCGCTTTGCCTACGCAGCCAACCTCGCTTTGATCTACGCCGGTGTCTACCTGCTGTTCACGCAGCTGCACGGCTACCAGCACGATAGCGCGCCGGACAGCATCCGCTTCCCCGTGGAAGAGCACCGCCACCTCCACGAAGACATGGACATCCGCAACTCGGTCGACACCGACCGCAACCAGCTCTGAAGCTCACGAAAGGAAGAACCTTGAAATCGCTTATCGCCACTCTCGCCATTTCGTTCGCCGCCATTGCCGCCCCGTCCCGCGCCGACGAAGGTGGCGGCTGCCACTTTCACGGTAGCAAGCCGGCCACGGCCGACACGGTTTCCGGCTGCGCGACTCTGCGCAAGGCCCAGCTCGTCAAGCAGGGCAAGCTGGACGCGACCTGGGCGTCGGTCAAAGGCGGCGCGCCCGAGCAGGTGGACGGCAAGAAGGGCAAGGAATGGAAGGTCACTTTACAGAACCCCGCCGCGACCGACAAGGCCAAGCAGACGCTCTACATGTTCTACACGCTGCCGGGCAACTTCATCGCAGCGAACTTCACGGGGCAGTGATCGAAGGCCTCGGGGCCTTGTGCCCCGAGGATTGCTCGATGCCAGCTGCCGAGAAGAGCTGGTGATGTCGGCTTGTCGCCGTCTCAGGTCATCCCACCCGACGTCGCTCCATCGCAGATCGGTCGGTCGCTAGACTCGGCCGATGCCGCGCCGCGAAGTCCGCCATCATCACCACGTGTACGTCGCCGAACTGTCCGACCGCGTGTGGAACGAGCCGAGCTTCCGCAAGGCGAATCCGGACTACCGGCTGGGCAAGCCTTTCGTCTATGTCGGCATGACCGGGCTCGACCCCGATCTGCGCTTCGACAGGCACAAGGCCGGCATCCAGGCCAATCGCTTCGTCCGCGAGTACGGTCTGCGCCTGCTCCCGCACTTGTACGAGGTCTACAACCCGATGCCCTACGAGGCCGCGCGCGAGATGGAAGTGGAACTCGCGATCGGCCTGCGCGAGGCGGGCTACGGCGTGTGGCAGGCCTGAGCGACCTCAGGCCGAGAAGATGAACCTCGTGCCCGTCGACGACCTCACGAACTTCGGCCCGAACTGGGCCTGGGCCATGCCGATGAAGGCTTCGCCGCTGCAGTGCATCGGGATGACGAAGTCGGGATTGAAGGGCTTGAGCCCTTCGATGGTCTGCTGCAGGTAGGCCTCGGGGTGCGGCGCCAGGTGGAACCCGCCCAGCACCGCATGGACCTTGTCGATGCCCGAGACCTTCACGGCCGTGCGCACCGAGTTGACGATGCCTCGGTGGCCGCACGAGGTCATGATGACCAGGCCACGACCCTTGACGTGGTAGACCGTCGCCTGCTCGTGCTCGAAGTCGTCCGGGATGCTCATCGCGACGCGCTTGGCCGCGTTCACCTTCGCCGGCTCGCAGCCGAGCGCGCCCTGCATGCCGACCGACATCCGGGTCGGTGACAGCACCTTCTCGAAGCCCTCCGCCGGGATGAAGCCCGTCGTGAACCCGTGCGATGCGAGCACGGACGGCTTCTCGGCGAACGTGACGACGAGGCCCGCTTGCTTGATCGCCTCGCGGTCGAGCGCGCCGAACTTGCCGGGATTTCCGGGAACGTTGAGCTCGCGCGTGCAGAAGCACTCTTCGCTGCCCATGTAGAAGGGCAGGTCCTTCTTCAGCTTGCCCCGCGTCGCCTCGAGGAAGCCGACCATGCCACCGAAGTGATCGTAGTGGCCATGGCTCAGCGCGATGGCGTCGAGCCGCGAGGGATCGATACCGAACAGCGCGAGATTGTTGAGCAGGGTCTCGGGCGTGTAGCCGAAGTCGAAGAGCACCTGCCGGCTCTCCGCGCCGCGCTGCGATTCGATGTGCCAGGCCAGGCCCCATTCGTTCTGCACGGCGCGCTTCGGCGGTTCCGCCGTGGAAACGGCGAAGCCGAAACGCTGGATCTCCAGCGACCCCAGCTTGGTGCTGCGCTCGAAGGCGTGGTGGTAGGAGTCGGTCACCACCCGGATGGCCACCTTGTCGACCTCGGGCACGCTCGAGCCCAGCGGTTCGGCCGCGGCCACGCGGCTGCCGAACAAGCCGCCCGCGGCAGCGGCCGCGATCGACCCCATGCCGGCGCGCAACAGCCGGCGCCGGCCTGCGCTGCCGAGATAGTCACCTTCCTCCGTCGCTTCTCGCATCTGAGTTCTCCCGTCAAGGAATGACGGGTGATTGGATGCGGCCGGCCGGCCTCGCGTCAACTTGCAGTGCAGCAACGCGGCGCACGGCAGCGACCGTCTCAGAACACCAGCGTGCGCCAGCGTCGGTCGGCCGCGCGGGCCATGAACTGCACCGCGCCGCCTCGGCCGTGGCATTCCGGAATCAGCGTGGCTGCATCGACGCCCTGCGCGTCGAGCGCATCGCTGCAGGCGTAGAGCCTCGCGCCGTGCGTCACGGCCTCGCGCAGACTGTCGAGCACGGTCTTGGCATGACGCTCGCTGGCGCGCAGCGAGGCCGCCACGCCGGGCGCGAGCAGGTGCACGCTGCGTGCCGTGAAGTAGATCTCCACCGGGATCTCCATCGCGGCCGCCGCGGCGGCGTGGAAGAAGGGCGTGGCCAGCCGTTGCGGCTGGTCCGGATCGGCGGCCCAGAGCAGGATGGCGATGCCGTCCACCGGCTCGTCGACGAAGCTCAAGCACCGTCTCCTTCGATGCGCGACAGCCAGGCGTGGTGTTCCATCGCGGCGGCCACCGGCCCGCCGTGCAGCAGCGCCGCGCGGTCGGCCTCGAAGTCGGCCAGCCACACGCGCGCCAGCCAGCCCTCGCCATAGGGATCGCGGTGCACCAGCTCGGGCGTGCCGGCCAGGCGTTCGTTCACGGCCGCCACCGTGCCGCGCACCGGCGACTTGACCGAGACGATGGACTTGGCCAGTTCCACCACCGCGATGGCGCGCCCCTGCTCGACCACGCTGTCCACCGGCTTCGGCCGTGCCATGTAGATCTCGCCGGCCTGCGCGATGCCCAGCGCGGTGATGCCCACCGTCGCCGTGCCATCGCGCTCCAGCCGCGCCCACACCTGATCCTCGACCAGGTAGTGCAGGTCGTCCGGGAACTCGAGCCCGGCGGCCTTCATGGCGCGCGCGCAAGGGTTGGACGGCGGAGGGGAACGGGAGTCGAACCCGCCCGGCAGCGCATGGCGCCACCCACCGGGTTTGAAGCCCGGCCGATCCACCAGGATCGTTTCCCCTCCGTTGATCTCATGACACCGTCTCCTCGACGAACAGCGTCGAGTCGGCGCGCAGCTTGTGCAGGTCGCCCACGCGGCGCAGCAGGCCGACGCGGTCGAAGTACTCCAGGATCTGGATCGCCCGCTTGCGGCCCAGGCCGGTGGCGTCGCGGAACTTCGCCGCGGTGACCTCGCCCGAGCCCTGTTCGGCCGCACATCGGCGCGCGATGCCCGCGAGCCTGGCCATCGTGTCCATCGGGAAGTAGAGGTCCTTGACCACCTGGTGCAGCTCGCCGCGCTGCGCCAGTCGCGCGAGCGTGGTGCGCATCAGCGCCTCGGATTCGCCGCTGTCGCGCGCCAGGTCGCGCGCCCAGGCGCCCTCGAAGCCGGCCTGAGCGAGCGGCACGGCCACCTTCTGCGCAATGCGCTCCTCGCTGGCCGACAGCCGCACGCCGTGCGCGGGCAGGTGCACGAAGGCGCCACGCAGCGCCAGGCCGCCATCGCGGCGCAGCGCGTCGAGCAGCGCGCGCCACAGCGGCTCGGGCAGGCGCGGCAAGGCGAGGCGGCGCAGCCGCGCGGCATCCGGGCCGATCTCGTCGGGCTGGCGCTCGTGGAAGGCGGCCAGGGCCGCGAGCACGGCGCTGCGCGCCGCCGCCACGTGGGCAGCGCCGAGTGCCCAGTCGCCGTGGGCATCGGTGTGGCGCAGCGCGTTCGCTCCCGGCGGCGCGAGCGAACGGCCCTGCGCGGCGGCCAAGCGCCGCAGGTCCACGCCGTTCGGCGCCTGGGCGAGCAGGGCTTCGAGCCGCTGGTCCGGCGAGGGCAGGGCGAGCGCATCGAGCTCGGCCAGCCGCTGCGGCGTGCGGCGGTAGCGCTGCGGCGCGAAGGGGTCGAGCACCACGCCGCCGGCCAGCGTGCGCGACGCCGATGCATCGCGCAGCACCACGCGCTCGCCGTGCCAGGCGCCCACCGCCTGGCGCAGCACCAGCTGCACGCGCGCCGAGGCGCCGGGCTCCAGCAGGTCGCCGTCGAGCACCGCCACCGTGCCGGGCACGCCGGCAGCGCCGAGGTGCACCTGCACCGGCGTGCCCGAGCGCAATGGCTTGCCTTCCTCGTGCCACAGCGTCAGCCGCGCGTCGAGCCGGTCGGTGGCCAGCGCCGCTGCGGGCGCGGCGAGCCACTGGCCGCGTGCGATCTCGTCCCTGGCCACGCCCACCAGCGAGACGGCGCAGCGTTGCCCGGCCTGCGCCTGCGCTACCGGCTGATTCTGCGCATGCAGGCTGCGCACGCGCGCCTCGCGCTCGCCCGGCACGAGGCGCACGGTGTCGCCCACCGCCACGCGGCCGGCGTGCACCGTGCCCGTCACCACCGTGCCCACGCCGTCGAGCGTGAAGGCGCGGTCGATGGCCAGCCGGAAGGCAGCATCGGCCTCGGCGCGCGGCGGCAGCGTGCGTGCCGCCTCGAAAAGGAGGCCGCGCAGCGCATCGAGGCCTTCGCCGCCGTGCGCCGAGACCGCCAGCACCGGCGCGCCTTCGAGCGGCGTGCCGTGCAGCAGCGCCGCGGCCTCGTCCTTCACCGCGTGCACCCGTGATGCATCGGCGCGATCGGCCTTGGTCACCACCACCGCGCCGCGGCTCAGGCCGAGCAGCGACAGCACGGCCAGGTGCTCGCGCGTCTGCGGCATCGGGCCGTCGTCGGCGGCCACCAGCAGCAAGGCAAAGTCGATGCCTGTCGCGCCGGCGAGCATGGTGTGCACCAGTCGCTCGTGGCCGGGCACGTCGACGAAGCCGATTCGCATGGCCGAGCCAGGCACGTCGAGGAACGCATAGCCCAGCTCGATGCTGATGCCGCGCTTCTTTTCTTCGGGCAGGCGGTCGGTGTCCACGCCGGTGAGCGCGCTCACCAGCGTGGTCTTGCCGTGGTCGATGTGGCCTGCAGTGCCGACGATCATGGCTTCAGGCCAGCGCCGCGCGCAAGGCGGGCAACTGGTCGGCGAAGGGTTGCGGATCTTCCAGGCCGCGAAGGTCGAGCAGCAGCCGGTCTTCCGCGATGCGGCCGATCACCGGCAGCGGCAGGGCGCGCAGCGCCGAGGCGAGTTCGTCGAGCGCGCGGCCGGCGCCCTTCTTCTGCAAGGGCGAGAGGGCGAGCCCCGCCGAAGGTAGCCGTTCGACTGGCAGCGAGCCCGAGCCGATCTGGCCCTGCATGGCCGCCACCTCCACCGTGAAGCGCGGCGCCACGGCCTCGACCACGATGGGCGCAAGCCGCTGCGCCAGCGCGCGGATCTCGCCTTCCGGGCGGGTGAGCAGGCGCAGCGTCGGCAGGTCCCGTGCGAGCCGCTCGGGGCGCAGGTAGAGCCTCAGCGTGGCTTCGAGCGCCGCCAGCGGCAGCTTGCTCATGCGCAGCGCGCGCTTCATCGGGAACTTGCGGATGCGGCCGACTGCCTCCTTCGTGCCGACGATCAGCCCGGCCTGCGGCCCGCCGAGCAGCTTGTCGCCACTGAAGGTGACCACGTCGCAGCCGGCGGCGAGCTTCTCCTGCGGCAGCGGCTCGCGCGGCAGGCCATGGGCGGCCAGGTCGACCAGCGCGCCGCTGCCGAGATCGGTGGCCATCGGCAGGCCCCTGGCGTGCGCGATGCGCGCGATGTCGGCCTCGTCGACCGAGGCGGTGAAGCCCTGAACCGCGTAGTTGCTGGTGTGCACCTTCATCAGCAGCGCGGTGCGCTCGCCGATGGCGCGCTCGTAGTCGTGCGGATGGGTGCGGTTGGTGGTGCCCACCTCGACCAGCGTGGCGCCGGCGGCGGCCATCACGTCGGGCATGCGGAAGGCGCCGCCGATCTCCACCAGCTCGCCGCGCGACACGATCACTTCGCGCCCCCGCGCCAGCGCCGCGATGGTCAGCAGCACCGCCGCTGCGTTGTTGTTGACCACCGTGGCTGCCTGGGCGCCCGTCAGCGTGCAAAGCAGCTCCTCGACAATGCTGTCGCGGTCGCCGCGGCCGCCGCTGGCCAGGTCGTACTCGAGGTCGTTCGGCCCGGCCATCATCGCCAGCAGGTGCTGCAGCGCCGGTTCGGCCAGCAGCGCGCGGCCGAGGTTGGTGTGGATCACCGTGCCGGTGAGGTTGAGCACGCGGCGCATGCGCGGCGCCAGGCGTGCGTCGATGCGGCTTCGCAGGGCGGCCTGCAGTGCGGCGGGCTGCACGTCGCCTGCTTCCAGTGCGCCAGCCAGCGCCCGCACGCGCAGTCCATCGAGCAACGCGCGCGCCTCGCCGGCCACCAGGGTGTGGCCATGCTCGGCCAGCAGTGCGGCGCTGTCGGGCGAACGGATCAGGCGGTCGACGGAGGGGAGGTCCTTCGCGCTGGCCTTGGAACCGTGCACCACGGATTCGTCGGGCCGGGCGGTCATGGACTCGGTGCGTCGGGTGGCGCGTTCGACGGCGCTTCGGGCGCGCCGAACAGCAGCATCAGGTTGACGCCATGGCGCTGGAAGCCGGCCTCGGAGACCAGCAGATCCAGCGTGACGCTGGCGAGGTCGTCGGCCGCCGGTTCCATGAACGGGTCGCGGTCGGTGTGCATGATCTTCAGGTAGCTGCTGCAGTCGTCGCAGCTCTCGGCCTGCAGCGCAGCACCGGCGGCGCGGCTGGCGCCGTCCTCGCTGCTGCCCGCGGCGTCCAGCGAGTGGTAGGCCAGGCTCTTCGTGGACAGGCAGCTCGGGCACTTGATGCGCACCATGTGCCACTGCATGCCGCACAGCGAGCAGTGCAGGTAGCGCTGGCCCAGCGATTCGCCGCTGCTGCGCGTGATGCTGGCGGTGGGCCGGCGGCCACAGCACGGGCAGGTGGTCTCGTCGTCGGTGCGGCCGAAGGGCGCGCCGCGCGCGCCGGCCTGGGCCAGCAGCGTGGTCACCATGTGCGTCCAGTAGACCTGCAAGGCCGCGGCCACCACCGGCGCGGTGGCGAGGTCGAGCCCCTCCATCACGCCGGTGAGCAGGCCATCGGCCTGGCGTTCGAACCACACCGTATCGGCGCGGGCGATGCGCTCCAGCGCGGCCTGCGCGCCGGCCGGAGCGCTGCCGCGCAGGTCCGCGGCGATCACCTTGGCCACGCCGTGCCACACCGGGTCGCGCGGCCAGTCCACCGCCGGCAGCGGTGGCAGGCCGGCTTTCGCGGCGCGGTCGAGCGCGTCGCCATCGGGCAAGGGCACGCTCGGGAAGCCCTCGAGCCGGTCCTGCTGCGCCTGCGCGAGGTCGGCCATGAAGAGCAGGTAGTCCCACATCGCATGGCCGCGCGCCAGCTGGCGCAGGCGCATGGCGCGTTCGGCGAAGACGGTGCCGCGCTGCGGCGGATGCAGGAACGCCATCTCGCCGCCGGCACGCGCGGCGATCTCCTCGGGCGTCATCACCCGCACGGTGGCGGCAGTCGTCATCGCTTCACTTTCCTCGTGTCATCTCGCGGTGCCACAGCGCATGGTGCTGCTTCGCCCAGCTCTCGGTGACGGTGCCGCGCGTCATCGCGCGCACCGTGCCCTTCACCCAGATCGCCGCATAGACGTGCATCACGGTGGCCAGGATCAGCACCACCGCGGCCACGGCATGCAGCAGCACCGCCGCGCGTCCGAGCGGGATCGAGAAGTAGGGCGAGAACCAGGGCTGCCAGAACATCACGCCGGTGACCAGCAGCACGAGCAGGCTCACGGCCATCATCCAGAACACGCCCTTCTGCCCGGCGTTGTACTTGCCCACCGGCGGCATCTTCGACTTGTCGCCGCGCAGCATGTCGCCGCTGTGCCTGCGCCACTCGCGGTCGGCGTCGTTGAGCACGTTGTCGCGCCAGAGCTTGAAGAACAGGCCGAGGAAGCTGACGAACATCACCACCCCGAGGAAAGGATGGAGGATGCGCGCCCACTGCCCGCCGCCAAACAGGTGGGTGAGGAAGTAGAAGGACGGGTGGAAGAAGGCCAGGCCCGAGAGCCCGGCCAGCACGAAGAACAGCGCGATGACCCAGTGGTTCATGCGCTCGCGCTCGTTGTAGCGCTGCAGGAGCTTCTGAGCCATCACGCGTTCTCCTTCTCGTCGGTCTTCTCTTCGATCGGCCCGACCTTCATGTAGTGGAAGAAGCCCACCAGCACCGCGCCGAGCATGCCGGCCACGGCCAGCGGCTTGGCGATGCCCTTCCACAGCGACACCATCGGGCTGATGGTCGGATCCTTCGGCAGCTCCTCCAGCTCCGGCTTGTCGGCGTGCTTGAGCACGTACATGACGTGCGTGCCGCCCACGCCGGCCGGGTTGTACAGGCCCGCGTTCCTGAATCCGCGGTCCTTGAGCTCGCCGGCGCGCTTCTCGCCGTAGGCCACCATCTCGTCCTTGGTGCCGAAGCCGATCGCCCCGGTGGGGCAGGTCTTCACGCACGCCGGCTCGAGGCCCACGCCCACCCGGTCGGAACACAAGGTGCACTTGTAGGCCTTGTTGTCCTTCTGGCTGATGCGCGGCACGTCGAAGGGGCAACCCTTGACGCAGTAGCCGCAGCCGATGCAGTTCTCCGAGATGAAGTCGACGATGCCGTTGGCGTACTTGACGATCGCGCCGGGTGCCGGGCAGGCCTTCAGGCAGCCCGGATCCTCGCAGTGCATGCAGCCGTCCTTGCGGATCAGCCACTCGAGGTTGCCCTGCTCCGGCTCGACCTCGAAGAACTTCATCACCGTCCAGGATGAGGGCGTGAGGTCGCTCGGGTTGTCGTAGACGCCGATGTTGGTGCCGACCTCGTCACGCAGGTCGTTCCAGTTCATGCACGCGACCTGGCAGGCCTTGCAGCCGATGCACTTGGACTCGTCGATGAGCTTGGCGACCTGCGGCACGGCGGTGCGCACCTGCGGGGTGGGGGTGGTGGTGGCGGAGCGCGCCACGACATCCAGTGATTGCAGACTGGCCATGGCTTACACCTTCTCGATGTTGACGAGGAACGCCTTGAACTCCGGCGTCTGCGAGTTCGCGTCGCCGACGAAAGGAGTCAGTGCGTTGGCCAGGTAGCCGTTCTGCGTCACGCCCTTGAAGCCCCAGTGGATGGGGATGCCGACGTGGTGCACCTTCTTGCCGTCGACATCGAGCGCCCGGATCCGCTTGGTGACCACGCAGGCCGCGACCACCTCGCCGCGGTTGCTGCGCACCTTGACCTGGTCGCCCTGCTTGATGCCCTTCTCCCGGGCCAGCTCCTCGCCGATCTCGACGAACGGCGCGGGCTGCACGATCGCGTTGCTGCGCGAGTGCTTGGTCCAGAAGTGCAGGTGCTCGGTCAGGCGGTAGGTGGTGGCCGCGTAGGGGAACTCGTCCTTCTTGCCGAAGGCTTCGAGGTCGCCCTTGTAGACGCGGGCCGCGGGGTTGCTGGTGGCCTTCGGGTTGTCCGGGCACATCGGGTTCATACCCAGCGGCGTCTCGAACGGCTCGTAGTGCTCGGGGAAGGGGCCTTCGGCCATGCCCATCGCGTGCAGCCGGGCCACACCCTCCGGGGTCATGATGAACGAGCCCACGCCTTCCTCCGGCGCCGCGTTCGGTCGCATGTCCGGGATGTCGGCACCGCCCCAGGCCGTGCCGTTCCAGGCCAGGTACTTGCGGCTCGGATCCCATGGCTTGCCCGACGGGTCGGCACTGGCACGGTTGTAGAGGATGCGCCGGTTGGCCGGCCACGAGTAGCCCCAGTTCGGGAACACGCCGAGTCCGGTCGGGTCACTGTTGTCGCGCCGTGCGGTCAGGTTGCCCGCCTGGCTCCAGCAGCCCGAGTAGAGCCAGTTGCCGCAGCTGGTGCTGCCGTCGTCGCGCAGCAGGCCGAAGCCGGCCACCTGCTCGCCGGCCTTGACCAGCACCTTCGGCGGCGCCTTCGGGTCCTTCGGGTCGGGCGGGGCGAGTAGGTCGACCAGCGCCTTGCCGGAGATCTCCTTGAGCAGC
>NZ_JBFXIO010000097.1:0-13093 GCF_050175855.1 Piscinibacter sp.
CCAGCGACATCAGTGCGGAAGCGCCCATGCCCGGATGTCCTTCAGCTCATGGCCCGCTGCAGGCGCAGCGTGGTGTTGATTGTCCGACCTGGAGGCGATGGAGGACAGCTTCATCGGCGCGCTGAAGAAGGCCGCCGACGCCGCTGGCACGCAGGTGGCGTCGCAATGGGCGCCGGTGCTCGAGAAGATGCAGGCCGGTGGCACCTTGTCCGGCGCCAAGGCGGCCACCACTGCCGAGCAGTTCGTGCAGCAGATGCACACTGCGATGCGCGACAGCCGCGCCGCCGGGCTGAAGGCGGCGCAGACGCTGGCCGAGAGTTATGCGGCGCTGGTCAGCGGGGTGCTGATCGGCATGTCCGACGCGCTCACGCAGGGCGGCGCGGCCAAGCCCAAGGCCGGGAAGAAGTAGCACGCCGCTCGGGTATCGTGCCGGCATGAGCGATTCGCGCGACGACTTCAGCTTCTTCTGGCACGACTACGAAACCTTCGGGCGCGTGCCGCGCCGTGACCGGCCGGCACAGTTCGCCGGCGTGCGCACCGATGCGGACCTGAACGAGATCGACGCGCCGGTGATGCTCTACTGCCAGCCGCCGCTGGATGCGCTGCCCGACCCCGAGGCCTGCCTGCTCACCGGCATCACGCCGCAGCAGTGCGCCGAGCAGGGCGTGGCCGAGCATGCCTTCGCTGCCGCGATCGAGGCGCAGCTGGCACGGCCGGGCACGGTGGGCGTGGGCTACAACTCGATCCGCTTCGACGACGAGGTCACGCGCTTCCTCTTCTGGCGCAACCTGATCGACCCGTACGCGCGCGAGTGGCAGAACGGCTGCGGCCGCTGGGACCTGCTCGACGTGGTGCGCGCCGCCCGCGCGCTGCGCCCCGAGGGCATCGAATGGCCCAGCCACGAGGACGGCAGGGCCTCGTTCAAGCTCGAGCACCTCAGCGCGGCCAACGGCCTGGCGCACGAATCGGCGCACGACGCCCTGTCCGACGTGCGTGCCACCATCGCCGTGGCGCGCCTGGTGAAGCAGCACCAGCCGCGCCTGTGGGATTTCTGCCTGAAGCTGCGCCGCAAGGATGCGGTGATCGCCGAGATCGGCGGGCAACGGCCCTTCCTGCACGTCTCGGGCATGTATGCGCCCGAGCGCGGCTGCCTGGCGGTGGTGTGGCCACTGGCGCCGCACCCGACCAACAAGAACGAGCTGATCGTGTGGGATCTCGGCGCCGACCTCGAGGAACTGACGACGCTCGATGCCGCCGCCATCCGCGAGCGCATGTTCACCCGCAGCGAAGACCTTCCCGAAGGCGTGGTGCGGCTGCCGATCAAGACCATCCACCTGAACAAGTCGCCGGTGGTGGTGGGCAACCTGAAGGCCCTGAGCCCTGCGATGTCCGAGCGCTGGGGCATCGACGTGGCGCAGGCGCTGGGCCGCGTCGAGGCGGCCGCCCGCGCCAGCGAGTCGCTGGCCGGCCTGTGGAGCGAGGTGTTCAAGCGTCCGGAAGCGGCACAGCCGGTCGACGTGGACGAGGATCTGTACGGTGGTTTCGTCGGCAACTCCGACCGGGGTCGGCTGCAGCGCCTGCGCGAACTCTCGCCGGAGCAGCTCGCCGCGAAGCGCACCGGCTTCGACGATGCGCGACTGGAGGAGATCGTGTTCCGCTACCGCGCCCGCAACTTCCCTGACACGCTCAGCGACGACGAGCGTGCCCGCTGGGAACAGCACCGCGCCGCACGGCTGCACGACGGGAAAGGCGGGGCGATGACCGTGGAGTCGTTCTTCGAGCGTATCGACGCGCTCAGCGAGGCCGCAGACGAAAACGGCCAGGAGATCCTGGCCGCCCTCTACGACTGGGCCGAGCAGGTCGCACCCGAGCGCTGAGCCGGCTCAGGGAGCGGCCTGCAGCGCGCCGGCCTTGGATGGCGAGGAGACTGCGCGGGTGCTCAGGGGCTTCGGTGAGTCCTTGGCGTAGGTGGCGTCGAGCACGGAGCCCAGCCCGATGAGGGCCTGCAGCGTGGCGTTGGGCCAGAAGTTGGGGCTGGCGATGTTGTCGGCGCCTGAGAAGTTGCTGGCGGTGCTGGTGATGTTGCCGGCAGAGACCACATTGGCACTGACGAAGCCGCCGCTGATCAGACTAGGCCCGTTAGTGCCGGCGAACAGGTTGGCGGTGAGCTTGACCGACTGAGTGCCAGAGGGCGCGCTGATGAAGGTGCCGCCCGAGCGCGTGATGACCACCGTGTTGTGCACCATCTCCAGCGTGTTGGTGCTCCATTTCAGGCCCTCGGCGCCGTAGGAGATGGCGACCGAGTTGTCTGCGTTGGGCCCCTTGTGGAAGAGGTTGCCGCGCAGGTAGACGCGCCCACCGTTGGGGAAGTCGGCCAGGTAGCTGGAAGTGCCGCTGGGCCCGTCCATGAAGTAGCTGTTTTCGATGCGCGTCTGCTGGGCGCGGCTCTTCAGGTTGTGGCCGATCCTGGCCTCGTGGAAGAAGCTGTTGCTCACGCTCAGCAGCGCTGCCTCGCCGATGTAGATGTTGTGCGAGTAGCCGTCGCCGTAGCCGTTGCGGGCGAACTCGCTGCCCTCGATGACCACGCTGGCGCTGCCGTAGGCGCCGAGGACGCCATTCTCGTTGTCGTAGAAGCCGCTGTTGCGGATGGTCAGCGTGCCGCCGTGCTCGGCGCGGATGCCCGCGCCGTTCTGGTCGGGCACGCTGGCGTCGTGGAACTCGACGCTGTCAATGGTGATGTCGCTGCCGTTGACCACCCAGATGGCTTTGCCGCCGTAGTTGCGGCCGGCAGCGTACAGCCGCGCACGGCCGCCCACGCCGCAGATGGTCAGCCGGTTGGCCGACCAGGCGGCCACGTCGCCGCGGTACTCGCCGGCGCTGATCTTGATGACGTCGCCGTCCCGCGCCACCGCCGCCGCCGCGCTGGGCACGCTGTAGGCCTTGCCCGTGCCCACCTCCAGCACCCGGCCGCTCGCGGTGTCGCACGCCGTGCCGGTGCTCGGCGCCGGCCCAGGTGCCGGAGCGGGAGCCGGGCCCAGTGCGGGAGTGGGAGCGGGGCCTGGAGCCGGTGCAGCGCCCCCTGCGGCATCGCTTTCGCCACCACCGCAGGCCAGCAGCGTGGCGCACGCGTAAAGCAGCATCAGGTTCGAAGAGCGCTTCAGGGAGGTCATCGGGCTAGGCGTCTGAGGGGATCCCGAAATGGTAGGCCGATCGGCAAGGCCCCTGTAACGAATGGCAGTGGCCCGGGCGCTCGCTCAACCGCCTGTCCACAGTCCGGCGCGATGAGCGCTGTCGGCCCACGAGGGATGATGGCTCGCGCCAGACTTGTCGCTGATGTCGTCGGGGGTGGGGTTCGCGTTGGCATACCACACGGTGGCGACCCCCCTGCTCGTGGCCAACGAGTCGGAGGCCGCCTCGCTGAGGATCTCGGCCTGCGTCAGCATGGCAGCGAAGATCTTCAGGCCGCGAAGCACGCCGCTAAGCCGTTCATGCTGGTAGTCGGCATACCACGGCGAGTCACCGAAGGTGAGGGCCGGTGAGGGCGGATCGGTCCGGCCGAAGCTCGATGGCGAAGTGACCTCTATGATGTCCGCGGCCGCCGTGGACGGCAGGTCAATGTAGAAGCGCGCCGTGTTCGTGCCATCGCCGTTGGACGAGATCACCAGCGCCTGGCTGTACCAGCGATCGAAGACGAGCTGGTGCGCGCTGCCGGCCTTCGTGACGACGGTGTCGGTGCCGTCGATCATGCCGGCGAGTTCCCAGTCGTGGACGGCGGTAGTGTTGCCGCCGCCACGCGGGTAGGGGTGCGCACCGTAGTAGCTGTCGGACGCGCCGTTGTGCCAGGTGAAGTTGCCGTTGTTCGACCACCAAAAGGTCGCGTAATAGCCGTTCTGCTGGCGCGGCCTGATCTTCCAGAGGTAAGTGACGCCGGCGTCGCCCGGCCCCCAGATCGGCAGTCCCTTTGCGTGCGGATCGAGGAACTGGAAGGCCACGAAGGGGCCACACGTGCCAGCCGGTTCAGGATTGCTCGGGAAGTCCAGGCCGGTCGCACCAGACGGCGGGACCGGACCGGGCGTCGGCGAGGGTGACGGCGCGGGGGAAGGCGATGCTCCCCCACCTCCACCCCCACCCCCACTCCCGCACTCGCCCCCGCCCCCGCCCCCGCCCCCGCACCCGGCAAGCACAGCCTCGCCCTGCAGTGCAGCGAGCGCGAGCAGCAGGCGACGGCGGCTCAGATCGTCCATCGGGGGACCCCGTGCGCTGGCCCGGCGTGCCGCGCGGACTCAGACCGTGACCGACTTCGCCGTCTCCGCATACTCCTCGATCTGGTCGAAGTTCATGTAGCGGTAGACGCTGGCGGCATCCTTGTTGATGATGCCCATCGCCTCGTGGTACTCGGCCACGGTCGGGATCTTGCCGAGCTTGGAGGCGATCGCTGCCAGCTCGGCCGAGGCGAGGAACACGTTGGTGTTCTTGCCCAGGCGGTTGGGGAAGTTGCGCGTGGACGTGGAGACCACGGTGGCGCCCTCGCGCACCTGCGCCTGGTTGCCCATGCACAGGCTGCAGCCCGGCATCTCGGTGCGCGCACCGGCGGTGCCGAAGGCGGCGTAGTGGCCTTCCTTGATCAGCTCGCTCTGGTCCATCTTGGTCGGCGGCGCGACCCACAGCTTGACCGGGATGTCACGCTGGCCGCCGAGCAGCTTGGCGGCGGCGCGGAAGTGGCCGATGTTGGTCATGCACGAGCCGATGAAGGCTTCGTCGATCTTCGTGCCGGCCACGTCGCTGAGCAGCTTGGCGTCGTCCGGATCGTTCGGGCAGCACAGCACCGGCTCCTTGAGCTCGTTCAGGTCGATCTCGATGACGGCGGCGTATTCGGCGTCCTTGTCGGCCTCGAGCAGCTGCGGGTTGGCCAGCCAGGCCTCCACCGACTTGATGCGGCGCTCCAGCGTGCGCTTGTCCTGGTAGCCGTCGGCGATCATGTTCTTCATCAGCACGATGTTGCTCTTCAGGTACTCGATGATCGGTTCCTTGTTGAGCTTGATCGTGCAGCCGGCGGCCGAGCGCTCGGCGCTGGCGTCAGACAGTTCGAAGGCCTGTTCCACCTTCAGGTCGGGCAGGCCCTCGATCTCGAGGATGCGGCCGCTGAAGATGTTCTTCTTGCCGGCCTTGGCCACCGTCAGCAGACCGGCCTTGATGGCGGCATAGGGAATCGCGTGCACCAGATCGCGCAGCGTCACGCCCGGCTGCATCTGGCCCTTGAAGCGCACCAGCACGCTCTCCGGCATGTCCAGCGGCATCACGCCGGTGGCCGCGCCGAACGCCACCAGGCCGGAGCCGGCCGGGAACGAGATGCCGATCGGGAAGCGGGTGTGCGAGTCGCCGCCGGTGCCCACGGTGTCGGGTAGCAGCAGGCGGTTCAGCCAGCTGTGGATCACGCCGTCGCCCGGGCGCAGCGCCACGCCGCCGCGGTTGCTGATGAAGGCGGGCAGTTCGCGGTGCGTCTTCACGTCCACCGGCTTCGGGTAGGCCGCGGTGTGGCAGAACGACTGCATCACCAGGTCGGCGCTGAAGCCCAGGCAGGCCAGGTCCTTCAGCTCATCGCGGGTCATCGGGCCAGTGGTGTCCTGCGAACCCACGGTGGTCATCTTCGGCTCGCAGTAGGTGCCCGGGCGGATGCCCTTGCCCTCAGGGAGGCCACAGGCGCGGCCAACCATCTTCTGCGCCAGCGTGAAGCCCTTGCCGCTGTCTTTCGGGGCGACCGGCAGGCGGAATACGGTGGACGCGGGCAGGCCGAGGAACTCGCGGGCCTTGCCGGTGAGCGCGCGACCGATGATCAGGTTGATGCGGCCGCCGGCGCGCACCTCGTCGAGCAGCACGTCGCTCTTGAGCTTGAATTCGGCGACGGTGGCGCCGCCCTTGGTGATCTTGCCGTCGTACGGCAGCACCTCGATCACGTCGCCCATCTCCAGCTTCGACACGTCGACCTCGATCGGCAGCGAGCCGGAGTCCTCCTGCGTGTTGAAGAAGATCGGCGCGATCTTGCCGCCCAGCGTGACGCCGCCGAAGCGCTTGTTCGGCACGAAGGGGATGTCCTGGCCGGTGGCCCAGATCACGCTGTTGGTCGCGCTCTTGCGCGAGGAACCCGTGCCGACCACGTCGCCGACATAGGCGACCAGGTGGCCCTTCCTCTTCAGGTCCTCGATGAATTGCATCGGGCCGCGCTTGCCGTCTTCCTCGGGCTTGAACGCCGCATCGGGGCGGGTGTTCTTCAGCATCGCCAGGTAGTGCAGCGGGATGTCCGGGCGGCTCCAGGCGTCGGGCGCGGGCGACAGGTCGTCGGTGTTGGTCTCGCCGGGCACCTTGAAGACGGTGACGGTGATCGACTTCGGCACCTCGGGGCGGCTGGTGAACCACTCGGCGTCGGCCCAGCTCTTCATCACCTCCTGGGCCTTGGCGTTGCCGGCCTTGGCCTTCTCGGCGACGTCGTTGAAGAAGTCGAACATCAGCAGCGTCTTCTTCAGGCCTTCGCCGGCGACGCCGGCCACTTCCTTGTCGTCGAGCAGCTCGATCAGCGGGTGCACGTTGTAGCCGCCGACCATGGTGCCGAGCAGCTCGGTGGCCTTGGCCTTCGAGATCAAGCCGACCTTCAGGTCGCCATGGGCCACGGCGGCGAGGAACGAGGCCTTCACCTTGGCGGCGTCGTCCACCCCCGGCGGCACCCGGTGGGTGAGCAGGTCCAGCAGGAAGGCCGTCTCTTCCGTGACCTGGCCGGCCGGCGCGCCCTTGATCAGCTCGATCAGCTCGGCGGTCTGCTTCGCGTCCAGCGGCAGCGGCGGGATGCCGAGGGCGGCGCGTTCGGCGGCATGTTGGCGATAGGCTTGCAGCATGGGGGACTCCGGTGCGGTGGCAGGGACTGGGTGGGCGTCTTCGGGTTACCCCGATATTTTATGTCTTATATAAGACTTGAGGGAAGCTTCGCAGCGGCGGCTGACGCCGGTCTGTCAGCCTCGGACTTTCCTGCCGGGCACGCAAGAAAAAGGCCCGCTCGCGGCGGGCCTTTGGCGCAGGGTCGGGCGCTTACTTGGCGGCGGCGACGGCGGCGGCCGACTCCTTCTGCTTCTCGTGGATGCAGCCGTCGACCACGCGGCGGCCGGCCTTCTGATCCATCAGCATCGACTTGTTGGCGATCTGCAGCAGCAGCGTCTGGCCCTTGACGTCTTCCAGGCGCACGGCGCCGGTCGAAGACACCACCGGCTTCATCGTCCACACCTGCTTCTTGTGCCGGACATCGACGTAGCCGTTGGACTTCGGGTTCATCGAGACGTCGATCGACTCGCTGAACTCGCACTGGTAGGCACCCAGGTGCGCGCGCTCGGCGGCGGCCAGCTGCTCGGCGTCGGCGGCGGGCAGGGCGGCGGCGGCCGGAGCGGCCTTCTTCACGACCTTCTTCGCGGCCGGCTTGGCCGGCGCGGTCTGGGCAACGGCGGCCGTGGCGCCCAGGCAGAGGGCGGCGGCGATGGCAAGGGTGCTCTTCAGGTTCATGGCGGTGTCGCGCAATGGCGCGTCGGTGGACGATGCGCGGAGCATGGGGCCGCCCGGCCCGGTCGTGCAACCAATTGCTGCGCGCCCGGCGCGCCACTTACATGTGAACACGTGCACCGGCGGCGGGCCGTGGTGCTTGCCACAGTCTGGCGCGGTTTCAGACGGCTGAGGGCTGGAACCAGGCCTCGCGCACCTCGCCCGGCAGCGGCTGGCCGGTGCGATGGGCGCGCTCCAGCACCTGCCAGAAGTAGCGGTAGCTGGCGCGGTCGTGCAGGGTGTCGCGGTGGCGGATCGGGGCCCACTGCGCGGCCTGCGCAGCCCGCAGGATCTCGATGGCCAGGTCGGTCTCGGCGGCGCTCGGCGCGAACGCCTCGACGATGGTGCGCACCTGGTCGGGGTGGATGCTCCACATGCGCGTGTAGCCGAACTCGCGGCTGGCTCGCGAGGCCGCCGCGGAAAGCGCGCGCAGATCCTTGAACTCGGTGACCACGCAGTGCGAAGGCACTTTGCCGTGGGCATGGCAGGCCGCGGCAATCTCCAGCTTGGCACGCACCACCAGCGGGTGGCTGAACTGGCCCTGCACGCCCATGGCGTGGAAGGGGATGGCGCCGCGGTGCGCCGAGACGAAATCCATCAGGCCGAAGGACACCGACTCGATGCGCGGCAGCGCGGCGATCGCCTCGACCTCGCGCAGCGCACCGTGCGTCTCCACCAGCACATGCACCGGGATCGCGCGGCCATGGCCGTGGATGCGGACGAAGTGGTCGATCTCGTCAACCGCGCGCGTCACGTCGGCCACGCCACGCGGCTTGGGCACCATCAGGTAGGCCAGGCGCGAGCCGGCGCGGCGCACCAGCGTGTCGACGTCGTGCTCGAAGCTGGGGTGATCGATCGGATGCACGCGCGCACCGACGCGTCCGAAGCGGTTGGCTGCGCTCGTCACCAGCTCGGCGCACAGGTGCGCGTGCTCGGCCTCGCCGCCGACCGGCGCGCCATCCTCGCAGTCGAGCGTGACGTCGAACACCGGCCCGAGCTCGACCTGCAATGCCAGGCTCTTGCGCATGCGCGCCTCGACGCCGCTGTAGTGGTCGCACACCGGCAGGGCCGGGGCGACGTCGGCGGCGTCGAAGAGCGCTTCGCGTGGGGACATCAGAGCAGGTGCTTCACGCCGTCCTGCTCGCCCTGCAGCTCGGCCAGGGTCTTGTTGATGCACTCCTGGCTGAAGGCGTCGATCGGCAGGCCCTCGACGATCTTGTACT
Source organism: Piscinibacter sp. (assembly GCF_050175855.1). GTDB lineage: Bacteria > Pseudomonadota > Gammaproteobacteria > Burkholderiales > Burkholderiaceae_C > Piscinibacter. The sequence continues at coordinate 8,802 of NZ_JBFXIO010000097.1, forward strand.
GGCCGCCCTCGGTGGTGACGGGGAAGCCGAACATCACGTCCTTCGGGATGCCGTATTCGCCGTTGCTGGGCACGCCCATCGTGACCCACTCGCCCTTGGTGCCCAGCGCCCAGTCGCGCATGTGGTCGATCGCGGCGTTGGCGGCCGACGCGGCCGACGACAGGCCGCGCGCCTCGATGATGGCGGCGCCACGCTTGCCGACGGTGGGCAGGAACACGTCCTTGTTCCAGACCTGGTCGTTGATCATGTCCTTCACGCTCTTGCCGTCGATGGTGGCGAAGCGGTAGTCGGCGTACATCGTCGGCGAGTGGTTGCCCCACACGCACAGGCTCTTGATCGAGGCCACCGGCTTGCCGGTCTTGGCGGCGATCTGGCTCAGCGCACGGTTGTGGTCCAGGCGCAGCATGGCGGTGAAGTTCTCGCGCTTGAGGCTCGGTGCGCTCTTCATCGCGATGTAGGCGTTGGTGTTGGCCGGGTTGCCGACCACCAGCACTTTGACGTCACGGCTGGCGGCCTTGTCCAGGGCCTTGCCCTGCGCGGTGAAGATCTGCGCGTTGGCGGCCAGCAGGTCGGCGCGCTCCATGCCGGGGCCGCGCGGGCGGGCGCCGACGAGCAGCGCATAGTCGGTGTCCTTGAAGCCGGTTTCCGGGGAGCTGTGCGCTTCCATGCCGGCCAGCAGCGGGAAGGCGCAGTCCTCGAGCTCCATCATCACGCCCTTGAGCGCCTTCTGGGCCTTCTCGTCGGGGATCTCCAGCAGCTGCAGGATCACGGGCTGGTCCTTGCCCAGCATCTCGCCGGAGGCGATGCGGAACAGCAGCGCGTAGCCGATCTGGCCGGCAGCGCCGGTGACGGCGACTCGAACGGGTTTCTTGCTCATGGAAGGCTCCGGAAGAGGGGGAGGAAGGGCGTTTGGAGGGGGTCAGGGCGCGAGTGTAGGCCGAGAAAGGCGCTCGAGCGAGGGGAATCCCGAGTCTTATGTCTTCTATAAGACGTCTGTCAGCTGATCGTGGACGATGGCGCACTCTTGTGCTGCAATCGGGCCATGTCCACCGCCGTCTCCGAACCCGCGAGCCCCGCCTTCAGTCCGCTGTACCAGCAGATCAAGGCGCTGATGGTGCGCGACCTGCAGGCGGGCACCTGGCGCCCCGGCGAGGCGATCCCGAGCGAGACCGAGCTCGCGGCGCGCTTCAAGGTCAGCCAGGGCACGGTGCGCAAGGCGATCGACGAGCTCGCCACCGAGAACCTGCTGGTGCGCCGCCAGGGCAAGGGCACCTTCGTGGCGACGCACGCCGAGCAGACCACGCAGTACCGCTTCCTGCGCCTGCAGCCCGACGACGGCCAGGCCGGCGGCACGCAGCGCCAGTTCATCGACTGCCGCCGCCTGCGTGCGCCGGCCGACGTGGCGCGTGCACTCGGCCTGCGCTCGGGCGACGCGGCCATCCAGATCAAGCGCGTGCTGTCGCTGCGTGGCGTGCCGGTGGTGTTCGACGAGATCTGGCTGCCGGCCGCGCCCTTCAAGGGCCTCACCGCCGAGAGGCTGTCGGGCTATCGCGGGCCGATGTACGGTCTGTTCGAATCGGAGTTCGGCGTGCGCATGATCCGCGCCGAGGAGAAGATCCGCGCGGTGGCGGCCGAAGGGCAGGCGGCCGAGCTGCTGGCGGTGAGCCCGGGTACGCCGCTGCTGCTGGTCGAGCGCCTGTCGCTCACTTATGGCGACAAGCCCGTCGAGTTGCGCCGCGGCCTCTACAACACGGCTTCGCATCACTATCGCAACGAGCTGAGCTGACCATCGTTTGAATCGCAGTTTCCCTCGGGCGCGCAAGCACCGCGAAAGACTGCTGCAGTGCAATAGAATTGTTTGGTTTCGCGTCGATTACATCTCTTCTGAACAGGTTGGGCATGGCAGACACCTTCAAGCAGCGGCCCCAGTTCCGCAACATCCACGTGTCCCAGATCGTCGCGTACCGGCTCCCGCCGGCGGGCATCGTGTCGATCCTGCATCGCGTCAGCGGCGTGCTGATGTTCCTGCTGATGCCGTTCATCATCTGGATGTTCGACGCCAGCGTCTCCTCCGAAGTGTCGTACGACGTGTTCCGCGCGGCCTTCGCGGCGGGCGTCGGCTTCATTCCCGGATGGTTCCTCAAGCTCGTAGCGCTGGCACTGATCTGGGCCTACCTGCACCACCTGATCGCCGGCATCCGCCACCTGTGGATGGACGCCACCCACGCCGTCACGAAGCAGTTCGGCCACACCTCGGCGATCGTCACGCTCGCGATCAGCGTGCTGCTCACGCTCGCGCTGGGCTTCAAGCTGTTCTTCTGAGAACCACTCCCATGGCACAGAACTACGGATCCAAGCGCACCGTCGTCGGCGCGCACTACGGCCTGCGCGACTGGCTCGCGCAGCGCATCACCGCGGCGCTGATGGCGCTGTTCACCCTCGCGCTGGTCGTGCAGGTGCTGCTGCCCGGCGAGATGGGCTACGACAAGTGGGCGGGCATCTTCAGCCGCCAGTGGATGAAGGTGCTGACCTTCGTCGTGATCGTCTCGCTGCTGTACCACGTCTGGGTGGGCATGCGCGATGTCTGGATGGACTACGTCAAGCCGGTGGCCGTGCGCCTCGTGCTGCAGGTGTTCACCATCGTGTGGCTGACGGGTTGCGCCGGCTGGGCCATCCAGGTTCTCTGGAGACTGTGATTCCATGACTTCCAACAACGTCTCGAAGCGCAAGTTCGACGTCGTCATCGTCGGGGCCGGCGGCTCCGGCATGCGCGCCTCGCTGCAACTGGCGCGCGCCGGCCTGAACGTGGCCGTGCTGTCCAAGGTGTTCCCGACGCGCTCGCACACCGTGGCCGCGCAGGGCGGCATCGGCGCCAGCCTCGGCAACATGAGCGAGGACAACTGGCACTACCACTTCTTCGACACCGTCAAGGGCTCCGACTGGCTCGGCGACCAGGACGCGATCGAGTTCATGTGCCGCGAGGCACCGAAGGTCGTCTACGAGCTCGAGCACTTCGGCATGCCGTTCGACCGCAACCCCGACGGCACGATCTACCAGCGCCCGTTCGGCGGCCACACCGCCAACTACGGCGAGAAGCCGGTGCAGCGCGCCTGCGCCGCGGCCGACCGCACCGGCCACGCGATGCTGCACACGCTGTACCAGCAGAACGTGAAGTCGCGCACCAACTTCTTCGTCGAGTGGATGGCGCTCGATCTCATCCGCGACGCCGAGGGCGACGTGGTCGGCGTGACCGCGCTCGAGATGGAGACCGGCGAGCTGCACATCTTCGAAGCGAAGACCGTGCTGCTGGCCACCGGCGGCGCGGGCCGCATCTTCGCGGCATCGACCAACGCCTTCATCAACACGGGCGATGGCCTGGGCATGGCGGCACGTGCCGGCATCCCGCTGGAAGACATGGAGTTCTGGCAGTTCCACCCGACCGGTGTGGCCGGTGCGGGCGTGCTGCTGACCGAAGGCTGCCGCGGCGAGGGCGCGATCCTGCGCAACAGCAACGGCGAGCGCTTCATGGAGCGCTACGCGCCGACGCTGAAGGACCTGGCGCCGCGCGACTTCGTCTCGCGCTGCATGGACCAGGAGATCAAGGAAGGTCGCGGCTGTGGTCCGAACAAGGACTACGTGGTGCTCGACATGACGCACCTCGGCGCCGAGACGATCATGAAGCGGCTGCCTTCGGTGTTCGAGATCGGCCACAACTTCGCCAACGTCGACATCACCAAGGAGCCGATCCCGGTAGTGCCGACCATCCACTACCAGATGGGTGGCATCCCGACCAACATCCACGGCCAGGTGGTGGTGCCGAAGAACGGCGTGCACAACGCGGTGGTCAACGGCCTGTATGCGGTGGGCGAGTGCTCCTGCGTCAGCGTGCACGGCGCCAACCGCCTGGGCACCAACTCGCTGCTCGACCTGCTGGTGTTCGGCCGCGCCGCGGGCAACCACATCGTCGACAGCGCGCTGAAGACGAAGAGCCACAAGCCGCTGCCCGCCGACGCCGCCGACCGCACGCTGGCCCGCCTGGCCAAGTACGAGAAGAGCAGCAGCGGCGAGTACGCCCAGGACGTGGCCAACGACCTGCGCCGCGCGATGCAGCAGCACGCCGGCGTGTTCCGCACCCAGGCCTCGATGGACGAGGGCGTGGGCAAGGTCAAGGAGATCGCCGAGCGGGCCAAGCACATCCACCTGGCCGACAAGTCCAAGGTGTTCAACACCGCGCGCATCGAGGCGCTGGAAGTCGAGAACCTGATGGAGTCGGCGCTGGCCACGATGATCTC
>NZ_JBFXIO010000098.1:0-12966 GCF_050175855.1 Piscinibacter sp.
CGCTTCTCGCGTTCGCTGGCCGGTGTCTGGTAGCGGATCACTTCCCAGTCGTGCTGCAGCTGCACGACGTCTTCCTCCACCGTGCCGGCGCGGGCCAGCGAGGTCAGGGCGAGGGCGGCCAGGAGGGCCAGGGGCATCTTCTTCATGGGAGTGTCTCCGCGGGAGTGGGGTTCAGGCTGGCGCGGTGCTTGTCGAAGGCACCGTCCAGCCATTGCGGCACGGCGCCGTTCAGGCGCACGGCCAGCTTCTCGGGCAGGCCGAGGAAGCGTTCGGCAGCCTCGCTCTCGAGCAGCGCGACGAGGGCCTGCGCCACCGTCTCGGGCGCGTCGACCGCGGTGCCGGTGGCGCGGTTGTAGGCCTCGACGCGCGCGTCGTTGAAGCCGGTGCGCGTGCTGCGCGGGCCGAGGTACTGCACGCGCACCGGGCTGCCGTGCAGTTCGCGGCGCAGCGCCTCGCAGAAGCCGCGCAGGCCGAACTTGCTCGCGCTGTAGACCGCATAGCCGGGCAGGCCGAGCCGGCCCAGCGCCGAGCCGACGTGGATGACCTGCGCCTTCGCCTGCCGGCGCAGCACCGGCAGCAGTGCCTGCGTCAGCCGCATCGGCGCGACGAGGTTGGTGTGCAGCACCTGCTCGAAGTGCTCGGCACCGAACGACTCGAAGCGTCCGAAGCTCGGCGTACCCGCCGCGTTGACGAGCACGTTGGCACGCCAGGAGGCCGCGGCCTCGCGCAGCGCCGGCAGGCTGGCCGGGTCATCGAGGTCGGCGGCGTGCCATTGCACGCGTGCCGCGGTGTCGCCGTGGCCGCCGAGCTGCCGGGCCAGCGCGGCCAGTTTGCCCGGCGAGCGGCCGGAGAGCATCACCGAAGCGCCGCGCGCCAGCAGCTCCTTCGCAATGGCCTGGCCGATGCCGCCGGTGGCGCCGGTCAGCAGCACGCGGGCGTCGGCGGCCTTCATGCCAGGGCCTCTTCGAGGTCGGCCGTGAACTCAGGCAGCGGCAGGCCGCGGAACACGTCGCCGTAGAGCCGGTAGAACGCGCGTGCGGCGTGCACGATGGCGGCGCGGTCTTCCGGCGCCTCGATGCGGTCCATCAGTAGCGCGAAGTGCGCGGTGTGCTGCTGGTCGAGCGTGCCGTGCGAGCGCAGGTAGCTGAAGGCGCGGTCCGGCAACTGCAGGTGGGCCTGGATCTGGTCGGCGGCCTGCAGCGCCAGCGCGACGCTGGTGCCTTCGAGCACGTGCACCATGCCGAAGAAGCCGAGCGGGTTGCGCCGCGCGATCTGGTCGTAGGCATAGGCCACCATCACCTCGGTGGCGTGGGCCGGCCGGCCGTGGCGCACCGCATCCGCGTCGGCGCCGCAGGCGGTGATGTCGTCGAGGATCCACTCGTCGTGGCCGGCTTCCTCCTCGATGTATTCGTCCATCGCCTCGTCCAGCCAGGCGGCGTGGTGCGGCGGCAGCGCGGCCTTGCAGGCCTCCAGCAGCGGCACGGTGTGGCGCACGTGGTGGTAGGCCTCGGTGAGGAAGGCCACGTAGCTCGGCAGCGACACGCGGCCTTGCAGGCAGCCCTGGATGATGGGTGCGCTGACCAGGCCGCCGCGGGCGTCGGCGGTCTCGCGGACCAGCTGGGCGAAGAACAGTTCTTGGGTCATGGGGTCTCCAGTGCCGGCTCGGCCAGGCCCAGGGCCTGGGCGTGCCGTTGTTCGATGGCGGCGCGCTGCGGCCGGCCATTGGCGGTGGCCAGGCCGGTTTCGGTGCTGAACGCGGCGGTGGCGCGGCACCAGCGGCCGATGCGCGCGTAGTCGGGCAGCGTGACGTTGGCGAGCTGCACGGCGGCCTCCAGCGCGGCGTCGTCGAGCTCGGGCCGCATCGGCCACAGCACCGCCGACAGCGCCGGCTGCGCCTCGCCGAACACCACCGCCTGCGCGATGGTCGGCTCTCCTCGCAGCGCGGTCTCCACCCACTCGGGGCTGACGTTGCGGCCGAAGGCGGTGATCAACACCTGCTTGCGGCGGCCGCGCACGTGCACGAAGCCTTCGGCGTCGATCTCGCCGAGGTCGCCGCTGCGCCACCACGGCGGCGGCGCGGTCGCGTCGCCGAGGTAGCCCAGGAACAGGCTGCCGGCGATCTCGATTTCGCCATCGTCGGCGACGCGCAGCCGCGCATGCGGCAGCACGCGGCCGGCCGAACCGGGGCGCTGCGCGCCGGGCAGGTTGAGCGTCTGCACCGAGCCGCCTTCGGACAGGCCGTAGCCTTCGCAGGCCGGGATGCCGACGGACTGCGCCGCGGCGATCAGCGGCGCGCCCACGGCGGCGCCGCCGACGGCGACGATCTTCAAGGACGCCGACGCATGCTGGCCGGTGGCCTGCAGCCAGCCCGTCCAGGCGCGCAGCATCTGCGGCAGCAGGATCACGCTGTGCGCCTGGGTGCCGAGCACCGTGGTGTTCAGCCGCGCCGGATCGAATTGCGACGATCCCTGCAGCCCGATCTGCTGCAGTGGCGGCGCGACGCAGGTGGCGCCTTGCGACAGCGCCGCCAGCGTGCCGGCCACGTTCTCCAGCAGCACGGCCAGCGGCAGCGCGCTGAGGTGGCGGCCGATGGCCAGCGGGCCGAGCGCCTCGGCCACGCCGCTCGCCACCGCCGCCAGCCCTGCGCGGCCCAGGCACACGCCCTTGGGCGTGCCGGTGGTGCCGGAGGTGAAGGTGATCTTCACGGTGCCCTCGGGCATGGCGACGGGCTGCGCCGGCAGGCGCAGCCAGGCCAGCGGCTGGCCCATCAGTTCGACGGCCACGGCCGGCAGCGGCGCGAAGCCGGGCGCGGCCTGTGGCGCCGCCAGCAGCGCATCGGCCCCGGCGGCGCGCAGCGCGTGGCTGATCTGCGCCGGCGTGAAGAAACCGGGCAGCGGCAGGTGCACGATGCCCGCTTGCAGCGCGGCAAGGTCGGCGGCGATCCAGGCGGCGCCGTTGTCCATCAGCGTGGCCAGTACGCGCACGCCCTGCGCCCGCCACGACGCGGCCAGTGCATCGACCTCGCGGTGCAGTTGGTCGTAGCGCCAGGCGCGCAGTCCGTCCTCGATGGCCACGCCCTGGTGGGCGCGCCAGGCGTCGAGCAGGTCGGCGCTCATGCGGTGGCTCCGCGCAGTCGGCGCGCCAGCGTGCGCAGCGCCAGGGGCAGGTGGCCGGCCAGCACCACCGGGCGGTGGGCGTAGTAGTCGCCCCAGTCGGCGGCATCCGGGCCGAGCCGCGCCGGGTCGGCGGCCCCGAGCGCCAGCGGCGTGACGCCGATGCGCACGAACAGGTGGCGCAGTTCCTCGGTCAGCGTGCTGACCACCCACTGCGCGCCGCGCGCGGCCAGGTGCGGGCCGAGCAGCAGGATCAGGCGGCGCCCCTCGCCGGAACGAGCGGCGGCGAGATGGCCGACCTCGACGATGCCTTCGCGCACCGGCAAGGCGCCGGCACTGCGATGCAGGGCGGCATCGACCGGTTCGTCGAGGTAGCGCTCGAGAAAGAGCGGCTGCGTGTCGGCGAAGCGGTAGCCCGCAGCGGCGACGATGCGGCCGTCGCCGTCACGCAGGCTGACGAGGCAGGGCGCGAAGCGGCGCACCGTGGCGCCGAAGCGCTCGGCGTAGACGGCGCGGATGAAGCGCTCCACCTCCGCTCGGCCGGGGTCGTCCGCGCCGTGCATGTGCAGCATCGAAGGGCTCTCGGGCGTGCGCGCGGCGGCGCACGACGGGGCTGGTGGCATTCGGGCTCCAGGGGCGCCCGTAAAGGCGCCGACAGTGATGGAGTCGATGCTCGGTAACCCTGATTAGCTTCCCCTTAAGCAGCCTGCGCGAACCGTGACGGATTGCGTCAGGCCAGCGCTTCGTCGAGCACTTCGATCCAGTGCTTCACCGGCGTGGTGGTGCCGGTGCCGAGATGCTGGATGCAGCCGATGTTGGCCGAGACGATCACTTCCGCCTGCAGCGGCGCGAGGTTGGCGAGCTTGCGGTCGCGCAGCTGGTACGACAGCTCCGGCTGCAGCACCGAGTAGGTGCCGGCCGAACCGCAGCACAGGTGAGATTCGCTGGTGGCGAGCTGCACGTCGAAGCCGAGCGCGGCCAGGTGCATCTCGACGCCGCCGCGCAGCTGCTGGCCGTGCTGCAGCGTGCACGGCGGGTGGAAGGCGAGCTTGCGCGCCCCGCGCGCGCGCAGCTTCGGCTTCAGTCGCGGCACCAGGTCGGGCAGCAGCTCGCTGATGTCCTTGGTCAGCGAGACGATGCGCCGCGCCCGCTCGGCGTAGGCCGGGTCGTGCGCCAGCGCATGGGCGTAGTCCTTCACCTGCGCGCCGCAGGCCGATGCGTTCATCACGATCGCCTCGACCTTGCCCGTCGACACCAGCGGCCACCAGGCGTCGACGTTGCGGCGCATGTCGTCCAGGCCGCCATCGACGTCGCCGAGGTGCGTGCGCAGCGCGCCGCAGCAGCCGGCTTCGTCGGCCACCAGGGTCTGGATGCCGGCGGCGTCGAGCACGCGCGCGGTGGCGCTGTTGACGTTGGGCATCATCGCCGGCTGCACGCAGCCCATCAGCATCAGCACCTTGCGCTCGTGCTCGCGGTTCGGCCAGCGATGCGCCTGCGCGGGCATCTTGCCCGGCACCTTGTTCTTCAGCGCCTCGGGCAGCAGCGGGCGGGCCAGCTGGCCGAGCTTCATCGCCGGGGCGAACAGGGCCGAGGTCAGGCCCTCCTTGAGCAGCCAGCGCACCGCCTTCTCGCCAGCCGGGCGCTCGACGCGCTCTTCCACCACCTTGCGGCCGATCTCGACGAGGTGGCCGTACTGCACGCCCGAGGGGCAGGTGCTCTCGCAGTTGCGGCAGGTCAGGCAGCGGTCGAGGTGCTGCTGCGTCGCGCGGGTGACCGGCTTGCCCTCCATCACCTGCTTGATCAGGTAGATGCGCCCGCGCGGGCCATCGAGCTCGTCGCCGAGCAGCTGGTAGGTCGGGCAGGTGGCGGTGCAGAAGCCGCAATGCACGCACTTGCGCAGGATGGCCTCGGCCTCGGTTCCTTCGCGGGTGCCGTGGAATTCGGGGGCGAGTGTGGTCTGCATGAAGCGTCTCGAGTTTGCGTCGTGTTCAGAACAGCCGTGCCAGCAGCGGCATGAGCAGCGCGGCCAGCACCACTTGCACGCCCAGCGCCAGGCCAGCGTACGCGCCGGCGTCAGGGTGCACCTGCAGGGCGCGGGCGGCGCCGATGCCGTGGGCTGCCGTGCCCAGCGCGAAGCCGCGCACCTCGGGCTCGGCGATGCGCAGGGCGTCGAACAGGTATTTGGCGCTGACCGCACCGGCCAGGCCGGTGAGCACGGCGAAGGCCGCGGCCAGCGCCGGGATGCCGCCGAGCTGCTCGGCGATGCCCATGGCCACCGGCGCGGTCACCGACTTGGGCGCGAGCGAGCGCAGCACGGCATCGGGCAGGCCGAGCAGCCAGCCCAGGCCGACCGCGGTGGCCGCCGCCGCGAACCCGCCGGCCAGCGCCGCCACCAGCACCGCGCGGGCACGCGCGCGCAGCTCGGCGCGGCGCTGCCACAGCGGCCAGGCCAGCGCCACCACCGCAGGCCCCAGCAGGAAGTGGATGAACTGCGCGCCGGAGAAATAGGTCGGGTAGGGCGTGCCGCTTGCAGCCAGCAGCGCGGCCAGCGTGATCACCGTCCACAGCACCGGGTTGGCCCAGGGCGCATAGCCGGCACGCTCGTACAGCATCTGCGCGATCACGTAGGTGACCAGCGTGGCGGTCAGGCCGAACAGCGGCGTGGCCGAGAGGTAGACCCAGAGTTCGACGAAGCTCTGCATGTCCTCAGGCCCCGCGAGGCAGCAGCGCGCGCAGCACCAGCGCGGTGACGGCCATGCCGGCCCAGGTGGCCACCACGATCACCAGCAGCATGCGCGCGCCGTACTGCGAGATCAGCGCGAAATGCGTCATCACGCCCACGCCCACCGGCACGAACAGCAGCGACAGGTGCGCCAGCAGCGCATCGGCCGCGGCGCCGACGTGGCGCTGCACCGGCGCCCAGCGCAGCGCCGCCAGCATCAGCAGCAGGCCGAGCACCGGGCCGGGCAGCGGCGCGCCGGCCAGCCGGACCAGCGCCTCGCCGGCGGACTGGGCGAGCAGCAGCCATGCGAGGCCCCGCAGCGCGTCCATGGGTCAGAGCCCCGGATACATCCGGCCAGGGTTGAACACGCTGCTCGGGTCGAAGGACTTCTTCAGCTCGCGGTGGATGCGGTCCAGCGGCGCCTTCAGCGGCGCGAAGGCGCCGGCGCCCTTGTCGCCGCGGAACAGCGTGGCGTGGCCGCCCGCCTTCGCCGCCGTGTCGCGCACCAGCGACGCGGGCGCGGCCGAGCAGATCCAGCGCTGCGCCCCGCCCCATTCGATCAGTTGCTCGCCGGGCAGGCTCAGCGGGGGCGTGGTCGGCGGCACCGACACGCGCCACAGCCGCGCGCCGCCCTCCACCGCCGCGGCGGCCTTGGTGAAGAACTCGTCGTGCTGGTGACGCAGGCCGTTCCAGAACGGCGTGGCGTGCGCCGGCTCGATCAGCTCGCCGCCCAGCCGGGTGATGGCCGAATTCACTGCCGCCAGCGCGCCGCGCAGGCGCAGCACCAGCGTGCCGTCCCACCAGGCGCTGGCGTTGACCGGCAGCGGCTGGCCGCCCCATTCGTTGAGGCGGCGGATCGCCTCGGCCTCGTCCATGGCGAAGCGCAGTGTCGCGGTCGCCGGCGCCACCGGCAGCACCTTCAGCGAGACCTCGAGGATCACCCCCAGCGTGCCCATCGAGCCGGCCAGCAGGCGCGAGACGTCGTAGCCGGCGACGTTCTTCATCACCTGGCCGCCGAAGCTCAGCACCTCGCCGCGGCCGTTGAGCAGCGTGGCACCGAGCACGTAGTCGCGCACCGCGCCCACGGCGGCGCGCGACGGGCCCGACAGACCGGCCGCGACCATGCCACCCACCGTGGCGCCGGCGCCGAAGTGCGGCGGCTCGAAGGGCAGGCACTGACCCTGCTCGGCGAGGGTGGATTCCAGCTCGGCCAGCCCGGTGCCGCAGCGCGCGGTGACCACCAGCTCGGTGGGCTCGTAGCTGGAGATGCCCTCGAGCACGCGGGTGTCGAGCAGTTCGCCGGCCGGCGCCTCGCCGTAGAAGGCCTTGGTGCCGCCGCCCTGGATGCACAGCTGCGCGCCGGCCGACTGCGCGCTCTTCACGCGGTCGACCAGCATCTGCAACGCGGGATCATTGATCGACATGGGTTCAGAAGCGGGGAATGTCGGCGAAGGGCAGCAGGCCGCGCGAGACGTGCATCTTTCCGTACTCGGCGCAGCGGTGCAGGGTGGGGATCACCTTGCCGGGGTTGAGCAGTTCCTTCGGGTCGAAGGCGCGCTTGAGGGCGAACATCTGCTCGCGCTCGGCCGGTGCGAACTGCACGCACATCGAGCTGAGCTTCTCCACGCCCACGCCGTGCTCGCCGGTCACCGTGCCGCCCATGCGCACGCTGGTCTCGAGGATGTCGGCGCCGAACAGTTCGCAGCGGTGCATCTGGTCGGGGTCGTTGGCGTCGAACAGGATCAGCGGGTGCAGGTTGCCGTCGCCGGCGTGGAACACGTTGGCGCAGCGCAGCTGGTACTTCTTCTCCATCTCCTGGATGGCCAGCAGGATGTCGGCCAGGCGCTTGCGCGGGATGGTCGAGTCCATGCACATGTAGTCGGGGCTGATGCGCCCCGAGGCGGGGAAGGCGTTCTTGCGGCCGCTCCAGAACTTCAGGCGCTGGGCCTCGTTCTCGCTGACCGAGATCGCGGTGGCGCCGCAGCGCTGCAGCACCTCGACCATGCGGCCGATCTCTTCCTCCACCTCTTCCGGGGTGCCGTCGCTCTCGCACAGCAGGATGGCCTCGGCATCGAGGTCGTAGCCGGCGTGCACGAAGTCCTCGACGGCCGCCGTCATCGGCTTGTCCATCATCTCCAGCCCGGCCGGGATGATGCCGGCGGCGATCACGCTGGCCACCGCGTCGCCGGCCTTCTTCATGTCGTCGAAGCTGGCCATGATGCAGCGCGCCAGTTGCGGCTTGGGCACCAGCTTGACCGTGACCTCGGTGGTGACGGCCAGCATGCCCTCGCTGCCGACCAGCACGCCCATCAGGTCGAGCCCCGCGGCGTCGAGCGCCTCGGAACCGAACTCGACCGCCTCGCCCTCGACGGTGAAGCCGCGCACGCGCAGCACGTTGTGCACCGTCAGGCCGTATTTCAGGCAGTGCACGCCGCCGGAGTTCTCGGCCACGTTGCCGCCGATCGTGCAGGCGATCTGGCTCGACGGGTCGGGCGCGTAGTACAGGCCGTGGGGCGCCGCGGCCTCGCTGATCGCGAGGTTGCGCACGCCGCACTGCACGCGCGCCGTGCGCGACAGCGGGTCGACGGCGAGGATGCGGTTGAACCTGGCCAGGCTCATCGTCACGCCCAGCTTGTGCGGCAGCGCGCCGCCCGACAGGCCCGTGCCTGCGCCGCGTGCCACCACCGGCACGTTCAGGCGGTGGCAGGTGCGCAGCACCGCGGCCACCTGTTCCTCGGTCTCGGGCAGGGCCACGGCCAGCGGCTGCTCGCGGTAGGCCGTGAGGCCATCGCACTCGTAGGGGATCGTGTCCTCGCTGTGCCACAGCAGCGCGTGCGCGGGCAGCACGGCGGAGAGCTCGGCCACCACCTCGGCGCGGCGCGCGGCGCGGTCGGTGCGGGGCGCGGCATCGCTCGGCACGGCAGCCATCTCGAGCGTGGAAGGGGCGTTCACGGGCGGTCTCCGGCGGGGTACGGCTCAGCCGCGCACTGTAACTCCGCGAGGAATGACGCCGGATCGAAGCTTCTTTGCGATGCGGGTGAAACTGCCGCGACTGGACTCAGCCGCGAAACACCGTCAGCACGCCGGTGTAGCCGTAGAGGTGGTGGCGGGCGATCTCGCCCGCGGCGAAGAAGCCGACCAGCGGCACGTCGCCCAGCGCGCGGCGCACGATCTGAAGCTCCGCCGAGGGCGCGCCGAAGTGTGGCCCGCCGCGGCCCGAGCAGCTCACGTAGACCGCTCCGGCGATGCCCGATTCGGCCGGCTCCGGCGTGCCCCCACCGGGCAGGGTGGCGGCCAGCGGCAGCTCGTCGGGTGCGAGTTCCTCGCGGATCTCGGCGCAGATGCGCACCAGGTCGCGCCGCGCTGCCTCGGTGTGGCGCTGGCAGAAGGCGAGCTCCAGGCCTTCGGGGGCGTGGTCGCCGATGGCGATGCCGCCGCGGCCCGGGTCCAGCCCGATCAGGTGGCGCACGCGGGTGTCGGGCCCGAAGGCGCCGCGGCGGGCGCTGGGTGCGTCGGCGCTGCGCTCGGCCGGGTCGGCCAGGCCCACCAGCGTCTGGCGGATCTGAGGCAGTACCTCGCGCGGCTCGCGGCCGGCCACGCCGAGGTCGGCCAGCAGGCAGTCGAGGGCCGGCTCGCCGTCGAGCTTGGTCACCACGTTGCCGGCGGATTCGGTCACCGTGCGCGAGCGGCCGACCGGCTGGCAGCCTTGCGTCACGCGCGACACCAGCCCCACCGCGCTGGTGAAGGCCACGCCCGACAGCCCGCCGGCGAGCACCGCGTCGGCGATGTGCAGCGTGCGGTTGCGCGCCGAGGCCAGGCCGCCGAACAGGTAGCCGGTGGCGGTGCGGTCGCTCATGTCGGTGAGCAGATCAGCGAGTTCCGGCGTGGCCGGATCGGCGTGTACCTGCGCCGTGTGGGCGGCGAAGTTCCCCAGCGGCCGTGCGCCGGAGAAGACGCGGAAATCGCCGCGCGGCAGCTCGGCGAGCATCACCGTCAGCGCCGGCTCGTCGAAATACTCCACCTCGCTGGCCGCCACGCCGATGCCGTCGCAGCCCACCCAGGCCACGCCCGGCCAGTGGCGCTGCAGCTCGGCCAGCAGCGCCTCGGCCTGGCCGGCGTAGTGGTCGGTCAGGTAGACCCAGCCCAGCGTCGGCTCGAAGGGCGCGCGCTCGCGGCGCTGCGCCTCCAGCTGCGGCTGCACCATCGCCAGCGCATAGCGCCAGTCGGGGTGGGTGGCGTGGGCCTGCAGGAAACGCTTCACGGCGCACCCTTTTTCTTCGAGATCGACTTGCGGGTGGCGGTTCGCGCCGCCGCGCCGGCGCCGCGCGCCACCGCGCCGGGCACCGAGGCGGCCTTCTTCAGCGTCTGGCCAGCGGCGTCGAAGCTCTGCTTGACCATGGTGCCGGCGAGGTTCTTCGCCGCGTCGGTAGCGCCGTCCTTCATCGCGCTGGCGGCCAGTTCGGTGAACTGCTTGGTCAGCGCGCCCCACCACTGCATCGGGTCGACCGGCTGGGCCACGGCCGCGCTGGCGGCGGCCTTCTTCGCCGCCGGCTTCTTCTTCGCCGGAGCCGCTTTCTTCGCCGGCTCGGCAGTCACCGCCGAACTGGCCGCGGCGGCCTCGGGCATGCGCAGCGTCATCGCGTCGCGCAGGTCGTCCATCCGCACGTTCATCGTCTTCAGGGTCGACAGCGTCATGCGCTGCACTTCCAGGGCCTGGATGGTGGCGCCGAGCATGCGGGCGTTCTGCTCCAGCCAGAACTGCACCGTGCGCAGCTCCTCGATGCGCTTCTCCAGCTCCTCCGGGTTCAGCGTCGGCGCCACCCACTGGCCGATGTTGGGCAGCGCGGAGCCGGCGTTCTTCACCAGGCCCTGCAGGAAGTCGAAACCGGGAACGAGCTTGGCGAAGGCGGCGGCGTCGGCCATGGGAGTCTCCTCGGGTGGTTGTTCTGGGTGCCGTCGATGGTACGCGGGCCTGTCACGCGATCAACGCGATCAACGCGACAGCGCCAGCAACCTCGCCAATCGTGCGTCGTCCGGCCGCTCCACGGTGTTGATCTGCGACAGCTGCGCGTGCGCCTGGGCGAAGAAGGGCCGGGCCTCGTCGGCGCGGCCGAGCGCCAGCAGGTTCTCGGCGATCTCCTCGGGCACGAAGCCGTCGCTCTCGCCGGCGGCGGCCAGCTCGGCCTCCAGCGCACGCAGCAGGGGCAGGGCCTCGTCGTGGCGCGCCAGGGCGCGCAGACCGCGCGCCACCGTCCAGCGCGCCTCGCGGACGCGCTGCGGCTTGGCGCCGTCGCGCTCGCGGGCGGCGAGCGCGGCGCGGAAGTGCTGCAGTGCCTCGTCGTGGCGGTCGGCCTCGTGCAGCGCCCAGCCCAGGTTGTGGGTCAGCGAGGCCTCCCAGCGCCGTGCCTGCGGGTCGGCTGCGGAACGCGCGGCCTCCAGCGCCCGGCGTGTCCAGGCCATCTGTTCCTCGGGGTCGTGCTGCACCAGCGCCACCATGTGCAGAGCGTCGACGTGCAGGAACTCCAGCTTCGCCGTGCGCGCCAGCTGCTCGGCCTGCAGGAACAGCGGCCGTGCCCGCGCCGGCTCACCGGCCGAGCGCCAGGTGCGGCCGCGTTCGAGCAGCGTGCGCACGCGCGGCTCGGGCCCGGCGCCGGCCAGCTCGGCATCGACCGCGTCGAGCTCGCGGTGCGCCTCGCCGAACTGCCGCCGCAGGCCCTGCGTGCGGGCGATCTGGGTGCGCAGCGACAGCGCGGCATCGTGCGTGGCCTCGGCCAGCGCGGCACGGAAGCGCGCTTCGCTGGCGGACGGGTCGTCGAAATCCCACAGGGCGAGGATGTCGGGCATGGCCGGCTCCAGCGGGATGCGCTCGACGCGGTAGCCGCGGTGGGCCATCAGCACCGGCAGGCTGCGCGCGCCGGTCAGGTGCAGGCTGCCGACGGCGGCGAACACCGAGCGACCGCCGCGGTGCAGCGAATCCAGCCGCGCCGCCATCGCCGGGTGGCGGTCGTCGAGCAGGCGGCGCATCGCCGCCGCTTCGGCCGGCGTGCGCTGGCACTCGCACCACTCGGCGTAGCGGGCCAGTCGGGCATGGTCGCCGCGCGCCCACAGCTGCACGACCTGGCCGAGCATCTTCTGCGCCCGGCCGCTGTCGAGTTCGTCGAGGGTATGGCGGGCCAACTCGAGCAGCTCGGTGCGGGAGGCAGCGGCGATCGTGCGCAGCTGCTCGTCCACCGTCTCCAGCGCCGCCACCGGCTTGCCGTCGCGGCGGGCGAGCGCCGACAAGGATGCGTCGATGCCGTAGCCCGGCTCCAGGCCCTGGCGGCGGCCGGCCAGCATGGTCAGCGTGGCCAGCTGCAGCTCCGGCCGCAGAGCGGCAAGTTGTTCCGCCACGGCGCATTCGGCCCGGGCGCGGCGTTCGAGCCGCTGCTGCAGCGGCGCAGGCAAGGCGTCGCCGGGCCGCGCGGCGCTGCCGGCGGCCAGGCGGCGCTGCGTCTCGGGGTCGAGCAGGTCGAGTTCCACGGCCAGCACCTGGCTCTGCGTCAGCGCCAGCGCAACGCGCGGGCCGGGAAAGGCCCACTCCAGCCGCGCCACGTGCACGGTGCCGTACAGCCACGAGGTGCGGCCATCCTTCTCCAGCTTCCACAGGAAGCCGCGGTCGCGAGCGGCCTGCCGGGCTTCGGCCAGCGCCTGCGCCGTGGGTGGCGCAGGCGGCGGCGGGCAGTCGTCCTGCGCGAATGCGGGCAGGCCCGTGGCGAACCCGAGGGCCGCCAGGGCACGGCGCAGGCGAGCGGTCAGCCGATCCATGGCCTCCAGCTTAGCGGGCCGAACGCGCCTCGATGCGCAGCACGCCGTCCACCTGCGTCCAGCGCAGCCGGCCGAGCACGTCCATGCCCAGCAGCGGCCTGTCGTGCAGGCCGGCCAGGGCCACCACGCGCAGGCGTTCGGCGCGAATGCCGCCGCGCAGCTCGACGTCGGCGCGCATCACCTCGCCCGTCACCACGCCGCCGGCGGTGCACGACAGCACCGTGCCGATCGCCTCCAGCCGCAGCTCGCGCGCCAGCGCGGCCGGGATGGCGGTGCCGGTGGCACCCGTGTCGACCAGGACGTCGACCGCACGGCCCTCGATGAAGC
>NZ_JBFXIO010000099.1:0-12914 GCF_050175855.1 Piscinibacter sp.
GACTGGCACGGCGGCTTCTTCTGCCCCTGCCACGGCTCCACCTTCGACCTCGCCGGCCGCGTGTTCAAGAACAAGCCCGCGCCGACCAACCTCGAGATCCCGCCGCACCGCTACCTGAGCGACTCGCGGCTGCTGATCGGCGAGAGCGACGCGGCCTGAGAAAGGAACCAGACCATGTGGTACTTCGCCTGGATGCTCGGCGTCGGATTCGCGGTGCTGCTCGCGGTGATGAACGCGATGTGGGGCGAGAACGAGGCCGCGCGCAGCGCCGCCCGCGACCGCGGGGACGATGCATGAACGCCCTGACCCGAGCGGCCACTGCCGCGCCGGCGCGCATGCACGGGCCCAGCCTCGCCGCCGCCTTGCTGGTGATGATGGGCGGCACGCTGTATCCGCCGCTGATGGCCGATGCCACCGGCCACGCCGACCACCGCCTCGCGATGGCGCTGTTCTGGGCGATGAGCGCCGGCTTCGTGCGCGGCGTCGGCTTCGTGCCGCGCTTCCTGCTCTGGCGCCTGCTGTTCTCGGGCTGGGCGGTGCTGGCGGCACTCGGCCTCGCCCTGGTCTTCAAGCTGATGCACTGAGCGCCATGTACTTCCGCATGCTGCACGACGACGCGAGCGGTTCGGTGAGCTACCTGCTCGCCGATCTCGAATCCGCCCAAGCCGTGCTGATCGATCCGCGCGGCACCGATGTGCCGCTGCTGCGCGCCATGCTCGACGAGCACCGCCTCGCGCTGCGCTGGGTGCTGCGCACCCACGAGCACGATGCGCTGCTGCCGCGGCAGGAGGTCGCGGCGATCGAGTCGCTCGGCGCGCCGCGGGTGCTGCACCAGGTGCCCGACGATGCGCTGCTGCCCTTCGGCGACGAATACGTCGAGGTACTGGCCACGCCCGGCCACACGGCGGCCTGCCTGAGCTTCCGCTGGCGCGACCGACTGTTCTGCGGCGGCCTGCTCGCCGTGGACGCCTGCCCCTTCCAGCCGCGGCCGGTCGACCCGCGCGCGCTGTGGGACAGCGTGACGCAGCAGGTCTTCACGCTGCCCGACGAGACGCTGCTGTTCGCCGGCCACGCCCACCAGGGCCGCGCGGCGAGCACCGTGTTCGAGCAGCGCCGCTGGCACCCCTGGTTCGGCACCACCAGCCGCGACGATTTCCTGGCCCGTGTCGCGGCGCTGCCGGCCACGAGGCCCGAACCGACCCTTCCCCACGAGAAAGTCCATGTCCGAGACCCCCTACGCCTTCGCCATTGAACTGAACCAGCCGCTGGAAGCCGCCATAGGCATCCTGCGCGGCGCCCTGGCCGCCGAGCAGATGGGCGTCGTCAGCGAGGTCGACGTGCAGGCCACCCTGAAGGCCAAGCTCGGCCTGGACAGCCATCCGCAGAAGCTGCTCGGCGTGTGCAACCCGCAGGTGGCCCATGCCCTGATGGGCGCCGAGCCCGACATCGCGGCGCTGCTGCCCTGCGGCTGCGGCGTCAGCGAGGCGGTGCCGGGCCGCACCCGCATCGTGCTGCAGGACCCGCGCGCCATCGCCGTCTTCAGCGAGAGCCCGGTCGTGCGCGCCACCTGCGAGCAGGCCCGCCACAAGCTGCAGCTCGTGGTGCAACGTCTGGCGCAGGCCTGAGATGTCGACCCTGCTGGCCTGGCTGCAGAAGCACCTGGTGTGGAGCATTCCGGGGGCGATGGCGCTCGGGCTCGGCGTCGGCGACGTGACGGACGCCGGCGCACTGCGCTGGGCCATCCTGCCGCTGACCTTCCTGATGGTCTACCCGATGATGGTGTCGATGAACCTGCG
Organism: Piscinibacter sp.; assembly: GCF_050175855.1. Lineage (GTDB taxonomy): Bacteria > Pseudomonadota > Gammaproteobacteria > Burkholderiales > Burkholderiaceae_C > Piscinibacter. Next base: position 1,797 of record NZ_JBFXIO010000099.1, read on the forward strand.
CGCGCTGGTCGCTCCCGACGGCGCGCGGCTGCAGGGGGCGGCACTGGCGATCAACTTCGTGCTGCTGCCGCTGGTCGGCTGGGGCGCGGGGCTGCTGTTCTTCCCCGAGCAGCCCGCCGCGCGCCTGGCGCTGCTGCTGACGGCGTTGCTGCCCACTTCGGGCATGACCATCTCGTGGACCGGCTTCGCCCGCGGCAACGTGCCGGCGGCGGTGAAGATGACGGTGATCGGCCTGCTCGCCGGCTCGCTGCTCGCGCCGCTGTACCTGAAGGCGCTGCTCGGCGCGGTAGTGGAGATCCCGCTCGTGCAGGTGGCGCTGCAGATCGCGCTGATCGTCTTCCTGCCGCTGGCGCTCGGGCAGCTCACGCAGCGCTGGCTGATCGCGCGCGACGGCCGCGAGCGCTTCGATGCGCATCACAAGCTGCGCTTCCCGCCGTGGTCCACGCTCGGCGTGCTGGGCATCGTGTTCGTGTCGATGGCGCTGAAAGCGCCGGAGATCGTGCGTGCGCCGCTAGCGCTGGTGGGCCTGCTGCTGCCACTGGTGGCGATCTACGCGCTGAACTTCGTGCTGTCCACGCTGATCGGCCGCGCTCTCTTCGCGCGCGGCGATGCCATCGCGCTGGTCTACGGCACGGTGATGCGCAACCTGTCGATCGCGCTGGCCATCGCCATCGGCGTGTTCCGCGAGGCCGGCGCCGACGCCGCCTTGCTGATCGCGCTGGCCTACATCGTCCAGGTGCAGGCGGCGGCGTGGTACGTGCGCTTCACCGATCGCGTCTTCGGCCCCGCGGCGCCCGTCGTCAGGATTCAACCCGGCCGCCGCGCCGAGGGAGTCTCGTCGTGACCGCCGGTGTGCCGCAGCGCCTGCTCGAGGGCCTCCAGCAGCCCTTGCTGGTAGGCCACCCAGGCGCGGTCGCGCAGCAGCGGGCTGTCTCCGGCGAGAAAGGCACGCGCCTTGTCGGCCGCCTCGCGCAGCTCTTGCCGCGGGTCGCCGCGTTCGAGGCTGCGGCGCGCCAGCCGCAGCGCCGCATAGCGGCCTTCGTCGTGCTTGAGGCGTGGCGGCGCTTCGCGGCGGCGGTCGAGCGAGCAGCTCGCTCCTTGCCCCGCCAGCGAAGCCTCCACGGCGTCGATCTCGGCGGCCAGCCAGGCCTGGAGGGAAGTCGCGTCGATGCCCATGGCGCAGCATGGTGCCGGCGCCTTGGCCGACCGGACTTGCGCCTGCGCAATCTGATCGGTGCGGCCCTGGCGGCCGTCGCGATGGGCTTCGCGTCGGCGGCCGGCGCCGGCGCGCTGCGCATCGGCGAGCCGGTGCCGTCCATGGCGCTGGAAGACCAGCACGGCAAGGCCGTCGCGCTGCCGGCGCAGGCACGCTGGCTGCTGTTCGCGCCCGACAAGGCGGCGGCCGATCTCGCCCAGCAGTGGATCAGGTCGCGCGGGCCGGGCGCGCTCGAGGCGCTGGGCGCGGTCTACCTGGCCGACATCTCCGGCATGCCTTCGCTCGTGACGAAACTGATCGCGCTGCCGCGGCTGCGCGAGCTGCCTTTCCCGGTGGTTCTCGCCCGCGACGCCTCGCTCACCGCGGACTGGCCGCGCCGGGCCGGGCAGCTGACCCTGGTGGCCCTGGACGGCGGCCGTGTGCTGCGCATCGAGCACGCGGCCACGGCGCCGCAGATCTCGCAACACCTGCAACTGCCTGCCGGCCCCTGAGCCACGGGCTCGGACCCACTCTTTCCCCTCAACGCACTGTCATAGGAATACGTGCATGAAGAAGTCGCTCGTCATCGCCCTGGCCCTGGCCGCCGCATCCGCTGCGCACGCCGAGGAACTGTTCGTCAACATCCATTCCGGCAGCGCGATGGCGCAAGGCGCTGGCCTCGTGCTGGCCGGCCAGGCGCTGGAGCAGAAGGCCAGCGTGCGCGTGCTGCTGTGCGACGCCGCCGGCGACATCGCGCTGGCCGGCAAGGAGATGCCGACGCTCAAGCCGCGCAACGTCACGCCGCAGCAGATGCTGCAGGGCGTGATCAAGGCCGGTGCCAAGGTCGAGGTCTGCGCGCTGTACCTGCCCAACACCGGCAAGCAGCCGACCGACCTGATCCCCGGCGTGACCCCGGCCAAGCCGGCGGAGGTGGCGGCGCACCTGCTCAAGCCGGGCGTGAACACGCTGGCGTTCTGATGGGGCTCACATGCCCCCGGGGGCATGAGAAATGTCAAGCGGGTCGGAGCCGGCCCGCGGTCGAATCGGTGCTCGAGTTCAACGACAGGAGGCAAGCCATGACCGACACGATCCGGCGTGCGCTGCGGCACGCCGCCGCCTGTGCCGCGGTGTTCGCCTTGGCGGCGGCGCCATCCGCGCGCGCTGCCTGAAGCGCGGCCAGCGGCCGCGGTGCGGGCGTGGCGGTGGCTGCTGATCGCGCTGCTGTGGGGCGCGGCGGCGGGTGCGGCTGCGGCTCAGGATCTCGTCGTCTACGTGCGCGACGGCTGTCCGCACTGCGCCGATGCGAAGGTCTTCCTCGCCGAGCTGGCCGCACAGCGGACGGGGCTTCGCATCGCGTTCCGGCAGGTCGACCGCGACCCGGCGGCGGCCGCCGAGCTGGAGGCGCTGTCGCAGGCGGTCGGCGTGTGGCCGCCGGGGGTGCCGACCTTCGTCGTCGGCGACCAGGTGATCATCGGCTTCCAGGACGCGCGGCACACCGGGCGAGACATCGTCGCGATGCTTGATGGCGCCACGCCACGGCCGGCCGAGGTGCAGAGCCGGCTGTTCGGAACGCTCAGCGCCTCGCGCCTGGGCCTGCCGCTGTTCACGCTGGCGCTCGGCCTGCTCGACGGCTTCAACCCCTGCGCGATGTGGGTGCTGCTGTTCCTGCTGTCGCTGCTGGTGCGGCTGCGCGACCGCCGGCGCATGGCGCTGATCGCCGGCACCTTCGTGCTGGTCAGCGGTGCGGTGTACTACGCCTTCATGGCCGCCTGGCTGAACCTGTTCCGCGCCGTCGGCTTCTCCGAGGCGCTGCGTCTCGGCCTGGCGCTGGTCGCGCTGGCCATTGCCGCACTGAACCTGAAAGGATGTCGTCGCGCCGGGCCGCGGGCCGTCGCTGGCCATTCCCGCCGCGGCGCGGCCGGGCCTGGTGGCGCGCATGCACGCGCTGCCGCAGGCGCGCAACCTGGCCGCGCTGCTGGCCGGCGTGGCGCTGCTGGCGCTGGCGGTCAACCTCGTCGAGCTCCTGTGCACGGCCGGGCTGCCGGCGCTCTACACCGCGGTGCTGTCGCAGCAGAACCTCTCGCCGGCGATGCACCACGCCTACCTCGGCCTGTACATCCTCGGCTACATCGCCGACGACAGCGTGATGGTGGCCACCGCCGTGGCCGCACTCGGCAGCCGCAAGCTCGACGAGCGCGGCGGGCGCCGGCTGAAGCTCGTCAGCGGCCTGGTGATGCTGGCGCTCGGCCTGGCGCTGCTGCTGCGGCCTCAATGGCTGCTCGGCGCCCTCTGAGTGAACCCGCATACCCATAAGGGCACCATTCAAATATCATCGACGACTGATATTTGGCCCCGACGACGGAGATCCACGCATGCCAAAGCCGCCCTTGCCGACTTCAGACCACTTCACCACGCCGCGCCGCCGCTTCCTGCAGGCGTGGGGTGGCGTAGCCGCCTTGGCGGCCGTGGGCATGCCGCGACCGGCCGCCGCGGAGGTCGACCCCGCCACGGTGCCGGAGATCAAGCGCACGCGCGCGGCGCTCTACCTGATGGCCGCCGAGGTGCCGGGCTTCATCGAGTCGCGCGGCGGCGCCGCCAAGGTGCTGTTCCTCGACGTGCGCACACGCGCCGAGGCGATGTATGTGGGCATGGCCGGCAACGTCGATGCGCTGGTGCCGTTCGTCGAGCACCAGGAGCTGATGACCGACTGGGACGACAAGCGCGGCATGTACCGGCTCGAGCCGCTGCAGGACTTCGTGCCCGAGGTGAACCGCCGGCTGCAGGACAAGGGCCTGTCGAAGACCGACATCGTGGTGCTGATCTGCCGCTCGGGCGACCGCAGCAGCCGCGCCGCCAACCGGCTGGCCGATGACGGCTTCACGCAGGTCTGGTCGGTGGTCGACGGTTTCGAGGGCGACATGGGCAAGGACGGGCGGCGCAGCGTCAACGGCTGGAAGAACGCGGGCCTGCCGTGGAGCTACAAGCTCGATCGCTCGCGCATGTACTTTCCGCGCTGAGCCAGCCCGCCGTGCCGGCCGCCTTGCCCCGCCTGCCCTGGCTGCACCGCGCCGCCGGGCAGGTGCTGCGGCCGCTCCTGCACCGCGCATTGCTGCGCGGGCTGAGGCCGGCGCGTGTGCCCCATGAGCCGCCGCCCGAGCGCTTGCCGCTGCGTGCGGGCCGCGTTCGCCGCCTGGCGCTGACGGGCCGCCGCGGCCAGCAGCTCGCGGCGTGGCTGGTGATGCCGGAAGCTGGCGACGCGGCGCGCCCGGTGCCGGCGGTGCTGGCGCTGCACGGCTGGGGCGCCAACGCCTCGACGCTGTGGCCGGTGGTCGGTCCGCTGACCGACGCCGGCATGGCGGTGCTGCTGCTCGACGCGAGCTGCCACGGCGCGAGCGGCGACGAGGCCTTCATGTCGCTGCCGCGCTTCGCCGACGACCTCGCCGTCGGGCTGGACGCACTGCGTGCCGAGCCGGCCGTCGATGCCGCACGCATCGCCCTGCTCGGACACTCGGTGGGCGCGGCCGCCTGCCTGCTGCACGCCGCGCGGGGCGGCCGCGTGGCCGCGGTGGTGAGCCTGTCCGCCTTCGCCCATCCGCAGCAGGTGATGGAGCGCTGGCTCGCCGAGCACCGCATCCCGCGGCACTGGATCGGCGAGGCGATCCTCGAGCACGTGCAGCAGGTGATCGGCGAGCGCTTCGAGTGCATCGCCCCGCTGAACCTCGTCGGCCACATCGAGTGCCCGGTGCTGCTGGTGCATGGCCGCCACGACCGCACCGTGCCGCTGGCCGATGCGCTCGCCCTGCAGCAGGCCGGCGGCAGCACCGAACTGCTGGTGGTCGACGCCGACCACGACCTGCGCGCCGCGCTGGCGCCCCATGCGCCGGCGATCATCGACTTCCTGGCCTCACCGTCCTGAACCTCGCCATGCTGATCGACAACGAACTCGACCTCCTCGAATCCCTGGTGCCGCTCGCCGGCGCGCGCCTTGTCGAGGCCGGCTGCGGCGCGGCACGGCTGGCGCGCGAGCTGCTCCTGCGCCATCCGGATGCACGGCTCACCGGCCTGGAAGTCGACGAGCGCCAGCTCGCGAAGAACCTCGCCGAGTCGGTGCCGCGGCTGGACTACGTGCGCGCCGGCGCGCAGGCGATTCCTTTCGCCAACGCGAGCTTCGACGGCGCACTGATGCTCAAGTCGCTGCACCACGTGCCGCTGGCGGCGATGAACCAGGCGCTCGGCGAACTGGCGCGCGTGTTGCGGCCGGGCGGCTGGCTGTATGTCTCCGAGCCGGTCTATGACGGCGAACTCAACGAGCTGATCCGCTGCTTCAACGACGAGGGCACGGTGCGCGCGGCCGCCCAGCAGGCGCTGGACAGCGCCATCGCCGGCGGCCGCTGGCGGCAGGAAAGGGAGCAGCGCTTCGACATGCCGGTGCGCTTCCGCGACTTCGCCGACTTCGAGCAGCGCATGATGCGGCCGACCTTCGCCGACCACCGCATCGACGACGCCATGCTCCAGCGCGTGGCGGCGCTGTATGCGCCGCACCAGGGCGCCGACGGCGCGCGCTTCACACGCCCGATGCACGTGCGGCTGTTGCGCCGCGCCGGCTGAGGGCTGCGGCATGGAGCTGTTCCGCCGCTCCGTGACCTGGGTGATCGACTACCGCTACGAGGGTCACCCGCGGCGGCGCTTCCAGATCCTCGACGAAGGCGCCGACGCCGAACGCTTCGCCGCCGACTGGCTGCGCGAGACGCACCCCGGGCGCGCCACGCTGGTGGCGGTGCGTCGCGCCAGCGCGGAAGAGGAGGGCGAATACCTGCGCGGCGAGGAGGCACGCAACGTCTACTGCCCCACTGGTCGCGCGAGCGGCGGGCCGCTCAGCGGGGAAGGATGAAGGTCGACTTCTCGTGCAGGCTGCGCGCCGCCGCGCCGGCCGCGTCGAGCTGCGCGATGGCGAACGAGATCGGGTGCGCGCCGGAAGGCTTGGCCGAGGCGGTCTCCGGCGGCACGCGCAACGACACCACCGCCCAGCGCGCCTCGGCGGGCCCGAGCTCCAGCGTCAGCGGCGCCGGCAGCACGATGCCGTCCAGGCCGCTGGCCTGCACGGTGTAGCGCTGGGTGGATTCGGTGGCGTTCATCACCTGCAGCCGGTAGACGTTCTCCACCCAGCCGTCGTCGACCAGGCGCGCCAGCGTGCTGCGGTCACGCACGATGTCGACCCTGAACGGCGAGCGCATCGCAATGCTGACGACCACCCCCGCGGTGATCAGCATCAGCACCGCACCGTACACCAGCACACGCGGCCGCAGCACGCGCCTGAAGCGGTCGGCGCTCGACAGGCCCTGTTCCATGCCGTTGAGCGTGTCGTAGCGCACCAGGCCGGTGGGCTGGCCGATCTTGGTCATCATGCCGTCGCAGGCGTCGACGCAGGCGGCGCAGCCGATGCATTCGTACTGCAGACCCTTGCGGATGTCGATGCCGGTCGGGCACACCTGCACGCACAGCCCGCAGTCGACGCAGGCGCCCTGGGCGGCCGCCGCCGGGTCGCTCTTGCGCAGCCGCACGCCGCGCGGCTCGCCGCGCTTCGTGTCGTAGCTGATGATCAGCGTGTCGCGGTCGAACATCGCGCTCTGGAAGCGCGCATAGGGGCACATGTACTTGCACACCTGCTCGCGCATGAAGCCGGCGTTGCCCCAGGTGGCGAAGCCGTAGAACAGCACCCAGAAGGTCTGCCAGGGGCCGAGGTTCATCGCCAGCGTGGCCGTGGCGAGCTCGCGGATCGGCGTGAAGTAGCCGGCGAAGGTGAACCCGGTCCACAGCGCGACGGTGATCCAGGCCAGCTGCTTGCCGCCCTTGCGCGCGAGCTTGCCCAGGCTCCACGGCGCGGCGTCGAGCTTCATGCGCTGCGGCCGGTCGCCTTCGATGCGGCGCTCGATCCACATGAAGATCTCGCTGTACACCGTCTGCGGGCAGGCATAGCCGCACCACAGCCGCCCGGCCACCGCGGTGAAGAAGAACAGCGAGTAGGCCGCGAGCAGCAGCAGCGCGGTCAGGTAGATGAAGTCCTGCGGATAGAGGACGAGGTCGAAGATGTAGAAGCGCCGCGAGGCCAGCTCGAACAGCACCGCCGGCCGGCCGTTCCAGTTCACCCAGGGCAGGCCGTAGAAGACGATCTGCGTCAGCCACACCGCGGCCCAGCGCCATTGCACGAAGCGGCCCTTGACCGCGCGTGCATAGATCTTGGCGTGCGCGGCGTACAGCGAGACGGTTTCGGCCGGGTCGGCCGCAGCGGCGGATGTGGCGGTGTTCATGACACCGCTCAATCAAGTCGCGTGCCAAGCCGCCGATCGGCAGAAAATCGTTTCGCCACAAGAGCTTGGGTCACGGCGAGGGTGTCGTGCCAATGCCGCAACTGCCTTTCGTGGCATGCCAATGGCGCAAGTGGCAGTCCTGCCCTCCTGGCATCGCCTCACTCGAAGCCGGCCCCCCCGATGGCCATCAGCGGCCCGGCCGAGTTGCTGAGGAAGTCGCCCTCCACCCAGGCGGCCACCGCGCTGCCGGTGGCGTCGAAGCCGATGCGCGGCGCGAACAGCGTCTCCACGCCCTGGCGTCGCCACACCGACTCCGTGCCTTGCCAGCTGCCGAGCCGGGTGAAGCGGCTGGCGGCCACGCCCTCGTTGGAGGGTTGCCACAGCACCAGGCCGTTGCCGCGTGCATCGAGCGCGGCCATCGGATGGCTGCCGACGGCGCCCTGCGTCAGGTCGCGCGGCGCGCTCCATCCGCCGGTGCCCGGAGCGGCGAGCCGGTCGAGCCGGCTCGCCAGCACGCGTGGGTCCGCGCGGGTGACCAAGGCCGGAATCGCCGTCCACGCCACCAGTGCATTGCCTTCGTCGTCGATCGCTGCGCTGGGCTGGAAGTCGTCGGTGTCGGGCCCATCCAGCTGCTGGGCGGCGCTCCAGCCGCTGCCTTCAGTGAACAGCGCGGCCCAGAGGGTGCGCTGGAACCCACCCGAGACCAGCTGGCTCCAGGCCAGCACGCCCAGCCCGTCGCCATTGAGCGCCAGGCTGAAGCCGAGGTCGACTGCCGCCGCGCTCAGCGCCACCGCAGGGCCGACCGCTTCGGGCACGCGGATGTCGTCGCGGAACTGGCGGGCGACGAGCCGCATCAGGCCGCTGCCGTCCTGCTCGGGCCAGGCCAGCAGCGCGCGCGCATGGCGGTCCACGGCGATGGCCGGCACCAGCACGCTGAGGCCGTTCGCTTCGTTGGCCTGGGTGGGCTCCGACCACGAGCCGTCGTCCTGCAATTGCGACAGGTGGATGGCATAGGGCAGCGAGTCGCCCGCGACCCAGGCCACGTACACCGCACCGCCGGCGCCTGCAGCGATGGCGGGCTCGATATTGGTGACGAGCGTGGGCAGGCTGAGCTGCGCCGCGTTCGACCAGTCCGCATCCGCCGCGCCGCGCCGCGCGGTCAGCACGTGGCTCTGCCCGCCCCCGGGCGAAGCCGACCACACCACATGCGCGGTGCCATCCAGCTCCATCGCCACCTCGGCCATCGCGGCGTTGCCATCGGCGGGGGTGCCGAGCGCGAGCGGAGCTTCCCAGCTGCCGTCGGCGAGGCGGCGGCTGGCCCAGACGCGCATCAGGTTGCTGCCGTCCACCGCCAGCCAGGCGGCCACCGCCTGGCCGCCGCCGGCCACGGCCAGGCGCATCGACTCGCCCTCGAGCTGCGGCACCAGCCCGAGCTCGGCCACGCGCGAAGCGTTCCACTGGCCATCGGCGGTGACGAAGCGGCTGCTGAAGGCCGGTGCGGCCGGCTCGCCGAGGCGCCCAGCCACGCCGGCTGCCTCGACCACGTAGGCGGTAGCCGGCCACAGCGCTGCCGCGGGGGCGATGGTGACCGTGGGACCGGTCGCCGTGACGGTGGCGGACACCACCTCGCCGCCCTCTACGGTGAGCGTGACCGGGCCCGCGCCCAGCATCGTCGGGTCGACGTCGGCGGAGAAGCTCAGCGCCGGCTGCACGTTGCGCGGCACGTCGCTGGCCGCGTCCAGCGGCGCCGCGGCCAGCAGCACGAGCGGATCGGTGCTGCAGCTCACCGTGACGTCCGTGACCGCGGCGTTGGCGGTGCCGCTGCCCGCGCCAATGCTGCAGGTCTGCGCCGGGCTGGTGGGCTGGCTCAGCACGCTCACCACGTAGGCCGAGCCCGCCGGCAGCGTGCTGCCGAAGCTGAAGCTGCCATCGGCCGGAACGGCCAGGTCGTTGCCGCCGTTGAGTTGCAACACCAGCCCGCTGCCGACGACACCGCTGGCCGTGCCGCCGATGCTCGCGCCGGCGGTGCCGCTGGGCGAGGGGCTGCCCGCATCACCACCGCCACCGCCGCAGCCGGCGAGGATCGCCAGCGCGACGAGGCTGACATACGTGGCCGCCGTGCGGCTCGAGGTCCGGAGTCCGGGCATGGGTCTCTCCTGCGGAGGTCGGGGCGCGCAGGCTCTCGGCCCAGCGCCACAGGTTGATGGGCAGCAGCAACAGGTGCAGTGCCCAGATCGGCGGCAGCGCGGCCGCCAGGCCGTAGCCGAGGAAGGCCAGGTTGGTGGCCACCGCCAGCGGCCGCATGCAGCGCGCGTCGCGGCAGGCGAAGGTGCCCACCATCAGGGCGGCGGCGGCCCAGCCGAGCAGGTCGGGGTGGGTCATGGCCGGGCCTGCCGCAACGCCACGCTGTTCATGGCAGCACGCGCACAAGCCCCAGGCCGATCGAACTGCCGTTGTAGGCCTGCCCCGCGACCACCAGCTTGCCGTCGGGCTGCAGCACGAGCGCAGCAGGGCTGTCGAAGCTGCCATACAAGTCCACGCCGAGCAGGCCGGCGCTGCCGAAGCCGGCGTCGCTCTGGCCGGCCTCGTTGAAGCGGGCCAGGCCGAAGTCGGTGTGCGTGCCGTCGGCCGACGGCACCGAGCCGGCCACCCACAGCGTGCCGTCCGTTTGCACGGCCAGCGCGATGCCGCCCAGCGGCGCGGCCAGCGTGGCAACGCCGACGGTGCCGAAGCTGGTGTCGATCTGCCCGTTGGCGAGGTAGCGCGCCAGCCACAGGCCGTTGACGTTCGACGCGGTGTATCGGCTGCCGGCGAGGACCAGCCGGCCATCGGGCAGCACCGCGATATCGCCCACCTCGTCGAATTCCGGAGTCACGATGCGCATGGTGCCGTTTCCGCTCGCACCGAAGGCCGTGTCCGGCACACCGGCCGCGGTGAACTTCGCGAAGCCGATGTCTGCGTCGGCGCCGCTGGGCGCCACGCGGCCGGCGAGCACCACGCCACCATCCGACGTGAGCACCGCAGCGCGCGGTACGTCGTAGCCGCCGCCGACGTTGACGCGTGCCCAGCCGCTCACCCCATACGTGGCGTCGATCTGCCCGGCCGTGGTGAGGCGCAGCACGGCGAAGTCGCTGCCGACGCCGGTGCCGTCGCTGATCGTGCCGGCGAGCAGGATCGAGCCGTCGGCCTGAACCAGCACCTGCGTGGCGCCGTCGTTCCACAACGCGTAGTCGAAGCGGGCCAGGCCGGCGCCGCCAGCGAAGCTGGCGTCCAGCGTGCCGTCGGGGAGATAGCGCGCCACCAGCATGTCGTGTCGGCCGCTCAAGCCGATGGCCGCCGAGCCTGCGACGAGGATGCTGCCGTCGGGCTGCAGCGTCACCGCGGCCAGGTTGTAGTCGTCGTTACGCCCGGCGGGCACCGTGACCATGCCGTTGCCGGCCGTGCCGAACGCAGGGTCCGGTGTGCCGTCGGGCAGCAGGCGCAGCAGGCTCGGGCCGCCACCGACCACCAGCAGCTTGCCGTCGGTCTGGCGAGCCATCTTGGTGTCGAGCACCGTTGGTGCGCCGAGCGCCGTGCTGAACACGCGGCCGCCGCTGCCGAAGGCCGGAGCCAGGC
>NZ_JBFXIO010000100.1:0-12840 GCF_050175855.1 Piscinibacter sp.
GCCCGAGGAAGGCCGAGTACGTCTGCACAAAAACCTGCAGCCCGGCGGCGGACTCGTCCTTGACCAGTACCCAGGGGAAGGTGCAGAACGCCAGCAAGCCGACCACCACGGCGGACTTGCGGAACGACAGCTTGAAGACATCCATCAGCACGTAGGCCGGCGGCACGACGTTGTTGAGCACGTTGGTGGTGACCTGCGCGAAGGCGATGAACAGCAGCGTGATCACCAGCAGCGGCTTGTTGTCGACCGCGCTGGAGAACACGGCGATCGGGTCGGCCGTGCCGGTGGCACCCGAGACCATCAGGCCGATCAGGCCCATGAAGATCGTGGCCGGCAGGATGGACATCGCGTAGATGGTGGTCAGCGGCCCGGGGCGCACGTCACGATGCAGTTCGCGCGAGTAGTCGCTGACGTTGAGCATCATCGTGCTGTAGATGCCGAGGAAGAGCATGGTGGCGCCCCAGAACGGCAGGCCCCAGGTGCCTTCGATGCTGGTGATCTTGGTGTCGATCGCGCCGCCGTATTTGGTGATGACGGCCCAGAACATGTAGACCAGCGAGGCGATGATGAACACGCTGCCGACGTTCTCCAGCCACTTGATGCCCTTGAAGCCGTAGACCGACAGTGCGATCTGCAGCAGCTGGAAGATCACGAACCACAGCACCAGGTTGTCGAAGCCGAACAGGGTGGCCGACACGGCGTTGAGGGCGCCGGCGCCGATCCAGCTCTGGAAGCCGAACCAGACGACGGCCGGAACGGCGCGCACGAAACCCGGGAAGCGCGTGCCCGCGAATCCGAAGGCGCTGCGCGCCTGCACCATGAACGGAATGCCGTACTTGTGACCGGCCGCACCGTTGATGGCCAGCGCCACGCCGATCACGAAGCAGCCGACGGCGATGGCCGTCACCGCCTGCAGCATGTTGAGCTGCCCGACCAGGCTGGAGCCCATGGCGAAGGTGCCGATCGACACGCAGCCGCCCAGCCAGGCGAGCAGGTAGGACCAGCGGTCCATGATGCGGGTCTGTTGCGGTGCCAGCGACTCCTCGCCGGCGGCCTTGTCGTCGTGTGTACTCATCGTTGTCTCCTCGGTGGGTGCGGGATGGCGGCGTTCAGGCGCCGAGGTGGGCGAAGCGGCCCGTGAAAGGCTTGGGCCGGGGGAAGGCGAGGTCGCCGTGCTTGCTGGTGGCCAGGCGCAGCGAGACCAGCGACTCGGCCAGCTTGACCGCGGCGGTGACGCCCTCGACCACCGGCAACCCGACGGCGTCGGCGATGGTGTCGGTGAGGTCGGCCATGCCGCCGCAGCCGAGCACGATGGCGCCGACGCCGTCTTCGGCCTTGGCGCGCCGGCCTTCCTCGACGATTCGACGCAGCGCCGCATCGGTGTCGTGCTCGAGATCGAGCACCGGAATCTCGGCGGCGCGCACGCGCCGGCAGTGGTGGGCGAAGCCGTACTGCTGCAGCAGGTGCTCTGCGATGACGGTGGTGCGCGACAGCGTCGTCACCACCGAGAAGCGCGTGGCGATCAGCGTGGCCAGGTGGAAGGCGGCCTCGGCGATGCCGATCACCGGCGCGCGGGTCAGCTCGCGCGCGGCCAGCAGGCCAGGGTCGCCGAAGCAGGCGATCACGTAGGCGTCGGTCGCGTCGCGCTCGCCGCGGCGCACCTCCTCGAGCACGCCGACGGCGGCGATCGCCTCGTCGAAGTGGCTCTCGATCGAGACCGGCCCGCTGTCGGGCTGCGTGGCGACGATGCGGGTGGCCGGTGCGGCCACGCGCCGCGCCGCCGCGCCGATGGTGTCGGTCATGGCAGCGGTGGTGTTGGGGTTGACGACGCGGATCTTCATGGCGGTTCCGTGATTGCGTTCCAAAGTTGTATGCAATCTTAGGATGCGTTCTGGCATTTGTCGCCCTTCTCAAACCCGTGGAAACCCTGATCGGGCGACGGCTCGGCTAATCTCCGGGCTTTGCGACCCGCCCCGAGCCCATGCCACGCAGCATCCTGGAAGAGAGTCGCCTGCACCCGGCGATCCGCGACACCGTCGCCAACCTGCACGCGGACATCGTCCACAACGTGCAGGCGGCGGCGGCTTCCAATCGCATCCTGGTCGTCGGCATGGCCGGCAACCCCTTCTGCCGCCAGGCGCGCCGGCTGCTCGACAAGGCGGGCCTGGCCCACCAGTACCTCGAGTTCGGCAGCTACTTCAGCCAGTGGCGCCGCCGCAATGCGCTGAAGATGTGGAGCGGCTGGCCGACCTTCCCGATGGTGTTCGCCAAGGGCGTGCTGATCGGCGGCGCGAACGACCTGCAGCGCCTGCTGGCCAGCGGCGAGCTGATGCGCTTCCTCGGCGAGCCGTGAGCCGCCGCAGCCTCGCCGCCGCGACCCTGAGTCTGGCCGCACTGTGCGGCCAGGCCGGCGCCGCGTCGGTGCAGCCCTGCCGGATCGACGGCCTGCCGCACGAGGTGCTGTGCGGCGCGGTCAGCCGGCCGCTCGACCCGGCGAAGCCCGACGCCACCCGCTTCGACGTGCACTACGTGGTCGTGCCGGCGCTGGCGCGGCGCAAGCTGCCCGATCCGGTCTTCCTGCTCGCCGGCGGCCCCGGCCAGAGCGCCATCTCGCTGGCCGCGCAGGTGATGCCGGCATTCGCGCGGCTGAACAACCGGCGCGACATCGTCTTCGTCGACCAGCGCGGCACTGGCCGCTCGGCACCGCTGGACTGCGACGAGCCGCGTGCGATGCCGCTGGCCGAAGCGGCCGATACCGCGAAGCAACTGCAGCGGCTGTCAGCCTGCCGCGAGCGCCTGGTCAAACTGCCGCACGTGAAGGAGGCCGCCGGGCTGGGCTTCTTCACCACCGCGCTGGCGATGCAGGACCTCGACGCAGTACGCCAGGCGATCGGCGCCGAGCGCATCAACCTGGTCGGCGCCTCCTACGGCACGCGCGCGGCGCTGGAGTACCAGCGACAGTTCCCGCAGGCCGTGCGGCGCAGCGTGCTCGACGGCGTGGCGCCTCCCGACATGGTGCTGCCGGCCAGTGCCGGCGTGGACGCGCAGGCCGCGCTCGAGGCGCTCTTCACCGCCTGCAGCATCGAGCCCGGCTGCACGCGCCAGTGGCCGGCGCTGCGCCAGGCCTGGGACGGGCTGCTCGCCTCGCTGCCGCGCAGCGTGAGCGTGGCCGACCCGTTCACCGGCGCGGTGGAGAACGTGGTGATGACGCGCGACCTGGTGCTCGCCGCGGTGCGCGCGCCGCTGTACGTGCCGGCGCTCTCCGCCGGCCTGCCCGCGGCGATCACCGCCGCCGCGCAGGGGCGCTACGAGCCGCTGGCGACGCTGGGCACGGCGCTGGCGCGGCGGTCGGCGCCGGGCATGGCCACCGGCATGCACTTCTCGGTGATCTGCGCCGAAGACATGCCGCGCCTGGGCAGCGCGCCAGTGGCCGCCGCGCGCGACTTCGGTCTCGGCCTCGCGCCGCTGTACGAACAGGCTTGCGCGAGCTGGCCGCGCGGCGCCGTGCCCGAAGACTTCTACCGCATCGACCCGGCGCCCGCGCCCGTGCTGCTGCTCAGCGGCGGCATCGACCCGGCCACGCCGCCGCGGCACGCGAAGCGCGTGGCCGAAGCGCTTGGGGCGAAGGCGAAGCACGTGGTCGTGCCGAATGCGGGCCACGGCCTGCTCGGCGCGGGCTGCGTGCCGGATCTGCTGTTCCGCTTCATCGACGCCGCCGAGGACGCCACGGCGCTGGCGGTCGACGCCGGCTGCGCCACGGCCATGCCGCGCCCGCCAGCGTACGTGCCGTTGGCGGAGGCCGCGCGATGATTCGCATCGAGGGCCTGGCCAAGACCTTCGCGCCGCCGCGGCAGCGCCTGTTCGGCGGCCGCGCCGCGCCGGTGCAGGCGGTGCGCGACGTCAGCTTCGCCGCTGCCAACGGCCGCATCACCGGCCTGCTCGGGCCCAATGGCGCCGGCAAGACGACCACGCTGCGCATGCTCGCCGGCCTGATCGCACCCGATGCCGGCACGCTGGAGGTCGACGGCATTCCGGTGGCGCAGCGGCCGCGCGAGGCGCTGGCACGGATGGGCGTGCTCAGCGACGCACGCGGCCTCTACCCGCGGCTGACGGCGCGCGAGAACATCGTCTACTTCTCGGCGCTGCAGGGCATGCCGCGCGAGGAAGCGCAGGCGCGCGCCGAGGCGCTGGCGCAGATGCTGGAGTGCACGGCACTGCTGGACCGCCGCACCGAAGGCTTCAGCCAGGGCGAGCGCATGAAGGTGGCACTCGCCCGCGCGCTGGTGCACGACCCTGCGCACATCGTGCTCGACGAGCCGACCAACGGCCTGGACGTGGTCGCGACGCGCGCGCTGCGCGAGACGCTGCAGTGGCTGGCCTCGCCGGCCGGCGGCGGCAAGTGCATCGTCTTCTCGACGCACATCATGCAGGAGGTCGAGCGGCTGTGCGACGAGGTGGTGGTGGTCGCGCGCGGCCGCACGGTGGCGCAGGGCACGGTGGCCGAGCTGCGGGCTCGCTGCGGCACGCGCGACTTCGAGGAGGCGTTCGTGAAGCTGGCGTATGCCGAGGAGACGACGGCATGAGCGGCGCGTGGATCGTGTTCGCCAAGGAGTGGCTCGACGCACTGCGCGACCGCCGCACGCTGCTGGTCGTGCTGCTGTCCAGCGTGCTGATGGGGCCGCTGGTGCTGGTGGCGCTGTCGGGGCTGATGGCCTCGTTCGAGTCGCGCGCCGAGCAGCGCGAGGTGGTGCTGGCCGGCGCCGACCAGGCGCCGACGCTGGTGAACTACATCGCCCGCCAGGGTTTCACGGTGAAGGATGCGCCGGCCGACTACGAAGCCGGGCTGCGCCGCGCCGAACTGGGTGATCCGGTGCTGGTGATCCCGGCCGGTTTCGAGGTGGCCCTGCGCCAGGGCGACGTGCCGCGCCTGGTGGTGGTGAGCGACAGCGCCAACAAGCGCGCCGAGGCCGGCGTCGGACGGCTGCACCGCCTGGTGGCCGGCTTCAACCGCGAGCGCGCCACGCTGGCGCTGGCGATGCGTGGCGTCTCGGCCGAGGTGCTGGAGCCGGTGCGGGTGGACGAGCGCGACCTCGCCAACCCGCAGACGCGCGGCACGCAGATCACCGGCATGCTGCCCTTCTTCGTGCTGATGGCGGTGCTGTACGGCGCACTCAACGCCGCGCTGGACACCACCGCCGGCGAGCGCGAGCGCGGCTCGCTCGAGCCGCTGCTGATGAACCCGGCCTCGCCGCTGGCCATCGTGCTGGGCAAGTGGGCGGCGGTCTCGGCGATCGGTCTGCTGATCGCCGTGCTGAGTTGCTTCAGCTTCATTCCCGCGCAGTGGCTGCTGCGCAGTGACTCGCTGGCGGCACTGTTCCAGTTCGGCGTGCGCGAGGCGCTGTGGTTCGTCGCCGTGGTCGCGCCGTTCGCGGCGGCGCTGTCGGCGCTGCTGATGGCGGTGGCGATCCGCTGCAAGAGCGTCAAGGAGGCGCAGGCCAGCACGGCGGGCGTGGTGCTCGGCGTGTCGCTGCTGCCGCTGTTCGGGCTGCTCAACCCGGGCGCGGAGGAAGGCTGGCACTTCTGGGTGCCGGCGCTGGCGCAGAACACGCTGATGACACGCGTGCTCAAGGGCGAGGCGCTGGGCGCCGAGCCGCTGATGGCAGCCCTGGCGGTCTGCGTGCTGATGACGCTCGCCGGCGTGGCGTTCGTGGCCGGCGCGCTGCGCCGCGCGGCGGTGCGCTGAACGAACCGGGCATCATCGCCGCATGAGCGACGCTTCCTCCCCGATCCGCTGGCGCTGCTGCTGCTTCGACGAACTCGGCGTGCGCGAGCTGCAGCACATCTACATGGCGCGTCAGCAGGTCTTCGTGGTCGAGCAGGCCTGCGCCTACCTCGACGCCGACGGCGTCGACGAGCGTTCGTGGCACCTCGCGGCGTGGTCGCCGGCGCAGCGCGAGCCGTTGGCCTACGCGCGCATCGTCGCGCCCGGCGTGAAGTACGCCGAGGCCTCGATCGGTCGGGTGATCACCACCGCCGCCGCGCGCGGTACCGGGCTGGGCCGCGAGCTGGTCGGGCGGGCGGTGGCGCGGGCGGAAGCGATCTTCCCGGGCCACGGCATCCGCATCTCCGCGCAGGCGCACCTGGCGCGCTTCTACGCGGCCTTCGGCTTCGAGACCGTCGGCCCGGAGTACCTGGAGGACGGCATCCCGCACATCGAGATGCTGCGCCCACCGGCGATCACTTCGACTGCGTCTTCATCGGGCAGGTGTTGATGCCCAGCAGCGTGTAGGCCGGGCACCAGCCGAGCAGGCCGGTGGCCAGCGGCACGACACCGATCCAGCCCCAGACACCCACGGTGCCGGTGGCGGCCAGGGCGATCAGCACCAGGCCGGCCAGGATGCGCAGCGCGCGGTCGATGGTTCCTTCGTTCGTCTTCATGTCTGCTCCTTGATGTCCGGCAACCATCGCCGGGTGGAGGCAGTGTCTTGTCGACGCGCGGCCGCGTCTGTGACTGCGGTCACACAGCCGGAATGTCGCCTGCGGACAGGCGGCGCAGCGCGGCGGCGTCGCGGATCTCGATGCGCTCGCGGCCCAGTGCCAGCCAGCCGGATCGCTCGAAGCGGCGCAGCAGCCGGGTGACCATTTCGCGCACGGTGCCGAGCTCGTCGGCCAGCGCCTGGTGGCTGGTGTGCAGCACCTCGCCGTGGCCGAGCAGCGCGGCGGCCAGGCGCTGGTCGAGCCGCTGGAAGGCCACTGCTTCGGCCAGCGCCATCAGGTCGGCCAGCCGGTCGGCGAACACGCCGAAGACGAAGCGGCGGAACGGCTCATGGGCGCAGCAGGCGTCTAGCGCCGCGGGTGACAGCACGGCCAGGCGGGTGGGCGCGGTGGTCTGGCCGTGTGCGCTGAGCAGTTGCTGGCCGAACAGGCAGGAGGCCGAGACCACGCACAGCTCGCCGGGGCCAACGCGGTAGAGCTCCAGCGACCGGCCCTGCGCCGAGCCGCGCGCCACGCGCACCTCGCCGCCGAGCACCATGGGGAAGCCCTGGCAGGGAGACTGCTCCTCGAACAGCGTGGTGCCGGGCGGGACCTCCAGCCACATCGTCTGGCGCGACAGCACGTCATTGCGCAAGGGCTCGGGCAGGTCGGCCACGGCCGGGTAGAGCTCGGCCAGGCGCTGCAGGTCATCCGCGGTCGGCAGGCTCATCGTGGCTGGGTCGCTTCTTCGAGGTGGCCGAGCCAGCGCATCGCCTGCTCGCGGCTGTCACCGCACATGGCGGGCGAGGGTTCGAGCGAGGCGCACACGGCCGGGCGTTCGGGGCGGCCGAAGATCGCGCAGCGCAGGTCGTCGGTGAGCTGCACGCAGGGCACGCCGGCCGGCTTGCCCTGCGGCATGCCGGGAATGGGGCTGCTGATCGAGGGGGCGATGCAGCAGGCGGCGCATTGGGGGCGGCAGTTCATGGGTGTGCGGTGCTTCTCGGCGCACGATAGCCGATCGCCGCTCGAGCGGCCCTTCGGGTGACTTCGCAGGGGCCGCTCCTTACAATGCCGCCTTGCTCAAATTTGAGGCACCCATGCTGTTCCCGAGAGAGTTCGACGTGATCGTGGTCGGCGGCGGCCATGCCGGCACCGAGGCCGCGCTGGCCGCGGCGCGCATGGGTGCGGCCACCCTGCTGCTCACGCACAACATCGAGACGCTGGGGCAGATGAGCTGCAACCCGTCGATCGGCGGTATCGGCAAGGGGCACCTGGTCAAGGAGGTCGATGCGCTCGGCGGGGCGATGGCGCTGGCCACCGACGAGGCGGGCATCCAGTTCCGCATCCTCAACGGTTCCAAGGGCCCGGCGGTGCGCGCGACGCGCGCCCAAGCCGACCGCATCCTCTACAAGGCGGCGATCCGCCGGCGGCTGGAGAACCAGCCCAATCTGTGGTTGTTCCATGGTGCGTGCGACGATCTGGTGCTCGAAGGCGACCGTGTGGCGGGTGTCGTGACGCAAGTGGGTGTCCGCTTCAACGGGCTTACCGTGGTCCTGACGGCAGGGACCTTCCTCGACGGGCGCATCCACGTGGGCCTGCAGAACCACTCGGCGGGCCGCGCGGGCGATCCGCCGTCGATCTCGCTGTCGGCGCGGCTCAAGGAACTGAGGCTGCCGCAGGGCCGGCTGAAGACCGGCACGCCGCCGCGCATCGACGGGCGTTCGATCGACTTCTCCAAGCTCACCGAGCAGCCCGGCGACGGCATGCCGGGCACCGGCACGCCGATGCCCGTGTTCAGCTTCCTCGGCGATGCGGCCATGCACCCGCGGCAACTGCCGTGTTGGATCACCCACACCAACGAGCGCACGCACGAGATCATCCGCTCCGGGTTCGATCGCAGCCCGATGTTCACCGGCGTGATCGAGGGCGTGGGCCCGCGCTACTGCCCGAGCATCGAGGACAAGATCAACCGCTTCGCCGACAAGAGCAGCCACCAGATCTTCCTCGAGCCCGAAGGGCTGACCACGCACGAGTTCTATCCGAACGGCATCTCGACCTCCCTGCCCTTCGACATCCAGATCGCCGCGGTGCGCTCGATGGCCGGGCTGGAGAACGCGCACATCCTGCGGCCGGGCTACGCGATCGAGTACGACTACTTCGACCCGCGTGAGCTGAAGTCGAGCTTCGAGACGCGCGCGGTCGGCGGCCTGTTCTTCGCCGGCCAGATCAACGGCACCACCGGCTATGAAGAGGCGGCGGCGCAGGGCCTGTTCGCCGGCCTGAACGCGGCGCTGCAGGTTCGCGGCGATTCGCCGTGGCTGCCGCGGCGCGACCAGGCCTACCTGGGTGTGCTTGTCGACGACCTCATCACCAAGGGCGTGACCGAGCCCTACCGCATGTTCACCAGCCGGGCGGAGTTCCGCCTGCAGCTGCGCGAGGACAACGCCGACCTGCGGCTGACCGAAGAAGGCCGCCGGCTGGGGCTGGTCGACGATGCGCGCTGGGAGGCTTTCAGCCGCAAGCGGGATGCCGTGGCGCGCGAGTCGGAGCGACTCAAGTCGACCTGGGTCCACCCGGGGCTGGTGTCTGCGGCCGACGCCGAGCGGCTGATCGGCAAGGCGCTGGAGCACGAATACAACCTGGCCGATCTTCTGCGCCGGCCGGGTGTCGGCTTCGATCAGGTGGCCGAGGTGGCAGCCATCGCCAAGCCCGAGGCCGGCGTTTCACGTGAAACCCTGTGCCGCGAGTTGGGCGAACGTCTGGCCGATGCCGTGATCGAGCAGGTGCAGATCGGCATCAAGTACGCGGGCTATATCGAGAAGCAGAACGAGGATGTGGAACGCGCGGCCGGCGTCGAAAACCTGAAGCTGCCGCCGGAGCTCGACTATTCACAGGTGACTGCCCTCTCCTTCGAGGTGCGCCAGAAGCTGGTTCGCCACAAGCCGGAGACGCTCGGCCAGGCTTCGCGCATCTCCGGCGTGACGCCGGCAGCGATCTCGTTGCTGCTGATCCATCTGCGCAAGGGCCGCTTCAAGGGCTTCGCGGCGAATGCCGAGCCGGTGAGCGATGCCGCCTGAATCGCTGCGCCCGGCACTGGCCGGCGTCTGCGGCGCGCTGAATCTGCCGGTCGACGATCAGGCGTTGGACAAGCTGCTGTCCTACCTGGCGCTGCTGCAGCGCTGGAACGCGACCTACAACCTCACGGCGGTGCGCGATCCGCAGGAGATGCTGACCCAGCATCTGGCGGATTGCCTGGCGGTGGTCGGCCCGTTTCGGCGGGAACTGGGGTCGGGCACGGCGCGGCGGTTGCTCGACGTGGGCAGTGGCGGCGGTCTGCCGGGTGTCGTGCTGGCGGTGCTGGAGCCGGCGTGGTTGGTGACCTGTGTGGACACGGTCGGCAAGAAGGCAGCATTCATCCGACAGGCCGGGGTCGAGCTGGGGCTGCGCAACCTGCAGGCGGAGCACGCCCGGGTGGAGTCACTGAGGGCCCAACCGTTCGACTTGATTACCGCGCGCGCTTTTGCGTCCCTGCCGGACCTCGTTCGCCTGACGCGGCATTTGCTGGCGCCGGGGGCAGCGTGGGCCGCCATGAAGGGCAAGGTGCCCGAGGCGGAGCTGGCGGAACTGCCCGCCGGCATCGAAGTGTTTCACGTGGAACCGCTGTCCGTGCCGGGCCTGGATGCCGAACGCTGCCTGATCTGGATGCGCGAGTCGGCTTCGGGCTCGCCCGGGCTGGTACATTCCTGACTCTCGGTCCGGGTCTTCCGGACCGTGCCCTTCCAGGGCTCCGGCCCGCCTTTTCCCCTCCCCGCGCTCATGGCCCGAATCTTCTGCATCGCCAACCAGAAAGGCGGCGTCGGCAAGACCACCACCACCGTGAACCTGGCTGCCGGCCTGGCGCGCATCGGCCAGCGGGTGCTGGTGGTCGATCTCGACCCGCAGGGCAATGCCACCATGGGTTCGGGCGTGGACAAGCGGGCGCTGCCGCTCTCCGTCTACGACGTGCTGCTGGAGAGCGCGACCGTGGCCGAGGCCCGCCAGCGCAACGAGAAGACGGGCTACGACGTGCTCGGCGCCAACCGGGAGCTGGCCGGGGCGGAGGTGGAGCTGGTCGAACTCGAGCGGCGCGACAAGCGCCTGAAGGCTGCCCTCGCGGCGGTCGATGCCGAGTACGACTTCGTGCTGGTCGACTGCCCGCCGTCGCTCAGCCTGCTCACGCTCAACGGCCTGTGTGCCGCCCACGGCGTGGTGGTGCCGATGCAGTGCGAATACTTCGCGCTCGAAGGCCTGTCCGACCTGGTCAATACCATCAAGCAGGTGCACGCTAACCTCAACCCCGACCTGCAGATCATCGGCCTGCTGCGCGTGATGTTCGATCCGCGCATCACGCTGCAGCAGCAGGTCAGCGAGCAGCTCAAGGCGCACTTCGGCGACAAGGTCTTCGACAGCGTCATCCCGCGCAACGTGCGCCTGGCCGAGGCGCCCAGCTACGGGCTGCCCGGCGTGGTGTTCGATCCCGGCTCGCGCGGCGCCCAGGCCTTCATCGAGTTCGCCGGCGAGATGGTGCGGCGCATCGAGGCCATGCGCTGAGAGGGTGTGATCCGGCCATGCGCATGAACCCGGTCATCGCGCGCAACTTCGATCCCTACCTGCTGCCGCGCGTCGAGGATGCCGGCCTCAACGCCAGCGCCCCGCCGCAGCAGCGCTGGGTGGATGGCTGGCTGGTGCGCCTGTCGCCCGGCAAGGCCAAGCGGGCGCGCTGCATCAACGCGGTGGCCACCGGCCGCATGTCGGTGGCGCACAAGCTGGCGCTGTGCGAACCGGTCTTCTCCCAGGCTGGATTGCCGCTGATGGTGCGCATCACGCCCTTCAGCGAGCCGGCGGGGCTGGATTCGATGCTCGAAGGCATGGGCTTCCAGCGTTTCGACGACACCCGGGTGATGGTGCTGGAGGACGTCTCCAACATCGTCGCGCCCAGCCTGCCGGCCCACTTGACGATCCAGTCCATCGGGCTGGAAGCCTTCGCCCAGCGGGTGGGCGCGTTGCGCGGATCGCCGCTGTCGCAGCGGCAGGCCCATGGCCAGCGCCTGGCCCATTCACCGGTGCCGTTCCGCGCTTACGAGATGAAGCTCGACGGCGAGGTGGTCGCCTGCGGCCAGTTCGCGCTGGAGGCGGATCTCGTCGGCCTGTACGACATCTTCACCGCCGAATCGGCGCGGGGCCAAGGTTTTGCCAGCCGGCTGTGCGCCCAGCTGCTGACCGAGGCGCACCGGCTTGGTGCGAGGCACGGCTACCTGCAGGTCGAAGGCGACAACCACCCGGCGCGGGCGATCTACCACCGCCTCGGCTTCGCCGACGCCTACCCCTACCACTATCGCGCGCCGGATCCGGCCGCGTGAGCGGCCGCCGCGGCTCAGAGGCCGAGGCTCTCCTCGACGCCAAGGTGCACGTTCATTGCCTGCACGGCGGCGCCGCTGGCGCCCTTGCCCAGGTTGTCCAGGCGCGCCATCAGCAGCGCCTGGGTCTCGCTGGCGAACACGAAGATGTCGACCCGGTTGGTGTCGTTGCAGGCCTGGACGTCGAAGAACCCGTCCTCGAGCGTGGCCGGATCCGACAGTGGCATCACCCGCACGAAACGCTCGCCGGCGTAGTGCTTCTGGTAGGCGGCATGCAGCTTCGCGCCGTCCGTTCCAGCCGGCAGCTGCGAAAGATGCAAGGGCACACTCACTGCCAAACCCTTGTAGAAACTGGAGACGATCGGCATGAAGTTCGGTGCCTGGGTCAGGCGCGAATGGGCCGTCATCTCCGGCAGGTGCTTGTGCGCCAGCTTCAGCGCATAGGGCCGCGGCGACGTCAGCCTGGGGTCGCCGCCGGCCTCGTACTGCTCGATCATCTTCTTGCCGCCACCGGAGTAGCCGGTGATGGAGGTGGCGCTGATCGGCAGGTCGGCCGGCACGAGGCCGGCATCGACCAGCGGACGCAGCAGCAGGATGAAGGCCGAGGCGTGGCAGCCCGGGTTGGCGATGCGCTTGCTGGCGCGAAGCGCCTCGCGCTGGCCCGGCGCCAGTTCGGGCAGGCCGTAAGCCCAGCCCGGCACGGTGCGGTGCGCGGTGCTGGCGTCGATCAGGCAGGTGGCCGGGTTGGTGACGATCGCCGCCGCCTCGCGCGAGGCGGCATCGGGCAGGCACAGGAAGGCGACGTCGGCGGCGTTGAGCAGGCGCGCGCGTTCGGCGATGTCCTTGCGCTTGTCGGCGTCGATGCGCAGCACCTCGATGTCGGCGCGCTGCGCGAGATACTCGTGGATGCGCAGTCCGGTGGTGCCTTCCTGGCCGTCGACGAACACACGGGTCTTCATGTCAGCTTCCC
>NZ_JBFXIO010000101.1:0-2340 GCF_050175855.1 Piscinibacter sp.
CCTTCTGCACGACCATGCCGATCAGGCGGCGGATCTGCTCCTTGTGCAACAGCAGCTTCTTGGTGCGGTCGGCCTCGGGGTGCACGTGGGTCGACGCGCTGCGCAGGGCGTTGATGCGGCAGCCGATCAGGAACAGCTCGCCGTCGCGGATGACCACATAGCCGTCGGTCAGCTGAACCTGGCCGGCGCGGATGGCCTTGATCTCCCAGCCCTCGAGCACCATGCCGGCCTCGAAGCGCTCCTCGATGTGGTAGTCGTAGCGAGCGCGGCGGTTTTCGGCGATGGACATGGGGGGGCAGTTGAGGCCGAGGGCCGCCAATACAATCGCGTGATTGTATGAAGCACGTGAAGAAGTCCGTCTTGCTGTGGTACTCCCCGCACGAGATGTACTCGCTCGTCACCGGCATCCCGGACTATCCCCGCTTCCTGCCCTGGTGCGAGCGGGCCGAGGTGCTCGAGCAGCACGACGCGGGCATGACCGCGCGGCTGCACCTGCACTACGCGGGCGTGCGCCATGCGTTCACCACGCGCAACACGCACGTGGCTGATGCCTCGGTGGAGGTCGACCTCGTCGACGGCCCGTTCTCGCTGCTCGAAGGCATCTGGCGCTTCGTGCCGCTGGCCATGCCCGGCGACGACGAGGCGCAGGCCTGCCGCATCGAGTTCGACCTGCGCTATGCGTTCAGCAGCAAGACGCTGGAGGCCGTCGTCAGCCCGGTGTTCGACCGCGTGGCCAACACCTTCGTCGACTGCTTCGTGCGCCGCGCCGAAGAGGTGTATGGCGCTCGCTGAGCCACTGCGCGTGAGCGTGGCCTACAGCCCACGCGCCGGCGAGGTCGACGAGGTGGCGGTCGAGGTGCCCCAGGGCGCGACCCTCATGGACGCGGTCCGCGCCAGCGGCATGGCGCAGCGGCATCCGGAGTTGGACCTGTCGGAGTCCAGACTGGGCATCTGGGGGCGCGTGCAGCCGGAAAACACCGCGCTGCGCGAGGGAGACCGGGTGGAAATCTACCGGCCGCTGCAGGTGGATCCCAAGGAGGCGCGGCGTTTGCGCTACCGGAAGTCCGCCAGGAAAAAGCTGCCTGCGGGCGGCTGAGGGCGCACTAGGGCTTGGCGCACTCGGCGCTGGCGACGTCACGAGCGCGCTTCATCTCCTCTGCGCGCATCTTGTCGTCGAGCACCTCTCGCTCGCCCTTGTCGTTGATGCGGGCCATGCGCATGCCGCTTTCCAGCGTCCTGATCTGTTCGCGGGCCCGCTTGCAGTTCTCGGCCTTGGCGGCCGCCACGCGTTGTTCCTCGGCCTTGGCCTTGGCGGCAGCTTCCTGCTCGGCCTTCTTGCGTTTGGCCTCGAGTTCGGGATCCACGTTCTTCGGGCTCAGGGGCGGCGCCGAAGCGGCGGACGCGGCCGGCACCGTCGCGGCAGGCGCCATGGCGCGCAACGTCGCACCAGTCGGTCGCTGAAGAATGTCCCTCTCGGCCACGCCGGGCGGCGGGGGCAGGTCGCTGTACTGGATCTGCCCGTTGGCGCCGCGCCATTTCCACTGGGCGGCGGCAGGCAACGCCAGGGCGGCGCCGACGAGGGCAAGCGAGAGGACGGCGAGGCGACAGCGCATGGTGCGATGTTAACGAGCGAGGTGACATTCGAGTGTACCGGCCGCACCCCGCTGCCAAGTGAGGAATGGGTCACAAAGCGTGCGGTGCTGCACGGTCCGTATAATTCGCTTTTGCGTCTGGAGCTTGCCTCATGCGCCTTCTCGGCAAAGCGCTCACCTTCGACGATGTGTTGCTGGTGCCCGCCTTCTCCCAGGTCCTGCCGCGAGATACCTCGCTCGCCACCCGCCTGACCCGGAACATCCGCCTCAACCTGCCCCTGGTGTCCGCCGCGATGGACACCGTCACCGAAGCCCGCCTGGCGATCACCATCGCCCAGGAAGGCGGCATCGGCATCGTGCACAAGAACCTCACGCCCAAGCAGCAGGCCGCCGAGGTGGCACGCGTCAAGCGCTATGAATCGGGCCTGCTGAAGGACCCGATCACCATCTCGCCCGGCGTGCCGGTGCGACACGTGATCGAACTGAGCAAGCAGCACGGCATCTCCGGCTTCCCGGTGGTCGACGAAGGCCGTGTGGTCGGCATCGTCACCAACCGCGACCTGCGCTTCGAGACTCGTCTCGATGTGCCGGTGCGCGAGATCATGACCCCGCGCGAACGGCTCATCACGGTGCGCGAGGGCACCTCGCTCGAGGAAGGCAAGGCGTTGATGCACAAGCACAAGCTCGAGCGCGTGCTGGTCGTCAACGACGCCTTCGAGCTGCGCGGCCTGATGACGGTGAAGGACAT
>NZ_JBFXIO010000101.1:2440-12781 GCF_050175855.1 Piscinibacter sp.
TCATCACGGTGCGCGAGGGCACCTCGCTCGAGGAAGGCAAGGCGTTGATGCACAAGCACAAGCTCGAGCGCGTGCTGGTCGTCAACGACGCCTTCGAGCTGCGCGGCCTGATGACGGTGAAGGACATCACCAAGCAGACCAGCTTCCCCAACGCCGCGCGCGATGCGCAGGGCAAGCTGCGCGTCGGCGCCGCGGTCGGCGTGGGCGAGGGCACCGAGGAGCGAGTGGAGCTGCTGGTCAAGGCCGGCGTCGATGCGCTGGTGGTCGACACCGCGCATGGCCACAGCCACGGCGTGATCGAGCGGGTTCGCTGGGTGAAGAAGAACTTCCCGCAGGTCGACGTGATCGGCGGCAACATCGCCACCGGCGCGGCGGCGCTGGCGCTGGTGGAGGCGGGCGCCGACGGCGTCAAGGTCGGTATCGGCCCGGGCTCGATCTGCACCACGCGCATCGTCGCCGGCGTCGGCGTGCCGCAGATCACCGCCATCGACAACGTCGCTAAGGCGCTGGCCGGTACCGACGTGCCGCTGATCGCCGACGGCGGCATCCGTTACTCGGGCGACATCGCCAAGGCGGTGGCCGCCGGTGCGCACACGGTGATGATGGGCGGCATGTTCGCCGGCACCGAAGAGGCGCCGGGCGAGATCGTGTTGTTCCAGGGCCGCAGCTACAAGAGCTACCGCGGCATGGGCTCGATCGGGGCGATGAAGGCCGGCTCGGCGGATCGCTACTTCCAGGAGAACGACGAGGCCGCCAACCCGAACGCCGACAAGCTGGTGCCCGAAGGCATCGAGGGCCGCGTGCCCTACAAGGGCTCGCTGGTCTCGATCATCTTCCAGATGGCCGGCGGCCTGCGCGCCTCGATGGGCTACTGCGGCTGCGCCACCGTCGAAGAGATGCGCAGCAAGGCCGAGTTCGTCGAGATCACCTCGGCCGGCATCCGCGAGAGCCACGTCCACGACGTGCAGATCACGAAGGAAGCGCCGAACTACCGGATGGAGTGACGGGCGCGATGCCGGACACCCACAGCGGGCCGAGCGCCGGGCAGCGCCAGGCGGCGATGCCCTTCATCATGATCACGGTGCTGATCGACATGCTGTCGGTCGGCCTGATCATCCCCGTGCTGCCGACGCTGGTGGGGCGCTTCACCGAATCCCCTGCCGAGCAGGTGGTGTGGTACGGGGTGATCGCCTTCACCTACGGCTTCGCGCAGTTCGTCGCCTCGCCGGTGCTCGGTGCGCTGTCCGACCGCTACGGCCGCCGGCCGGTGCTGCTGCTCGGCTTCTGCGGTCTGGCGATCAACTTCTTCGTCACCGCGATGGCCTGGGCGCTGTGGATGCTGCTCGCCTCGCGGCTGGTGGGCGGGGCGATGCAGGCCAACGCGGCCGTGGCCAACGCCTACGTGGCCGACATCAGCAACCCCGACGAGCGCGCCAAGCGTTTCGGCATGCTCGGCGCGATGTTCGGCATCGGCTTCATGCTCGGGCCGGTGCTCGGCGGCATCCTCGGCGCGATCGACCTGCAGCTGCCGTTCTACGTGGCCGGCGCGCTGGCTCTGGCGAATCTGGCCTACGGCTACTTCGTGCTGCCGGAATCGCTGCCGGCCGAGCGCCGCCGCGCGGTGCAGCTCAAGGCGCTGAACCCGGTGTCGTCGCTGCACGGGCTGGTGAAGCTCAAGGGCGTCGGGCTGCTGGTGGCGGTGATCGCACTGTCGGGCCTTGCGCAGTTCGTTCTCTATACCGTGTGGGTGCTGCATGGCAGCCTGAAGTTCGGCTGGGGGCCGAGCGAGAGCGGCTGGTCGCTGTTCGTGATCGGCGTGATGTCGGTGCTGGTGCAGGGTTTCCTGCTCGGCAAGCTGCTCAAGGTGTTCAGCCCGCAGCGCCTGGCGCTGCTCGGCCTGCTGTCGTCGACGATCGCCTTCGTCGCCTGGGGCGTGGCGTCGCAGAGCTGGGTGGTGTTCGTCGTGATCGTGGCCAACCTGTTCGGCTTCACCACGCAGTCGGCGATCCAGAGCATCGTCTCCAGCGCGGCCGACCCGACGCAGCAGGGCGAGGCGATGGGTGCCGTCAGCTCGCTGAACAGCCTGATGGCCGTGCTGGCGCCGATGATCGCCACGCCGCTGCTCGGCGCCGTCTCCCACTATCCGCGCGGCGACTGGCACATCGGTGCGCCGCTGTACTTCTGCGCGGCGCTGCAGGCGCTGTCGCTGCTGCTGGCCTGGCAGCACTTCCGATCCGTCCGCCGCACCGAAGGCGAACTGCCTGGCGCGCCCGCCTCCTCCTGACCGGCCGAATCCCATGCACGACAAGATCCTCATCCTCGACTTCGGCTCCCAGGTCACGCAGCTGATCGCGCGGCGGGTGCGCGAGGCGCACGTCTACTGCGAGATCCACCCGAACGACGTGTCGGACGCCTTCATCCGCGAGTTCGCACCCCAGGGCGTGATCCTCTCCGGCAGCCACGCCAGCACCTACGAGGATCACGAACTGCGCGCCCCCCAGGCGGTGTGGGACCTCGGCGTGCCGGTGCTTGGCATCTGCTATGGCATGCAGACCATGGCGGCGCAGCTCGGCGGCAAGGTCGAGTGGAGCGACCACCGCGAGTTCGGCTACGCCGAGGTGAGGGCGCGCGGCCACACGAAGCTGCTCGACGGCATCCAGGACTTCGCCACACCCGAAGGCCACGGCATGCTCAAGGTGTGGATGAGCCATGGCGACAAGGTCACCGAGCTGCCGCCGGGCTTCAAGCTGATGGCCAGCACGCCGAGCTGCCCGATCGCCGGCATGGCCGACGAGGCGCGCGGCTACTACGCCGTGCAGTTCCACCCCGAGGTGACGCACACGCTGCAGGGCCGCGCCCTGCTCGAGCGCATCGGGCTCGAGCTCGCGAAGGCGAAGCCCGACTGGATCATGCGCGACCACATCGCCGCGGCCGTCGCGCGCATCCGCGAGCAGGTCGGCAGCGAGGAGGTGATCCTCGGCCTGTCAGGCGGTGTCGACTCCAGCGTGGCTGCGGCACTGATCCACCGTGCCATCGGTGACCAGCTCACCTGCGTGTTCGTCGACCACGGCCTGCTGCGCCTGAACGAGGCGAAGATGGTGATGGAGATGTTTGCCGGCCGCCTGCACGCGAAGGTGGTGCACGTCGACGCCAGCGAGCAGTTCCTCGGCCACCTCAAGGGCGTGAGCGACCCCGAGGCCAAGCGCAAGGTCATCGGCCGCGAGTTCGTCGAGGTGTTCCAGGCCGAGGCGAAGAAGCTCAGAGGTGCGAAGTGGCTCGCCCAGGGCACGATCTACCCCGACGTGATCGAGTCGGGTGGCGCCAAGACGAAGAAGGCCACCACGATCAAGAGCCATCACAACGTCGGCGGCCTGCCCGAGACGCTGGGCCTGAAGCTGCTTGAGCCGCTGCGCGACCTGTTCAAGGATGAAGTGCGCGAGCTCGGCGTGGCGCTGGGGTTGCCGCACGACATGGTGTACCGCCATCCGTTCCCCGGGCCGGGCCTGGGCGTGCGCATCCTCGGCGTGGTGAAGAAGGAGTATGCGGATCTGCTGCGCCGCGCCGACGCGATCTTCATCGATGAACTGCGCATGGCCATCGACGAGCATTCCGGCAAGAGCTGGTACGACCTCACCAGCCAGGCCTTCGCGGTGTTCCTGCCGGTCAAGAGCGTGGGCGTGATGGGCGACGGCCGCACCTACGACTACGTGGTGGCACTGCGCGCGGTGCAGACCAGCGACTTCATGACCGCCGACTGGGCCGAACTGCCGTACTCGCTGCTCAAGAAGGTGTCGGGCCGGATCATCAACGAGGTGCGCGGCATCAACCGCGTGACCTACGACGTCTCCAGCAAGCCGCCGGCCACGATCGAGTGGGAGTAGCAGGGGCATTCTTATCCCGCTACATTGCGGCGCACTGCGGCCAGCCGACCGCGCGCGACCCTGGGGGACTGGCGATGAATCGCGATGAATCCGAACGGCTGTGGGCGCTCGTGCGTGCCTTGCAGCGCGCGCCGGAGGCGGTGGACGATGCCGAGGCGCAGCGGGCCGTGACCGTGCTGACGGCGTCGCGCTCCGACGCCGTCTACCTGCTGCTGCAGCGCGTGCTGGTGCTGGAAACGGCGCTGGAGCGCATCCGGGCGCAGCAGCCGGCCGTGCCGGCGCCGAGCCCCTTCCTGCGCGAGGCGTCCGTGATCGCCGCCGGCGTGGTCGGTGGCGGTCTCGTGCTCGGCGCCCTGGACGCGCTGGGCGCGGAGATCGGCGTCGACGCGGCCGACCTCGAGCTGTGACGGCGATCGGCGCAGCCGCCGCACGCGCCGGCTAGCCGCGCACCAGCAGCAGCGCCCCGCACAAGCCCAGCAGCCACAGCACCAGCCGGTTGAACCGGGCGGCATCGAGGCGCGAGAAGACGAACAACCCGAGTGCGCCGCCCACGACGACGAACGGCGCGCCGAACCACAGGCGCTCGCGCACCTGCGCATCGATGCCGACCAGGCCGCCGACCCAGGCGATGCCCAGCACGCCGGTCAGCAGGATGTAGGCCTGCACCAGCGCACGGTTGCTGGTCTTGTCGCCGCCACGCAGCGCGCACCACAGCGTGGGCAGGAAGCCCGACAGACCGGCCAGCCCGCCGAGGAAGCCGCCGATCAGCCCGATGCAGGCATCGCCGAGCTGGCCGGCACGCGGCGACAACACCAGCGCCGGCGGGTGCACGCGGGCCAGCATCCACGCCGAGTAGCCCATCAGCAAGGCGCCCACCGCGGGGCGCAACACCGAGGCCGGCAGCACGTCGAGCGCCCAGGCGCCCAGCGGTACGCCGAGCACGCCGCCGACCGCGTAGGGGGCGAGCCGGCGCCACGGAATCTCGCGCCAGAAGAAGGGCAGGTAGGCGATGTTGAGCGAGAGCATGAAGACCAGCGCCAGCACCGTCACCACTTGCGGCTCGAGCAGCTGGCTCCACAGCGCGGTGGCCACGAGGGCGAAGCCGAAGCCGGTGGCGCCGGAGACCGTCGCGGCGACCAGCGCGCCGACGCTCAACAGCAGTGTTTCGCCCACGCGTGCGCGGCCGCCCGGCCGGCCTCAGGCCGCCACCAGGCTCTGGCCCGGCCGCACGCGCGAGAAGCGCACCGGCTGGCGCTGCAGGGCGAGCTGCCCGTCGGCGCCCTGTCGCACCACGATGAAGGACGAGTCTTCCATCGCGCCGGGTTCGGGGAAGTCCTCCCGGTAGTGCGCCCCGCGAGAGTCCTCGCGCGCCAGCGCCGAGACCGCGATCGTGCGGCTGACCTGCAGCAGGTTGCGCAGGTTCATCCAGTCGTGCCAGCCGGGGTGGAAGGCGCGGTCCTTGCCGTCCACGCCGCAGGCCTGCAGTTCGGCGTCGAGCGCGTCGAGCCGGGCGATCGCGCGGCGCAGGCCGTCGGCGTCGCGCAGGATGCCGACCTCGTCCCACATCGTGTTCGAGATGGCGTCGCGCACCGCCTCGATCGCACCGGGCCCGGTGGCGCGGCCGAACGGCGCGGTGTGAGCGGCGATGCTGCGCTGGATGACCGCCTCGTCGGGCGTCTGCCAAGTTCCTTCGCTGCGCACCCAGGCGGCCATGCGGTCGCCGGCGATGCCGCCGAAGACGGTGGAGTTGGCCACGCCGTTGCCGCCCAGCCGGTTGGCGCCGTGCACGCCGCCGGTGTCCTCGCCGGCGGCGAACAGACCCGGCAGCGGCGTGCTGCAGTCGGGCGCGAAGACCACGCCGCCCATCATGTAGTGCGCCGTCGGCACCACCTCGACGCGGCCGGCGGCGAGGTCGAAGCCGCAATCGCCGCAGCGCTCGACCATGCCCTTGAACTGCCGGCGGACGTTGTCCGGCCCGAGGTGCGACATGCTGATCCACACGCCGCCCGAGGGCGTGGTGCGGCCGGCGCGCATCTCCGCGTAGATGCCGCGCGAGACGATGTCGCGCGTGGCGCGCTCGGCGCGCGCATCGACGCGCTGCATGAAGCGCTCGCCGGCGCCGTTCAGCAGGTGGCCGCCGGCGCCGCGCAGGCCCTCCTCGAGCACGGTGCCGGTCATGCGCGTATCGGGGCCGGCGAGCAGGCCGGTGGGATGGAACTGCACCATCTCCATGTCGCGCAGCGGCAGCCCGGCGCGCAAGGCCATGGCCATGCCGTCGCAGCTCTTGTCGCCGGAGGGGGTGTGGTAGCGGTACATGGTCGGGCCGCCGCCGGTGGCCAGCAGCACGGCACGCGCCTGCACGAACACGAACTCGCCGCTGCGCATGTCGATCATCAGCACGCCGGCCAGCGCGCTGCCGTCGGGCGTGCGCACGAGCTCGATGGCACGGTGCTCCTCGAGCCGGGCGATGCCGCGCGCCCACACCTGCTCGGCGAGCCGGTTGATGATCTCGATGCCTGTCAGGTCGCCCTTGTGCACGGTGCGGTCGAAGGTCTGACCGGCGAAGGCCTTCTGGTGGACGGTGCCGTCGGGGTTGCGGTCGAAGAAGCAGCCGAGCTCGTTCTCCAGCTCGCGGATGCGCTCGACGGCCGTCGAGCACAGCGTCCAGGCGAGGTCCTGGTCGGCGAGCCACTTGCTGCCCTCGATGGTGTCCATGAAGTGGCGCTCGACGGAGTCGCCCGGCGCCAGCGCCACGTTGTAGCCGCCTTGCACCATGCGCGTGCAGCCGCACTTGCCGAGCAGCCCCTTCACCGCCACCGTGACGTGCAGCTCCGGCGCCGCACGGTGGGCGTGCAGCGCCGCGAACAGGCCGGCGCCGCCGGAGCCGAGGATGAGGATGTCGGTCTGCACCCGCCGCACGGCGTCGCTCACGGCTTCACCCCCAGCGAGGCCAGCACCTCGGCGCGCCGCGCGGCGGCGTCGCGCTGCACCTCGCGGTACAGGCTGCCGCCGTGGCTGTCCATCGCCACCAGCAGCGGGCCGAAGTCGCGGATCGCGAAGCGCCACAGCGATTCGGGGTTGAGGTCGTCGAGGTCCACCGCCTCGATGCGCTCGATCCAGGTGGTCTCCAGCGCGGCGGTGCCGCCGACGATCGCCAGGTAGGCCCCACCGAGGTCGGCGAAGGCCTGCTGCGAGCCCTCGCGCAGCCCGCCCTTGCCGACGATCAGGCGCACGCCGTACTGTTCCATTAGCGGCCGCGTGAAGCGCTCCATGCGGTCGGAGGTGGTGGTGCCGATGCACACCGGCGCGTAGCCGGCGGGATGCTCGGGCGAGGGCGGCACGCGCCGCACGTTCGGTGCGGTGTGGATGACCGCATGGCCGCGCAGGTCGAAGTGCGTGGTCCGCCCGCGGTCGAACAGGTGGATCTGCGTGGCGTCGCGGATGCCGTAGAGCGTGCGCTGCAGCGTGACGGTGTCGTTGACGCGCAGCTCGCGCACCTGCGCCTCGCTCACCGGCATCTCGAGCACGTGGTGCCTACCAGCCATAGTGCACTCCCTGCGCGTCGAACACGGCGCGCGCGCGGCGTGCCGAGTGGCACTGCATGTTCACGGCGATCGGGTTCATCGTGATGTGCGTGGCGGCCAGCTCCACGTGCACCGCGAAGGCGGTGGAGTCTCCGCCCAGGCCCTGCGGGCCGACGCCGAGGCGATTGACCGCCGCCGACAGCTCGGCCTCCAGCGCGGCGCCGTCCGCGTCGGCGCAGCGTGTGCCCAGCGCCCGCGTGGCGGCGCGCTTGGCCAGCGCCACTGCGAGATCGGAGGTGCCGCCGAGCCCGACGCCGACGATGGTCGGCGGGCAGGTCTTGCCGCCGGCGGCGAGCACGCAGTCGATCACGAAGGTCTTGATCGCCGCGATGCCCTCGGCCGGGATGGCCATCTTCAGGAAGCTGTTGTTCTCCGAGCCGCTGCCCTTGGGCACCATCTCGAGCTCGAGGCGGCCTTCGTCGTCGGTGAAGTCGACGTGGATCACCGGCACCTCGATGCCGCAGCTGGTCTGCTCGTTGCGCCGCGTCAGCGGATGCACCACCGAGCTGCGCAGCGGGTGCTCGCGCGTGGCGCGCTCGCAGCCGCGCCGGATGGCCTGCTTGGCGGCCAGCCCGTCGATCTGCACGCCGCGGCCGATGCGCAGGTGGTAGATCGGGATGCCGGTGTCCTGGCACAGCAGGTTGTCGGCGTCCTCGGCGACGCGGATGTTCTGCACCATCGTGCCGAGGATGCGCTGCGCGGTCGGCGCGGTCTCGCTGGCCACCAGCCGCTCGAAGCCGGACTTCACGTCCGGCGGCAGCTGCTTGAGCGCGCGGATGTACAGCTCCTTCGCGGCCGCCTCGACCGCTGCAGCGTCGACGTGCAGCATCAGTTGGTCTTCAGGTTGCGGTTCTTCACGACCGTGGCCCAGCGCTTGAGCTCGGCGTCCATCTGCTGGCCCAGCTCGGCGGGCGAGCTGGCCACCGGCGACATGCCGGCGACGAACAGGCGGCCCTTGATCTGAGAGTCGGCGAGGGCCTTCACGGTGTCCTGGTGGATCTTCTCGATCACCGCCGGCGGCGTGCCGGCGGGTGCGAAGAAGCCGAACCAGCCGGTGTTCTCGAAGCCGGGCAGGCCGCTCTCGGCCACGGTCGGGATCTCGGGGAACTGCGCCGAGCGGGTGCGGCTGGTCACCGCCAGCGCGCGCAGGCGGCCGGGGCCGGTGAGCGCCGAGGCCGCAGCCATGTTGCCGACCATGAACTGCACCTGGCCGCCGAGGAGGTCGTTGTAGGCCACCGCCTCGCCCTTGTAGGGCACGTGCTGCACCTCGATGCCGGCCGAGTCGGCAAAGTTCTCCGCCGCCAGGTGGACCTGGCTGCCGACGCCCGCCGAGCCGAAGTTGAGCTTGCCCGGCTGGGCCTTGGCCGCGGCGATCAGGTCCTTCACCGACTTGTACGGCGACGAATCCTGCACCACCACCATCATCGGCCCGCTGGCCACGTTGGTGATCGGCACCAGGTCGCGCAGGGTGTCGAAAGGCATCTTCGCGTACAGGTTCGGGTTGATGGTGATCGAGCCCGAGGCCATCAGCAGCGTGTAGCCGTCGGCCGGCGACTTGGCCACCGCGTCGGCGCCGAGGTTGCCGCCGGCACCGGCGCGGTTTTCGATCACCACGGTCTGGCCCCAGACTTCGGAGAGCTTCTGGCCGACCATGCGGGCGACCACGTCGGTGGTGCCGCCCGGCGCGAAGGGCACGACGATCTTCACCGGCTTGGCCGGCCAGGCCTGGGCGGAAGCGGTCGTGCTCGCGGCCAGCGCGAACGCGGCGATCAGCAGTCGGCGGGTGAGGTCGATTCGCATGGGTGTTGTCTCCTTGGGTCTCGGTCTTCGGGGGGGAACGTGATCAGGCGAACAGGGCGAGAGCGAACGCGAGGCCGGCGGCCAGCGCGAAGCCGGCGGCGCCGGCAATCCAGTCTTTGCGCGGCCCCCGCCAGGGGCCGAACTCGATGAGCAGCAGCCGCGTGCCGCCGGCCAGGTGGAGCGACAGCAGCACCACCAGGCCCCACTCGGCGATCTTCACCAGCGGCGAGTGCGTGAGCGCGAGGGCGCGGTCCAGGCCCGAGGCGCCGTCGAGCGCCTGGGCGAGCAGCGTGAAGTGCAGCGGCAGGAACAGCGCCAGCGCCAGCCCCGAGAGCCGGTGCAGCAGGTAGGCCCAGTAGACCGGGTGGCGGCGTGCGCGCGCGTCGAGCGTGTTCATGCGATGCTCACCGCCCAGACGGCGCGCAGGCCGGTCACCGCCAGCAGCAGCGCGAAGGCGCGTGCGGCCCACAGGGCAGCGTGTGGCCGCCAGCGGCCCCACTCGACGGCGATGTTGGCCAGGCCGGTGGGCACGTGCACGGCGCAGGCCAGCACGAACAGGCTGTAGAAGGCCGCGAAGGACCAGCTGCCGCGGGTGCGCGCGAGGATCTCCGCGCCACTGAGGCCGCCGCGTACGGCATAGACCATGACGGCCAGGTGCACCAGCACGCACAGTGCCAGCACCATCGCGCTGATGCGCTGCCAGTACCAGCGCTTCGCCTGGGCGATCGCCTCGGCGTTCACAGCTCGCCCTTCACGGCGGCTCGGGCCACCAGCCGCTTCAGGCCGGCGATGCCGGCGGTCGGCGCGATCTGCTTGGGGCAGCGCAGCGTGCAGCCGCCTTGCGTATGGCAGGCGTGGCAGCCGGCGTCGCCGGCCACCGCGCGCAGCCGCTCGGCACCGGCGCTGTCGCGCACGTCGTTGACCAGCGTCCAGGCGCGGTTGAGCGCGGCCGGCCCGAGGTAGTCGGGCCGGAACGACACCACCTCGCAGGAGGCGTAGCAGACGCCGCAGCCGATGCACTCGATGCCGGCGTTGGCCGCCTGCCGCTGCGCAGAGGCCGGCTCGACGCGGGCGAA
>NZ_JBFXIO010000102.1:0-12781 GCF_050175855.1 Piscinibacter sp.
CGGCGGCCTCCGAGGCGGCCTCTTCTGCGGCTGCGCCGGCATCGGCCGCCGCGCCGGCCGCGCCGCCGCTGGCCGACGCCAAGGCGGTGCTGGCCGCGGCCTGGCGCAGCGAGGCCGACGCCTGGCGCGCGCTGGCCCCGGCCTGGCAGGTGCAGCTCGGCGAGGGCGAGCCCTGCGCCGCCGCGGCGCGCCAGCAATTGCAGTGCTTCCGCAGCAGCGGCGCCAGCACGCTCGCGCTGATCCGCCAGCTCGACCGGCCGGCGCTGCTCACGCTGCAGGGCAGCGGATCGCGCGGCCACGTGCTGCTGACTGGCCTGACGATGCGCCAGGCGACGCTGGCCACCCGCGACGGTGACATGACCCTGCCGCTGGCCGAGCTGGCCGGGCT
Organism: Piscinibacter sp.; assembly: GCF_050175855.1. GTDB lineage: Bacteria > Pseudomonadota > Gammaproteobacteria > Burkholderiales > Burkholderiaceae_C > Piscinibacter. Next base: position 389 of record NZ_JBFXIO010000102.1, read on the forward strand.
GTGGCGCGGCGAGTTCGCCACGCTGTGGCGCACGCCGCCGGGTTACGACGATGGCGCACCGGTCGACTGGCTGTCGTCCCAGCTCGCCGCTGCGCAGGGCGAGCCGGCACCGCCGGCGCCGACGAAGTTCGACGCCGCGCTGCGCAACCGGCTCAACGCCTTCCAGGTGGCGCAGGGCCTCAAGCCCGACGGACTGGCCGGTCCGCTGACGCTGATGCTGATCAACCGCGCCACCGGCGTCGCCGAGCCGCGCCTGCTGCCGGAGTAGCCCACGATGTCCTACATCCTCGATGCGCTGCGGCGGGCCGATGCCGAACGCGAACGCGGCAGCGTGCCCGGCCTGCATACGCAGGCGATGCCGGAAGTCGGCGACGACGATGAAGCCCTGGTGCGCCGGCGCGGGCTCGCGCCCTGGCAGTGGATCGCCATCGGACTGGCCGGCGGCCTGGCGGTGGCCGTGGCCTGGACCTGGCGCGGCGACGAGCCGCCGCCGGCCCCGCCCCAGCTGCCGCCACCCCCGCCGCAGGCGGCGTTGCCCGCCCCGCCGCCGCAGCCCATGGTTCCCGCCGAGCCAGCGCCGGCCGCAGCTCCGGCCGCGCCGGTGGCGATTGCGCCGATGCGCGCCGCGCCGCCTCCGGCGCCACCGGCACCCGCGCCGGCGCCTGCACCGCCCCCGCCACGGCGCGTGAACTCGCTGGCCGAACTGCCGCCCGACGCGCGCGCCGGCCTGCCGCCGCTGGCCTTCGGCGGCTCGATCTACTCGAACACGCCGGCCAACCGGCTGCTGATCGTCAACGGCCAGCTGATGCACGAGGGCGACACGCTCGGTCCCGGCGTCAAGCTGGAGCAGATCAAGCCCAAGGCGGCGGTGCTCGACATCCGCGGTCAACGCTTCGAAGTGGGGCTGTGAGCCGGCACACGCTCAGTCGCCGGCGCTGAGGTCCGTACCCCGGGTCTCGCGCAGGAAGAGCGTGCCGATCGCGAAGCTCGCCGCGGCGATCACGATCGGGTACCACAGGCCGCTGTAGACGTTGCCTGTCTGCGCCACGATGGCAAAGGCGATCGCCGGCAGCAGCCCGCCGAACCAGCCGTTGCCGACGTGGTAGGGCAGGCTCGTCGCGGTGTAGCGGATGCGCGTCGGGAACATCTCGACCAGCATCGCGGCGATGGGGCCGTAGACCATCGCCACCAGGATCACCAGCACGAGCAGGATGCCGACGATCAGCGGCCGGTTCATCTTCGCCGGGTCGGCGGTGACGGGAAAGCCGGCGGCGTCGAGCGCCTGGGCAACGGCCTTCCTGAATTCCGCTTCGCGCCACCTCGCCTCGCCGGGCGGCAGGCCTGCGGTGACGGGGCTGTCGATCGTCAGCGGGCCGATGCGGATGGCGGCGGGCGTGCCCGGCGCCGAGGCTTCGTTGACATAGTTCACCGAGCGTGCCGCCAGCGCCTGCCGGGCGAGATCGCAGTCGCTGGTGAATTTTGCGGTGCCGATCGGGTTGAACTGAAGAGAACAGTCGTCCGGGTCCGCCACCACCACGACCTGCGTCTTCGCCTGCGCGGCAGCCAGGTCGGGGTTCGCCGCCTCGGTCAGCGCCTTGAACAGCGGGAAGTAGGCGAGCGCGGCGATCAGGCAGCCGGCCAGGATGACCGGCTTGCGGCCGATGCGGTCGGACAGGCTGCCGAAGGCGACGAAGAACGGCGCGCCGAGCAGCAGCGCTGCCGCCATCAGGACATGGGCGGTCCGGCCGTCGACCTTCAGCACCTCGGTGAGGAAAAACAGCGCATGGAAGTGGCCGGTGTACCAGACCACCGCCTGCCCGGCCACCAGGCCGAACAGCGCCAGGATCATCCGCTTCAGGTTGCGCCATCGGCCGAGCGCCTCGGCCAGCGGCGCGTTGGGCGCCTTGCCGGCCTCCTTCATCTTCCTGAAGACGGGCGACTCTTCCATCGACAGCCGGATCCAGGTGCTGATGACCAGCAGCACGATCGACAGCAGGAACGGGATGCGCCAGCCCCAGGCCGCGAAGGCCTGCTCGCCGATGGCGGCGCGGGTGCCCAGGATCACCGCCAGCGACAGCAGCAGGCCCAGCGTCGCGGTGGTCTGCATCCAGCCCGTGTAGGCACCACGACGGCCCGCCGGTGCGTGCTCGGCGACGTAGGTCGCGGCCCCGCCGTACTCGCCGCCGAGCGCCAGCCCCTGCAGCAGCCGCAGCAGGACCAGGATCACCGGAGCGGCCACGCCGATGGCGGCCTGCCCCGGCAGCAGGCCGACGACGAAAGTCGACAGGCCCATGATGAGCATCGTGACCAGGAAGGTGTACTTGCGGCCGATCATGTCGCCGAGCCGGCCGAACAGCAGCGCGCCGAACGGGCGCACGATGAAGCCGGCCGCGAAGGCCAGCAGCGCGAAGATCAGCGCCGATGCGGCATCCAGCCCGGAGAAGAACTGCGCGGCCAGGATCGGCGCGAGCGAACCGTAGAGATAGAAGTCGTACCACTCGAACACCGTGCCGAGCGACGACGCGAAGACGACTCTCCGGTCCTGGCTCGTCATGGGCGCCGGCCCGGTGGCGGCGGCCGGGACGGCCGTGCTGGTGAACATCCCCTGTGCAGCTCCTGGAGGCGAAGCGGCCGTTGGTGCCACGGCCCTCCCGGCACTGTCGTGCAGGCTTCTGACCCGGATCTGACAGCGGCCCGATGGCCCTCAGCGGCCTTGGGCCATGCGCGCGAGGTCGCGCTGCTTCTCTCCCAGGTAGTCGTCCAGGTCGTACTCGTGCAGCTGCGCCGCGTGCCGCTCGGTCAGTGCGAACCAGGTGCGCAGCCGCGCCTGCATGCGCTCGTCGGCCGAGCCGCTGCGCTCGCGGCAGTGCGCCTGCAGCGCGAGGTAGTAGCGCATCACGTTGCGCTCGAGCGAGCCGCGCTCGCCCTTCACGTACTGCGGCTGGCCTTGCGCGTCGCGCCCGGTGACGGTGAAGCCGATCTTGTCGCGCCCGGCAGTGGCCAGGTAGGTCTGCATCGCCATGCGGGCCAGCAGCCCGGCGTTGTGGCCGAAGCCGAAGTGCACGAAACTGCCCGCGCCTTCCAGCGGCACGGCCTCGAAGACCATGCGGTAGTCGGTGGTCGCGAGCGGCCCGGTCGGCGCGGTGAGCACCACGCGCAGGTGGCCCGGCGCATCGACCTCGGTGCGCATCGTGTAGCGCATCTGCGCGGTCATGCCGGCGCCGCCGGTCTTCTTCGGCCCGGCCAGCACCGACACGCCGCCCTCGGCCGGCTGGCAGGCATGCACGTTCAGGTGCAGGAACAGCAGCTCGCACACCGCCTGCGGCGTGCGGAAGGCGGCGGTGGCGTCGGCGAAGGCGAACGGCAGCTCGGCGTACACGTCGCCCTCGATGCGGTCGGGCCGTTCGCGCGAGACGATCACCAGCGGCTCGCCGAAGGCGTTGTCGCGCAACGCCGCCTGCAGTTCCTGGCGCCTGGCGAGCAGGCCCGCCGCGCTGCCTGCGTCCAGCGCGAGCGCGGGCCACCCGGCGGCACCCAGCGCCAGGGCGAGCAGAATGCGCCGAAAGCGGCCGATCCATTTCATCCTGCAAGCATGCGCCGGCACGGCCCCGGGGCGACTGCGCCGGCGCAAGCGAGGGGCTTGTCGTTGTGGCGATACTCGCGGCCATGAATAGGAAGATCGCACTGACCCTGCTGCTGGCCGGTGCGGCCGGCGCCGCGGCAGCGCAGGAGCCGGCCGCCGGCGGCCTGCCGCGCTGGGAGGCCGGCATCGCCGCCGGCGGTGGCCGCATCCCCGACTACCCGGGCGCCGACCAGTCGCACTGGCGCGCCATCGTCGTGCCCTGGTTCGTCTACCGCGGGCCGGTGGTCAGCGTGGATGAGCGCGGCATCCGCAGCCGCTTCGTCGACACCTCGCACTGGGAGCTCGACCTCACCGCCACGGCCGCTTTCAACACGCGCAGCAACGACCGCCGCGAAGGCATGCCGGAGCTCGACTACCTGTTCGGCATCGGCCCGCAGCTGGTCTACAAGGGCTGGCAGGGCGCGGGCGGCAACGGTGCCTCGGCGCACTTCAAGCTGCGCGCGATCCAGTCGACCGACTTCCGCCGCATCGACTCGCGCGGCGGCACCTTTTCCACCGAGCTGCGCTGGCGGGAGTTCGGGGTGCTCGGCGCCGGCTCGGTGCTCACCGCGTCGATCGAGCCAACCTGGGCCAGCCGGCCGCTGCAACGCTACTTCTACGGCGTCGGCGCCGACCAGGCCACCGCCACTCGCCCGGCCTACGAGGCCCGCGCCGGCTACCTGGGCACGGAGTTCGGCCTGTCGCTGCGCCGGCGCATCGCGAGCGACCTGTCGTGGTTCGTCGCCGTCGACCTGAACGCGATGCACGGCGCGGCCAACCGCGCCAGCCCGCTGCTGGCCTCGAAGACCAACCTCAGCTTCGGCGCCGGCCTGGTGTGGACGCCGTGGCGCAGCACCGCTGCCGCAAGCGACTGATCCCACCGCCTCTCGGGAATTACCCGCGCAAATGCGCTCAGAGACCGCATCGCGAAACGCGACATGCGGGTTACTGACTAGTTCGTAAGCCCACGTTGGGATTGTGTAAGAAGGTGGTCAGAGCCGGCACGAATAGTCCGGCCGTTGGCGCGCGGGGAGCTTTCCTCGCGCGTCACGTTCATTCACTTGCGAGGAGACCGTCGCATGCAACACGACTCACAGGGCTACTGGAAAGCCACGCTGGGCCTGTTGACCAAGATCCTGGTCATCTGGTTCCTCTGCTCCTTCGGGGCAGGCATCCTGTTCGCCGACCTGCTCAACGGCATCAAGCTGGGCGGCTATCCGCTGGGCTTCTGGTTCGCTCACCAGGGCTCGATCTACATCTTCATCGCGCTGATCTTCTGGTACGCGAAGAAGATGGGCGACATCGACCGTCAGTTCGACGTGCACGAGGACTGAGGCGACCATGGATCTGCAAACCACCATCTACCTCGTCGTCGGCGCGAGCTTCGCGCTGTACATCGGCATTGCCATCTGGGCACGCGCCGGCTCGACCAGCGAGTTCTACGCCGCGGGCGGCCAGGTCAACCCGGTGATGAACGGCATGGCCACCGCGGCCGACTGGATGTCGGCGGCCTCGTTCATCTCGATGGCCGGCCTGATCTCCAACATGGGCTACGGCGGCGGCCTGTTCCTCATGGGCTGGACCGGCGGCTACGTGCTGCTGGCCATGCTGCTGGCCCCGTACCTGCGCAAGTTCGGCAAGTTCACCGTGCCGCAATTCATCGGCGACCGCTTCTACTCGAAGTCGGCCTCGACGGTGGCGGTGATCTGCCTGCTGACGGCCTCGATCACCTACATCATCGGCCAGATGACCGGCGTGGGCGTGGCCTTCTCGCGCTTCCTGGGCGTCTCCAGCGAAGTCGGCATCTACGTCGGCATGGGCATCGTGTTCCTGTACGCGGTGTTCGGCGGCATGAAGGGCATCACCTACACCCAGGTGGCGCAGTACATCGTGCTGATCCTGGCGTACACGATCCCGGCCATCTTCATCTCGCTGCAGCTGACCGGCAACCCGATCCCGCAGCTCGGCCTGGGCTCGAACCTGGTGGGCCACGACGTCTCGCTGCTGCAGAAGCTCGACCAGGTCGTCACCGACCTCGGCTTCGGCAAGTACACGACGACCACCGCGGGCAGCACGCTGAACATGTTCGTCTACACGCTGTCGCTGATGATCGGCACGGCGGGCCTGCCGCACGTGATCATGCGATTCTTTACCGTGCCGAAGGTCGCCGACGCGCGCTCTTCGGCCGGCTGGGCGCTGGTCTTCATCGCCATCCTGTACACCACCGCCCCGGCGGTGGCCGCGATGGCCAAGACCAACCTGATCCGCACCGTCAACCCCGGCGTGGTGATGAAGGACGCCAACGTCTATGACAAGGAAGGCGCGATCAAGTACGAGGAGCGTCCGGACTGGATGAAGCGCTGGGAGAAGACCGGCCTGCTCAAGTTCGAGGACAAGAACGGCGACGGCCGCATCCAGTACTACAACGACAAGACCAAGAACGCCGAAGTCCAGAAGAAGGCCGAGGAGGCCGGCTGGAAGGGCAACGAGCTGAACGTCAACGCCGACATCATCGTGCTGGCCAACCCGGAGATCGCGCTGCTGCCCAACTGGGTGATCGCGCTGGTCGCCGCCGGTGGCCTGGCCGCGGCGCTGTCGACGGCGGCGGGCCTGCTGATGGCGATCTCTGCCGCGGTGTCGCACGACCTGATCAAGGGCGTGTTCAAGCCGGACATCAGCGAGAAGGGCGAACTGCTCGCCGGCAAGATCTCGATGGCCGTGGCGATCGTGATCTCCGGTTGGCTGGGCCTGAACCCGCCAGGCTTCGCGGCCGGTACGGTGGCCCTGGCCTTCGGCATCGCGGCGAGTTCGCTGTTCCCCGCCATCATGATGGGCATCTTCAGCAAGAAGATGAACAAGGAAGGCGCGATGGCGGGCATGCTCGCCGGCCTGGCGGTGACGCTGTTCTACGTGTTCGCGCACAAGGGCATCTTCTTCATCAAGGGCACCGAGTTCCTCGGCGTGATCGGCGGCGCGAACAGCTTCTTCGGCATCACGCCGGAAGCCTTCGGCGCGGTGGGTGCGCTGGTGAACTTCATCGTCGCCTTCGCGGTCGACAAGGTGACCAAGGAGCCGCCGGAGCACATCCAGCACATGGTCGAGGCGGTGCGCATCCCGCGCGGTGCCAAGGCCGTGGATGGTGCACACTGAGCGCCGTCTGAGCGCGACCTGAGACTGCCGGCCCGCCAGGGCCGGCGTTGCGGACGGGGCCTTGCCGGCAGCGCTGGCGGGGCCCTTCTTGTTGGTGCGTCCGCGCCGGACACATCGAACGGAGCCGAGCATGACCTTCGACATCAGCGTGGCGCTGACCTGGATCCTCTTCCTGGCGCTGTTTCCGCTGGCCTTCTTCTGGCTGCGCCGCGCCTGGCGCATCCTCGTCAAGCGCGACTTCTCCGAGGTGGCGCTCAAGCGCGGCGAGCCGCCGCCGGATGCCGAGCGCTGGGCGCCCTACGAGATGGCGATCAACGGCCTGGCCGGCATCGTCGTGGTGTTCGTCATCGTGGCGGTCGTCGCCTACGGCATTCCGTACGACACCTGGACCGCGATCGCCGGCTCGACGATCTGGTGCAAGTTCTTCGCCAGCTTCGCGCTGGGGCGCCACGCCCACACGCTGGGCGCCAAGCAGAAGGCCTGAGGGGGGCCCGTGCAGACGCGCCTGCTGCACCAGCGCCTGGCCGGGCTGTTCGCGCTGGCGCTGCTGTTGTTCAACTTCCCCCTCATCGCGCTGTGGGACCGCGACGTCACGCTCCTGGGCGTGCCGCTGTTTCCGGCCGCGCTCTTCCTCGTGTGGGCCCTGCTCATCGCCGCGCTGGCGTGGCTGATGGAGCGCGGCAGGGACTGACATGCTGTCCCCCGCGCTCGTTCTCGGGGCGTCCTTCCTCTACCTGTCGATCCTGTTCGTCGTCGCCTGGTGGGCCGACCGGCGTGCCGCGCAGGGACGCTCCCTGATCGGCAATGCCTGGGTCTACGCCCTGTCGATGGCGGTGTACTGCACCGCCTGGACCTACTTCGGCAGCGTCGGCCGCGCCGCCACCGGCGGCGTGTGGTTCCTGCCGATCTATCTCGGGCCGATGCTGGCCATGCTGCTGGCCTGGATGGTGGTGCGCAAGATGATCCGCATCGCGCGCATCTACCGCATCACCTCCATCGCCGACTTCGTCGCCAGCCGCTACGGCAAGAGCCGCGCCCTGGCCGGGCTGGTGACGCTGATCACCGTGGTCGGCATCGTCCCGTACATCGCACTGCAGCTCAAGGCCATCGCCAGCGGCTATGCCCTGCTGACCACGCCGGCCGGCAGCGTGCCGGCCGCGGACGGCGCCTGGTGGCACGACGGCACGCTGTACGTCGCGCTCGCGCTGGCCGGCTTCACGATGGTGTTCGGCACCCGCCATCTCGACAGCACGGAGCGCCACGAAGGCATGGTGGCGGCGATCGCGTTCGAGTCGGTGGTGAAGCTGGTGGCCTTCCTCGCCGTCGGCGCGTTCGTCACCTGGGGCCTGTTCGGCGGCGTCGGCGACATCTTCGAGCGGGTGCGCGCCGATGCGGCGCTGGCCGGGCTGCTGCGCCTGGCACCCGAGGGCCGGACGTTCGCCTACGCGCAGTGGTTCGCGCTGACGCTGCTGTCCATGCTGTCGGTGCTGCTGCTGCCGCGCCAGTTCCAGGTGATGGTGGTGGAGAACGTGGACGAGCGGCACCTGCGGCGCGCCAGCTGGGTGTTCCCGGCCTACCTGCTGGCCATCAACCTGTTCGTGCTGCCGATCGCCCTCGGCGGGCTGCTGCACTTCGGCAGCGCCGAGGGCGCCGATACCTTCGTGCTCTCGCTGCCGCTGGCAGCCGGCCAGGATGCGCTCGCGCTGGCGGTCTTCGTGGGCGGGCTGTCGGCCGCCACCGGCATGGTGATCGTCGAGGCGATCGCCGTCTCGACCATGGTCTGCAACGACCTGGTGATGCCGCTGCTGCTGAAGTGGCAGGCCTTCGCGCGGCGCGCCGACCTCACGCGGCTGCTGCTGCAGGTGCGGCGCTCGGCCATCGTCGGCGTGCTGCTGCTGGGCTACCTCTACTACCACCTGGCCGGCGAGGCCTACGCGCTGGTGAGCATCGGCCTGATCAGCTTCGCCGCGGTGGCGCAGTTCGCGCCGGCGCTGCTGGGCGGCATGTACTGGAAGGGCGGCACCCGCGAGGGCGCGCTGGCCGGCCTGCTCGGCGGCTTCGCGATGTGGGTGTACACGCTGATGCTGCCGTCGATCGCCAAGTCCGGCTGGTGGCAGACCGACTTCATCGCCGCGGGCGCCTTCGGCCTCGTCCTGCTGCGGCCCGAGCAGCTGTTCGGGCTGGCCGGGCTGGACAACCTCACCCACTCGCTGTTCTGGAGCCTGCTGGTCAACGTAGGGCTGTACGTCGGCGTCTCGCTGTGGCGCACGCCCTCGGCGCAGGAGACCAGCCAGGCGCTGCTGTTCGTCGACGTGTTCGACCGCCGGCCGTCGGCTGCCGGCCTGGTGTTCTGGCGCGGCCGCGCCAAGGTCGCCGACCTGCTCGCCCTGGCGGTGCGCTTCCTCGGGCAGGCGCGCACGACAAAGCTGTTCGACGACTATGCCCGCTCGCGAGGGGCCGCGGGTGTCGAGGGCATCGTGCCCGACGCCGGCCTGGTGCACTTCGTCGAGACGCAGCTGGCCGGCGCGATCGGCAGCGCCTCGGCGCGCGTGATGGTGGCCTCGGTGGTCGAGGAAGAGCCGCTGGCCATGGACGACGTGCTGCGCATCCTCGACGAGGCGTCGCAGCTGCGTGCCCACTCGCTGGCCCTGGAGAAGGCCACGGCCGAGCTGCGCGCGGCCAACGAGCGCCTGGAAAGCCTGGACCGGCTGAAGGACGACTTCATGTCCTCGGTGACGCACGAGCTGCGCACGCCGCTGACCTCGATCCGCGCGCTGGCCGAGATGATGCGCGACGACGCCGGGATGCCCGAGGCGCAGCGCCAGCAGTTCCTAGGCATCGTGGTGGCCGAGACCGAACGGCTCAGCCGGCTCGTCAACCAGGTGCTCGACCTCGCGAAGATCGAGTCCGGCCACGCCGAGTGGCACAACGCCGACATCGACCTGGTGGCGCTGATCCGCCAGGCCGCGCAGACGGTGGCCGAGATGCTGCGCGAACGCGGCGCGGCGCTGGAACTCTCGCTGCCCGAGCAGGTGCCGACGCTGCGTGCCGACCCCGACCGGCTGATGCAGGTGCTGTTGAACCTGCTGTCCAACGCTGCCAAGTTCGTGCCCGCCCTTGGCGGCCGCATCGTCGTGCGGCTGCAGGCGGACGCGCACGGCGCGAACGTGGAGGTGCAGGACAACGGCCCCGGCGTGCCGGCGGCGCAGCGCACGCTGATCTTCGAGCGCTTCCGCCAGGGCGGCGACAGCACGTACCGGCCGCAGGGCACCGGACTGGGCCTGCCGATCAGCCGGCAGATCATCGAGCACTTCGGCGGGCGGCTGGAGCTGCGGCCTGACAACGGTCAAGGGGCCTGCTTCGCCTTCACGCTACCGTGGAACCCACCGACAGAGCCGGCGCCGCCAGGCGCGCCAACGGCCCCCCCAGGAGACGACGCATGACGAGCAAGATCCTCATCGCCGACGACGAGCCGAACATCCTGATCTCGCTCGAGTACCTGATGAAGCGCGAGGGCTTCGAGGTGCATGTCGCACGCGACGGCCACGAGGCCCTGGAGGTGCTGCGCCGGGAACGTCCCCGGCTGGTGCTGCTGGACGTGATGATGCCCGGCAAGTCGGGCTTCGAGGTCTGCCAGGAGCTGCGCGCCGACGAGTCGCTGCAGGGCACGCTGGTGCTCATGCTGACCGCGAAGGGCCGCGACACCGACGTCGCCAAGGGGCTGGCGATGGGCGCCGACGCCTACATGACCAAGCCCTTCTCGACGCGCGAGCTGGTGCAGAAGGTGCGCGAGATGCTCGACGGGGCGCCCGCGTGATGCGCGAACGGGCCCTGATGCTGGCCACCGCCGCCGTGGCCGGCGCCGCGGCGCTGCTGCTGGCCGTCTTCGGGCTGGGCGGCGGCGCGCTCGTCTGGTCGACGCTGGAGCTGGGCCAGCGCGAGGCGCTGGCTGCCGCGCTCGGCGACCGCATGGCGCTGCTGTTCATGGTGGCCGTGGCACTGTGCGCCGCGGTGGCCGGCGCCGCCCAGCCCCTGATCCGGCGCTGGATCGCCGCCCCGGCCCGCCTGGGCGAGCAGGCCCTGGCGGTCGTCTCCAGCGGCGTGCAGCGCGACCTCGAAGCCGCCGACGGCGGGCCGGCGCTGCAGGCGCTGGCGCAGGCCTTCAACGAGCTCGCACGCCAGCGCGAGCAGCTGCGCCGCGACATCGCCGACGAGGTGGCGCGCGCCAGTCGCGGCGTCGAGCAGGAGCGCAACCGCCTGGCGGCCCTGATGAGCGAGCTGACGCAGAGCGTGGTGGTGTGCAACCTCGACGGCCGCATCCTGCTCTACAACAACCGGGCGCGCATGCAGTTCCGCGCGCTGTCCGACGCTCCGACGCTGGCCGACGGCGCCGAGCTGATCGGCCTGGGCCGCTCGATCTACACCGTGTTCGACCGCCGGCTGGTGGCGCATGCACTGGAGAGCGTCACGCAGCGCGTGCAGCGCGGCGCTGCGCACCCGAGTGCGCAGTTCGTCACCGTCACGCGCAGCGGCCAGCTGCTGCGCGCGCAGATGGCGCCGGTGCGCGCCGCCGAGGGCGTCGAGGCCGCCGGCGCGTTCAGCGGCTTCGTGCTGTTGCTGGACAACATCACCCGCGAGTACGAGCAGGAGAGCGAGCGCGAGCGCCTGCTGCACGGCCTCACCGAGGGCAGCCGCGCCTCGCTGGCCAGCCTGCAGGCCGCCGCCGAGATGCTCGAGGACGAGGCGCTCGAGCCGGCGATGCGCGAGCGCTTCCTCGACGTGGTGCGCGACGAAGCGCGCGCGATGAGTCGCCGCATCGCCGGCCTGGCGGCGCAGAACGCTCAGGGCCTGGCCACGCGCTGGCCGCTGGAGGAGATGCTCGGGGCGGACTTCGTGCAGGCGGCGCGGCGGCGCATCGAGGCGCAGACCGGGCTGGCCACGGGCGCCGGCGAGGTCGACGAGAGCCTGTGGCTCAAGCTCGACAGCTACTCGCTGCTGCAGGCGCTGGGCTACCTGGCGCAGCGGCTGCGCGACGAGTTCGAGGTGCGCGCACTGCATCTGCGGCTGGCCGCCGCGCCCGAAGGCCCGCGTGCGCGGCTCGACCTCGCCTGGACCGGCCAGGCGATGAGCACCGAGACGGTGATGAGCTGGGAGATGGACCCGATCGCCACCGGCAGCGAGGCCAGTGCGCTGACCGTGCGCGACGTGGTGCAGCGGCACGGCGGCGAGTTCTGGTTCGAGCGCGACCGCGTGCGCCACCAGGCCTTCTTCCGCTTCCTGCTGCCGCTGGCGCCCAGCGCCGCCGCCCAGGAGGCTGCCGAGGCCGCCTTCCTGCGCAGCGAGAGCCGGCCCGAGTACTACGACTTCGACCTGTTCGCCGGCCGCGAGAGCCAGCGCGAGCTCGACGACCGCCGCCTGGTCGAGCTGGCCTACACGGTGTTCGACACCGAAACCACCGGGCTGCAGCCCTCCCAGGGCGACGAGATCATCCAGATCGGCGCGACGCGCGTGGTCAACGGCAAGCTGCTGCGCGGCGAGTCGTTCGACCAGCTGGTCGACCCGGGCCGCTCCATTCCCGAGGCGACGATCCCCATCCACGGCATCACGCCCGAGATGGTGGC
>NZ_JBFXIO010000103.1:0-12712 GCF_050175855.1 Piscinibacter sp.
GCACCTACGACCACTGGTGGAGCTGCAGCCGCCTGAAGGACGGCGGCGGCATCGCGCCGAAGAAGGAGGCCGACCTCAATCCCTGGCCCGCACCGTTCGACCAGCCCTTCTACCTGGTGATGAACGTGGCGGTAGGCGGCAACTTCCCCGGCGTGCCGAACGAGCAGACGCGCTTTCCCGCCGAGCTGGTGGTCGACTACGTGCGCGTGTACGAGAAGGCCGGCGGCTATGGCCCCACCCGGCCGCGCGGCGCCGGGCGCATGCCCTGGCAGAAGAAGAAGCGCTGAGCCCCGGCGCACCCCGACGACCGACGGAGACTCCGATGACCCGGCCCACCCGAGACGACTCCTTGCCCGGCGCACCGCCCGCGGCTACACCCACCGCGACGCCGATGCCCGCGGACCTGCGTGCCTCGCTGGCGGCCGAACTGCGCGCGGTGCTCGACGCCGGCGTTCACGGCCTGTGCTTCAGCCCCTACCTCGGAGGGCAATCGCCCGGCGCGCAGGTGAGCGAGGCGCAGATTCGCGCCCGGCTGGAGGTCATCCGCCCGCACACCCGATGGGTGCGCAGCTTCTCCTGCACCGAAGGCCACGAGCAGACGCCGGCGATCGCGCACGCGATGGGCCTGAAGACGCTGGTCGGAGCCTGGCTCGGCACCGATGCCGCGATCAACGAGCGCGAGATCGAGGGCGTGATCGCCGTGGCGCGCGCCGGCCATGCCGACATCGTGGCGGTGGGCAACGAGGTGCTGCTGCGCGAGGACCTGAGCGAAGACGAGCTGATCGCGCAGATCGAGCGTGTGAAGCGGGCGCTGCCCGGCGTGCCGGTGGGTTACGTCGACGCCTACTACCTGTTCGAGAAGCACCCGCGCGTGACCGCCGCCTGCGACGTGGTGATGACCAACTGCTACCCCTTCTGGGAAGGCTGCCCGCGCGAGCAGGCGCTGGCGTACATGCAGAGCATGATGCAGCGCACCCGCGCGGCGGCGCCGGGCAAGCGCGTGCTGATCAGCGAGACCGGCTGGCCCGACCAGGGCAGCCCCTTCCACGGCGCAGTGCCCTCGGAAGAGGGCGCGATGCGCTACTTCATCGACACCATGCGCTGGGCGCGCGACGAAGGCATCGAGGTCTTCTACTTCGCCGCCTTCGACGAAGCCTGGAAGGTGGGCGCCGAGGGCGACGTGGGTGCCTACTGGGGCCTGTGGGACAAGGACGCCCGCCCCAAGTTCGGCTGAGCGGACTCCGGATGGACCCGACGACACGATGACCGTGACCCTGCCCCGAGGCAACGCGATCTGCTACTCCGGCTACCGCCAGGGGCAGGATCCGAACCGCCAGCTTTATCCGTCCGTCGCGGAGATCCGCGAGGACCTGCACATCCTCGCCAAGCACTGGCAGCTGCTGCGGCTGTACGACTGCAGCGTGCATGCCGAGCGCGTGCTGCAGGTGATCCGCGAAGACGCGCTGCCCTTGCAGGTGATGCTCGGCGCCTACCTCGGCGCCGAGATGAACAACTTCGGCTGCCCCTGGGGCGGCACCTACGACGAGGCGACGCTCGAGGCCAACCGGCGCGAGAACGACGCCGAAGTCGAACGACTGATCGCACTGGCGCGGCGCCACGAGGACATCGTCTTCTCGGTCGCGGTGGGCAACGAGGCCACCGTCGACTGGACCGACCACTACGTGCCGGTGCCGCGCATGATCGAGCACGTGAAGCGCGTCAAGGCCGCGGTGGCGCAGCCGGTGACCTTCTGCGAGAACTACGTGCCCTGGCAGCACAAGCTGCGCGAGCTGGTTGCCGAGCTCGACTTCATCTCCGTGCACACCTACCCGGTGTGGGAGTACAAGCACATCCACGAGGCGCTGGACTACACCCAGGCCAACGTCGAGAGCGTGGCGGCGCTCTACCCCGGCAAGCCGGTCGTGATCACCGAAGCCGGCTGGTGCACCGCCAGCAACGGCCGCGGCATGCACGCCGAGCACGCGGTGCAAGAACTGCAGGCGATCTACTACCAGGACCTGATGGCGTGGACGCGCGAAGCGGGCCTGCTGTGCTTCGTGTTCGAGGCCTTCGACGAGCCGTGGAAGGGCTCGCCCGACCCGCTGGAGCCGGAGAAGCACTGGGGGCTGTTCACGGTGGACCGCCGGCCGAAGCGGGTGGTGGAGGCGCTCTACCCCGAACTGTTGGCCGACTTGCAGACCGACATGACCTGACGGCTGAAGGGTCGAATCCGGCTCGGGCAGGTGGGCAGTAAGATGGCCCGGGAAGACGCCTGCCGTGCCATGTCGACTTCCGAACCGCCCGTCCCGCCCGAGGCTCAGCCGGGTTCCGGTCCCGGTGCGGGTGGGGGTGCGGGTGCGGGTGCGGACGATGCGTCGGCACTCGACGCGCTGCAGGCGCGATTCCTTGCGCACATGAGCCACGAGCTGCGCACGCCCCTGGCCGGCCTGCTCGGCCTGGTCGACCTGGCACGGCGCACGGCCTCGGATCCGGCCCAGCGCCGCTACCTCGAGGTGGCGATGCAGTCCGGCCGGGCACTGCAGCGCACGATCGCGCACGTGCTCGACCTGACGCAGTTGAGGGATGGCGGCAAGACACTGGCCGACGAGGCCTTCGACCTCGCAGAGTCCGTCGCCGAGGTGCTGCGCGGCGCGATGCCGCTGGCGCGCAGCAAGGGCCTGCTGTTGCGCTACGACTGGGAGGGTGAGCCCACGTGGGTTCGCGGCGACGAGTTGCGCGTGCGCCAGATCGTCGGCAACCTGGTCGACAACGCCGTGCGATTCACCGAACAGGGCTATGTCGAACTGCGCGCGTCTCTGGTGGCTCACCCGGATCGCGCGGCGTGGCGCCTGTTCACCCTGCGGGTCGTCGACTCCGGCCCCGGCCTGTCGCCGCAGCGCCTGGCTCAGGTGTTCGAGCCATTCGTGCAGGGGGACGACAGCCTCACGCGCTCGCACGACGGCGCCGGTCTCGGGCTGCCGATTGCGCGCGAGATCGCGCACCGCATGGGCGGGTCGATCTCCGCAGAAAGCACGCCGGGCGTGGGCAGCACCTTCACCATCACGCTGCCGATGGCCGCGGCAGCCGACCCGGATCCGCCACCCGCATCGGCACCGGGCCTGGCCTGGCTCCTGTACCGGCAACGCGAGGGCGGCGAATGGCTTCAGCGGCGGCTGGCCCGCGTCGGCTGGAGCGCCGAGCTGTTCACCGACTTCGGCGCGCTCATCTCGCGCGCCATCCATACGCCGGCCGTTGAGCATCCGGCGCTGCTCATCCTCGCCGAGCCGGGTGCAGACCCGCAGACCGATCTCGCGGCCTTGCGCGCGGCGCTGCCCGCGGTCGACATGCGCCTGCTGGTCCGTCCCGAGTGGAACGAGCCCGCGCTCGAGCAAGACGCAAGGCAATTGGACCTGCGCATCGACGTGATGCCTCTGTCGCCGCGCGACATCCGGTTGATGACCCAGCGGCCGGCGGTGGCGCCTGTGTCGTCGCCCTCGCCCGCTCCCGGCCGCGGCGGCAAGCACGTGCTGGTGGTCGAGGACAACGCCACCAACCGGATGATCGCGGAGGCCTTCCTCGACAGCCTGGGCCTGCCCTGGCGCAGCGTCGGTGACGGTGCGCAGGCGCTCGCCGCCTGCGCCGAGGATCCCCCCCGGCTGGTCCTCATGGACCTGCAGATGCCGGTGATGGACGGACTGAGTGCCACGCGCGAGCTGTGCGCCAGGCAGGCTCGCGGCGAGCTGCCGGCATTCCCCATCGTGGCACTCACGGCGCACGCGATGGTCGGAGATGCGCAAGCGTGCCGCGGGGCGGGCATGTCAGGCTACCTGACCAAGCCGCTGATGCTCGAGGCACTGCAAGAGGAGCTCGCCCGCTGGATCCCCGGGCTGTAGGTGCCTCGCGTTCAGGCACCGTACTTGCGCCGCTCGTCCTTGTCCCACAGCCCCCACTGCGTGCCCACTTCGCCCTCCTGGCCGAGCTTCCACGGCTCGTCGAACGAGGAGAAGTAGAACAGCTTGACCCCTTCGCCACGGGCCCACTGCTGCACGTCGATGAAGTAGCGCATCGCGTTCTCCGCCGAGGGCACGGCCGCAGCCACCGCCTGCCCCCTGCCGGGCCAGCCCGTCTCCGCGACGATCACGCGCTTGTCGCCGCCGGCGGCCTTCACCAGCGCATGCATGCGCCGCAGGTACTGCGCGGCCACATCGATGTCGGCGCCCTCCCAGAAGGGGTAGCAGTTGGGCAGCAGCACGTCGCAGGCCGCGGTCAGCGCCGGACGCTCGAGGAACTGGAAGTAGGCGTCGACGCAGCTCACCAGCACGCCTTCGGGCACCGCAGCACGCACGCGCTGGATATAGCCCAGCAGCTCCTGCTCGGGCAGCTCGCCGCGCAGCAGCACCTCGTTGCCCACCACGGCGATGTCGACCACGCCTTGCTGCGCCAGCTCGATCAGGCCCTGGATCTCACGCTCGTTGCGCTCGCGGTCGTGGCTGATCCAGGCGCCGGCCATCGTCTTCAGGCCCCTGTCGCGCGCGAGCCGCGGAATCAGCTCGTGCCCCTCGGTGCAGGCGAAGCTGCGCACCCAGCGCGTGTGCGGCGCGATGACGTCGAGGCGCCGCTGCACCTGCGCCTGCGAGATCCGGTCGCCCGCGCGCTGCCCTTCCACGTAGGCGCTGAAGCACAGGCCGTACAGGCCAGCGTCGAACTGCTCGGCGTAGAGCGCGCGGATCTGCTGCGGCGTCTTGCCGGCCAGCGGCGAGCCCGCCGCGCCGGGCAGCAGCAAGCCGCGCTCGGCGAGCCAGGCCCGCGCCCCCGAGCCCTGCGACGACGCCGCGGCGGCATGCTGCTTGCGCCGCTCGAGCTCGGCGTGCACCTCGGTGGCCCGCGCCTCGTCGAGGTCGTAGCTGCGCATGATCCACATCGCCAGCAGCGTGCCGAAGATGGGCACGCCGGAATAGAACAGCCGCAGGCCGTCGACCGCGCCCTCGGGCTGCGCCGCGGCGCCCGGCGTGAAGCCGACCCACGTCATGATCGCGCCGCTGAGCAGGCCGGCGATGGCGAAGCCGAACTTCACCATCCACCAGTAGATGGCGCCGAAGATGCCTTCGCGCCGCTTGCCGGTGGCGAGCTCGTCGAGGTCGCAGACGTCGGCCGTCATCGACATCATCAGCGTGAACAGGCCGCCGATGCCGAACGAGAAGAACGGCAGCGCGAACATGAACATGTACGGCTTGCCGGGCACCATCAGGAACCACAGCAGCACGTAGCCGATGAGGGAGATGCCCTGCGAGACCATGAAGGCGTTCTTCTTGCCCATGTGCCGGGACATCCACGCCACGGTGGGGATCACCGCAAAGGTGGTGATCAGCGCACCCACGCTGCCGAACAGCGTGGGCCAGATGCCGGCTGCCGGCGCGTTGCCGCCGAACAGGTGGTAGACGACGATGAAGAACGAGAACGCCGCTACCGTGTTGAAGGCGTTGAAGATCAGGAAGGTGGCAAAGCAAAGCTTGCGGAAGGGCGCGGAGCCGAATGCTTCCTTGAAGCCATTGAGAATCTCCTTCATGCCGCCGCCGAGGTTCTTCCACGTCAGCGGGATGAGGTGGGTGTCGTCCTGGCTGGAGCGGCTGGGGATGAACAGCGCCGGCACCATGGCCAGCAGCATGCAGACCACGCCGACCCAGATCGACAGCGTGCGCGTGGCCGAGTCGGCGTTCTCGAACCACTTCGGGTCGTACATCACCACCCAGAACCACGGCGCGATCACCCAGGCCCACTGGCCGATCCACTGCGCCACGGCCATGATGCTGGTGCGCTCGTGGAAGTCGTCGCTCATCTCGTAGCCGATGGCGACGTACGGAATGCTGAACAGCGTGAGCCCCGTGTAGAACACGAGGCTCCAGCACAGGAAGTAGACGAAGTTGTAGGGTATGCCGTCGGCGCGATGGAGCTGCCACATCGCGACGAAGGAGATGCCCATCACGATCGCGCCGGTGAACACGTACTGCCGGCGCCGGCCCCACTTCGACCGCGTGTTGTCGGAGATGAAGCCCATGATCGGGTCGGTCACCGAATCGAACACCCGCGGCAGGAAGAACAGGATGCCCCACATCCAGCCGGGGAAGCCCATGTCCTGTACCAGCACCACCATGAAGATGCCGAGCGCGGCCGGGAACATCTGGTTGGCCAGCATGCCCAGCCCGAAGGCGACCTTCTGACCGAACGGAACCTTGTGGGCGGCGGTGGTGGGCATGAATGGCTTTCGCGGATCAGGTCAGGGCTCGCGGACCGGCAGCTCGATCTCCACCGCCTCGACGCCGGCCGGGTCGAAGCGCGGCTGCGGGTGCTCGGTCCAGTGTGACGCGGCCAGGGTGCGAATGCGCGTGGCTGCGCCGCGGCGGATGCGGTAGGGCACGCGCGCCAGCGTGAAGCTCAGGGCGCCTCGTTGCGGGATCTCGTGCGGGTCGAGCAGCACCGGGTCGAAGCGGATCTGTCCGTGCTCGAAGCGCAGGCCGAGTTCGCCCCAGCGGGTGAGGATCTCCTCCTTCACCTGCCCCGTCATGCCCGGCTGCTGCGCCCCGCCTTCGCCGGCAGTGTGGCTGTACGGATCGGCCGGGAAGGCGCCGTACTCGGCCGCACTGCGCCGGTACCCCAGGCCGTCGCGCACGCGGCGGTAGTGGGCCACCAGCGCCGGCAGTTCGGGGGCGCCGGCGTCCGAGGCCTCGAACACCCGCTCCTGCACCGCCAGCAGCAGCTTGGCCACCATGTGCCAGTAGATGCAGCCCAGGCCCTCGTAGGCGAACATCGTCCCGGAGCGGCCGGTGAAGGCATGGTGGGCGAGCAGCCGCTCGTAGGCCTCGGCCAGCGGCTGAAGCGCGTCGCCGAGGTCGCGTCCGGCGGCTTCGAGGTCACCGCGGTTGGCCAGGCCGGGCGCGAAGCGCACCGTGCCGTCGCTCTCCTGCTGCAGCAGCTCGGTGCGGCGCGCCGCCAGGATGGCCTGCACCACCGGCAGCGTGAGCGCCTCGGCGTCGAGCCGGTTGCGCTCCAGGAAGCCGGGCAGCCGCCGGTCGGGGTAGAGCGTGAAGCTGTTGCGCCGCGCATCGAACATCGGGCTGGCGAACAGTGTGTCGAGCAGCGTGACCGCCTCGCGCAGCGACAGCCAGTCGCAGGCCAGCAGCGCCACCTGGCCTTCGAGCATCGGATAGAGCCGGCTCAGCTCGGCGCGGCCCGGCGTCCGGAAGTCCACCAGGTTGTAGCTGTCGAACAGGCCGTCGTCGCGGCGGCAGCGCTGCAGTGTGGCGTCCACCAGCGGCAGCAAGTCCTTTGCCAGCTCGACCAGCGCTCCGGCCGGCGCGCAGGCATCGCTGCGGCCATCCGCGCCCCGGTAGGCGGCGGCGCGCCAGTCGTCGAGCAGCTTGCCGGCGCGATCGACGAATCGGCGGCGCGCCACGGCATCGAGCGCGGCCTCGACGGTGGTCTCGCGCACGAGCTCATGGAAGCGCTGCAGCGCCTGCAGCGTCGCCGCCGACAGCGCGAAGGGCCGATCGGCGCCGGGCAACGCGGCGATGAACACGAGGAAGCGGCGCAGCTGCGCCAGTGTCACCACCGACAGGCCGTTGCCCACCAGCGCGTTGTTGGCGTCGTTCCACTCCGGCCGCTGCGTGTGCAGCCACAGCCCGCCGCCCGGCACCAGGCTGCCCGCCTTGGCCAGCACGATGATCGCGAGCTTCTCGGCCAGCGTGGCGAGCACCGGGCGATCGTGCGCGTCGCAGACCATCAAGCCGTCGGCACCGATGCGCTTTGCGCGCTCATGGGCGCGGGCATGGGCCGTGTCGTCGAAAACGATGGTGTCCTTCGGGTTCGCGACCTGCTGCGCATACGGGCGCAAGCGGTAGGGCACGTCGGCGAAGCTGAACAGCTTGCGATCCCACATCGAGGCCAGCAGGCCGGGTTCGCGTGCCTGCGCTGCCTCGAGCAGGCGCAGCAGGTAGATCACCTGGTGGTCGCCCCAATAGCCGATGTGGCTCCACGGGTTGTCGGGCTCGACCGTCTCCCAGTCGATGCCGTCGCGGCCGATGCGGTAGGGGTTGTAGCCGTCGGGCGTCATCGCACCGAGGAAGGCCTCGATCATCGAGGCCGCATAGGCCGGCTCGCTGGTGAGCAGTGCCTCCCAGTTCTGGAAGATGTCGCGCCAGTTGCCCTGGTAGGCGATGACGCGGCGTCCGGCGGCATCGCGCACGCGGATGGAGAAGCGGTTCCACGGCCGGCTCGGGTCGCCGTGGCGGCGGCTGAAGGTCAGCGGCAGGTAGCCCAGCACCAGGCGTTCGGCATGTTCACCAACGGCGGCGCGCGCCGCCGCGATCGCGTCCTCGCGCTCGATCTGCGCCGGCCAGGCGTCGATCGTCGGGGCCAGCGCCACGGCGAGGGGGCGGTTGCGCCGGGCGATGAAGGCGCGCAGGTCGTCCCGGTCGAGCAGGGTCCCGTTGGCGAATACGCCGCCGCGCATGATGTTGAAGAGCACGTTGGCGCGGTGATGCGCGGCGGCCATGGTGTCGGCCGACTGCTGGAAGGCATCGGCACGGGCCAGCAACTCGTCGAGCCCGCGCGTATTGGCGGCGACGGCCTCGCGGATCTCCTGCGGCGTGCCGCCGCCGGCTTCCAGCCGCCGCGCGAGCTCGGCCGCCTGCACCTGCGAGCACGGCGAGTCGATGACCTGGTGCCATTCGAAGCCGCGCGCGTCCGCCACGCCGGCAAAGTGCACGAGGAAGGCACCGCGCCGGCCGCGCGTGAGCGTCTCCGGCTCGACCCGGCCGCTGCGGCAGAAGGCGCCCACCTGCGCGTCGGACAGCAGCGTGCGGCCGCCCGCCGGCAGCCCGGCATGCCAGGCCACCAGCGCTTCGAACGACTCCTTGGGCTCGGCGCGATCCCAGATCTTCGCGTACAGCGTGTACAGGCCCAGGCGCCCGCCGGCAGCCAGCTCGTTCCACTTGTAGGCATCGGCCAGGCAGCTCATCGTCGACGCGTGGATCACGCTCACGCCGGGCGGCACGAGATTCAGCACACCGTCCAGCACCTCGACGCGCACCGCTTCGCCGCCGGCCCACAGCCGCGCGCGGCGCACCAGCCCGAGGCCGGCCGCACTCGACCATTCGTGCTCGAAGACGAGCCGGCCGGAGGGATGGACTTCGCGGAAGCGCAGCCGCGTCCCCGACAGGTTCTTCCACACCGAGCGAGCGCCGGCGCCACCGTCCAGCCGCGGCGCGAAGGGCTGCCAGAGCTCGACGCGATCGCCGTCGACGACGCGGATCCAGCTGCGCGGCCCGGTGTGCTCCCAGCGCAGGTGGATGCGGTCGACGGTCTCGTACGGCAGGAAGGCGCCGTCGGCCTCGCCGCGCCCGGCAGCCAGCGAGCCGGCGGTGGAGACGAAGGCCCAGAGGTCGCTGTCACTGGCCAGCGCCACGAAGAAGGGCGGCGCGCGGTCGTAGCCGTCGATGCGGTACCAGGCCTCGCCGTCGTCCTCGACGAAGCCGCCTTGCATGGTCAGGCTCGCGCTCACGGCCCGCTCCCGTCGACGACGAAGGTGGAGATCGAGCGCGGCGGCAACTCGATCACGCGGCAGGCCTCGTCGACGCACAACGCATAGCGCAGCGCGCTGTCGTGGCGGTTGGCGGCGACGACGGCGGTCGAGCCGTCGGTGTTGACGAAGGCGGTGGCGTCGACCTCCTGTGCCGCGACCGACCGCACCCGCCGCGCGCCGGGGCGGATGTAGCGCGCGAAGTGGCCGAGCGCCCAGTAGGCGCTCTGGTGCATCAGCTCGCCCCGGGCAGTGTCGGCCAGGATCGGCGCATTGCAGAAGTTGCCGACGTGGTTGGGCCCGCCGTGCTCGTCGAGCAGCAGGTTCCAGTCGATCCAGCCAACCGTCCAGCGGTTGAGGTCGTTGACGATGTTGTGCACGTAGCGCTCGCCGACCTCCCATTCGCCGGTGTGCGGCCCGCCTTCCTGGCAGCCTTCGGTGAAGAGCAATTGCCGGTCGGGCCAGTCGTCGTGCACCTGCTGCACGTGGTCGAAGTGCTCGGCGCCGTACCAGTGGAAGCCGATGCCCCAGACGTAGCGCGCCGCCTCGGGGTCGGAATACACGACGCGGGCGCGTTCCAGCATCAGGTCGCGGTTGTGGTCCCAGATGACGATCTTCACGTTGCCGAGGCCGGCGGCGTGCAGCGCCGGGCCGAGGTGGTCGCGCACGAAGTCGCGCTCCTCCTCGGCGCTGTACAGGCACGAATCCCACACCTGCTGTGCCATCGGCTCGTTCTGCACCGACACGCCCCAGATCGGCACGCCCTCGGCCTCGTAGGCGCGGATGAAGCGCACGTAGCACTGCGCCCAGGCGTCGCGGCACTCGGGCCGCAGCCGCCCGCCATGGCTCATCTGGCCGTTGGTCTTCATCCAGGCCGGCGGGCTCCAGGGCGAGGCCAGCAGCTGCAGCGGCCGGCCCGCGACGCGCTGCGCGGCGCGGATGAAGGGCAGCACGGCCTGGCGGTCGCGCTCGATGCTGAAGCTGGCGAGCGCGAAGTCTCCCGGCGTCTCCACGTGGGCGTAGTGGCCTAGCGAGAAGTCGCAGGAGTTGATGTGAACGCGGCCGAGCGTGTAGCCGTGGCCGCGCACCGGGTCGAAGTAGTCCGTCAGCAGCTGCTCGCGCGCAGCTTCGGGCAGCCCCTGCCAGACGCTGGCCGCGGCCTCGGTGAAGGCGCCGCCGAAGCCGAGGTGCGTCTGGTAGCGGTGCGCCGTGTCGACGACGATGCGCGGCAGCTGCCGGTGCTCCTGGCGGCCGGCCTGGGGCAGCGGCTTCCCGGCCAGGCGCAGGCCGTCGCGCGAGCTGGTCACGCAGCGCATCGTCGCCAGGGCGTCCATGCCTCAGCCTGCCGGCCGGCTCACCTCGACCAGCGGATCGCGTCGACGAAGATTGGGTTGGTGATGCCCGAGTTGTCCGGCTTGCCGGTGAAGGCGTAGCGGTCGGCGATGATGAACCGCGACAGCACCAGCGACAGGTCGAGCCTCGGGTTGGCGGCCTGGAAGGCGCTCAGCGGGATCGACACCGCGCACCAGGCGCCGGTGCTGCAGTAGCCGTAGTCGCCCGGGCCGATCTGCAGGAAGGCCTCCTGGGCCTCGCGGTCCTGCGTGTCGGTGGAGATGCCGATCTCGATCTTCCCCGGGTAGGTGGTGCTGACGAGGAAATCGATCGTGCCGCCGGTCGCGAACGCAGACAGGTTCTCGGTCACCCCGGTGCCCGACTGGCGCAGCAGGCCCCAGCCGTAGGAGGCCGGCTGCGGCGTGATGCGCAGGCTGTTGCTGGCGTCGCCGGGCCCGTAGGTGCCGGCCACTTCGGCGTAGCCTGCCGTGTTGCCGTCGAAGGCATCCCAGCGCAGGCCCGTGGCCAGCACGTCGGAGGCGCCCGGCGCGTTGTCGGAGTACAGCGTGTAGCGGGTCGCCGTGACCTCGGCGTTGACCACCGGCGGCTCGAAGTAGGTGGCGTCGGCCTCGGTGTAGACGCCGTCGCCGTCGGCGTCGTTGGCGGAGATCACCGGCTCGTAGACCCAGGTGGCGCTGCCGAATACCGCCCCCGGCGGGTTGATCGCCTGGACGGCGTAGCGGGCCTGACGGTCCTTGTTGAATAAGCCCCACTTGTCGTCGCCCTGCTTCCACGGCTCGTCGAAGGCCTCGAAGTAGAAGATGTTCTTCGGGCCGTTGCCCGCGCGGCCTTCCGCGGCGAAGGCTTCCAGCCGCTGCAGGTACATCGACTGGTTGACCGGGTGGGCGCGGAACTTCTGCCGGCCGACGTCGACCGCGTTCCAGCCCGTCTCGCCGATGATGATCGGCAGGTACGACAGGCCCTTCTTGTCGAGGTGGTCGCGCGCCTCCTGGTACTGCCGCTTCGTCTCGGCGATCGCGGCATCCATCATCGCGACGGCGCGCTGCCGCTCGGGCACGTTCGCGAACTTCCACTCCCAGCGGGTCGGGTCGAACCAGGTGTCGAGGTTGGCGTAGGTGTGCAGCGCCGCGAAGTCGATCTGATCGGTGATGACGGTCGGCGCGCCGGCCCAGAAGGCGTAGTTGTCGTCGGTGGTCACCGGCTGCGGGACGCGGTCGCGCACGCTGCGCAGGTAGCGGGCCATCACCGTTGGCGAGATCTTGTTGAAGGCCCAGCTCACCATCGTCTCGTTGCCCACGCTGACCGCCAGCACGATGTCCTGGAATTCGTTGGCCAGCGTCACGCAGCGCTCGATCTCGGCGAGGCTGGCGGCCTCGTCGTTGCCCAGCACGAAGGCGCCGAGCTGCACCTTGATGTTCAGGTTGTTGTCGCGGATGACCTCCAGCGTCTGCCGCGCCACCTTGTCGGAGCTGTCGAACAGGCGGATGAGCCGGTAGCCCGCGGCCAGCAGCAGGTCGAGGTCCTGCTTGATGTTGGCCTTGGGAATCACCTCGGCAGCCAGGTCGTCGACGGTCGCCGCGGTGCGGTACGGCGAATAGGCCACCGCCTTGCGGGTGATGTACTCCTGGCTCAGCGGCCGGGTGGTGACGCCGGTGTAGGGCACGCCGCCGCCGCCGCCGCAGGAGGCCAGCACCATCGCGGCGAGGAGGACGAGCACGAGGCGAACGATGTTCGCGCCGGACCGGGAGTGGTTCATGGCAGGACCCTCGTTGAATTGCATGTCAG
>NZ_JBFXIO010000104.1:0-12703 GCF_050175855.1 Piscinibacter sp.
GGTCCCCGGGCCGCGTCACCCACACGCGGCCGGCGACCACGCGCAGGCGCACGGCCACGGCCTGCGTCCAGCGCAGCAGCTGGCCGTCGTCGAGGTGCAGCACGAGGGGTGTGGGGAGCTTGAGCATGGCGGAGCCCTTTCGAACATGGGCATCCAGTGTCGGCAGCCACGCGTTCCGGCGACAGATCCAGCGCTGCACGAATGACACCGGTACAGCGGCCCGCCGCGCGGCTCTGTACTGGCGATCAATGCGCACCTCTGTACCGGTACAGCGGCGCGGCCGGGGTTCACAATGCATCGCATGGATGCCGCCGTCGACGCTTCCGTCCCTCTCTACCAGCGCATCGCCGCCCGGATCGAGGCGGCCATCGCCAGCGGCGCGATGCGGCCCGGCGCACGGCTGCCCTCGGTGCGTCAGCTGGCGCAGCAGCACGGCGTGAGCATCAGCACGGCGCAGCAGGTGATGCGCCACCTCGAGAATCGCGGCGTGGTCGAGGCGCGGCCGAAGTCCGGCTGCTTCGTCGCGCCACGCGCGCCGGTGCTGCCCGAGCCCATGCTCGACCTGCGCCTCGAAGGTCCGTCGCTGGTCAACATGGACCAGGTGCTGCAGGAGTTCCTCTGGATCGTCAACGATCCACTGGCCGTGCCCTCGTTCCACGCGCAGCCGGCGCGCTCGCTGCTGCCCGAAGCCAAGCTGCAGGCGCTGATGGCCGGCGTGAACCGCCGCCACCCCGAATACGCCTCGCGCTGCCAGATGGAGGGCAGCGCCGCACTGCGCCAGCAGATCGCGCGCCGCGCAGTGAGTTCGGGCGTGCAGCTGCGGCCCGACGAGATCGTCATCACCAACGGCGGGCTGGAGGCGGTGTACCTCGCGCTGCGCACGGTCGCCTCGGCCGGCGACACCATCGTGCTGGAGTCGCCCACGTACTTCCACCTGCTGCAGGTGATCGAGAGCCTGGGCATGCGCGCGCTGGAAATCCCCTCTCATCCGCGCGACGGCATCTCGCTCGAGGCGCTGGAACTGGCCACGCGCGAGCCGGGCGCGGTGAAGGCCTGCGTGCTGCTGCCCAACTTCCCCAACCCGGTGGGCAGCCTGGTGCCGGTGGAGCGCAAGCGCGCACTGGTGCAGCTGGCGGCGGAGCGCGGCATCACGCTGATCGAGAGCGACATCTACGGCGAGCTCTATTTCGGCGAGCAGCGCCCGCCGGTGCTCAAGAGCTTCGATGCGGAGGCCGACGTCATGCTGTGCTCGGCCTTCACCAAGACGGTGGCGCCCGGCTACCGCATCGGCTGGGTGGCGCCGGGGCGGCACTTCCTGAAGACGCAGGCGCTGAAGTTCCGCACCTCGGTGGCCTGCCCGATGGTGACGCAGGAAGTGCTCGCGCAGTTCATCGCCGATGGCGGCTACGACCACCACCTGCGCCGCCTGCGCGCCGCGCTGAAGACGCAGATGCACCAGATGGTCGACGCGGTGGCGCGGCACTTCCCGATGGGCTGCCGCATGAGCCTGCCGCAGGGCGGCATGATGCTGTGGATCGAGCTGCCGCGGCAGGTCGATTCGCGCGAGGTCTTCGCGCTGGCGCGGCTGGAGCACATCGGCGTGGCGCCGGGCGCGGCCTTCTCGACCACGCGGCGCTTCGACCACTTCATCCGCCTGCAGTACGGCGAGCCCTTCACCGAGCAGACCGAGGCCGCCATCCGCCGCCTCGGGCAGATCGTCGACCGGCTCGCCAAGCGCTCACTGCGCATCGACGCGGCGCAGGGCGCCGACCACCGCGCCCATGCCTGAGTCGACGGCGCATGGCGCCGATTCGCGCTACGCCTGGCTGCGCCTGGCGGCCACGCTGGGCCTGATGACCATCGGCTCGGCCGCGATGTACGTGATCGCCGTGGTGCTGCCCGCGGTGCAGGCCGAGTTCGGCGTGGCGCGCGCCGACGCCTCGCTGCCGTACACGCTGCTGATGGTCGGCTTCGGCCTGGGCGGCGTGATGATGGGCAAGCTGGCCGATCGTTTCGGCGTGATGGTGCCGGTGCTGATCGGCGCCGCCGGCCTGGCCGGCGGCTTCGCCCTGGCCGCCGCGAGCGGCAGCGTGCTGATGTTCGCCATCGTCTCCGGCGTGCTGCTCGGCTTCTTCGGCAGCTCGGCCACCTTCGCGCCGCTGGTGGCCGACACCTCGCTCTGGTTCGTGCGCCGGCGCGGCATCGCGGTGGCCATCTGCGCCAGCGGCAACTACCTCGCCGGTGCGATCTGGCCGCCGATCGTGCAGCACCTGGTCGAGACGGTGGGCTGGCGCGGTGCCTACAACACGCTGGCGGTGATCAGTGCCGTGGCCGTGCCGCTGCTCGCGCTGGCGCTGCGCCCTCGGCCGCCGGCCGCGGTGGCCGGGGTGACGCGCGGCGGCGCGGCGGCGCAACCGTCCGACCGGCCCTTCGGCTTCTCGATGAACCAGGCGCAGGCCCTGCTGTGCGTGGCCGGCGTGGCCTGCTGCGTGGCGATGGCGATGCCGCAGGTGCACATCGTCGCCTACTGCACCGACCTCGGCTTCGGTGCCGCGCAGGGCGCGCAGATGCTCTCGCTGATGCTCGCCGCCGGCATCGTCAGCCGGCTGGTCTCGGGAATGATCTGCGACCGCATCGGCGGCCTGCGCACGCTGCTGCTCGGCTCGGTGCTGCAGGGCACGGCGCTGCTGCTGTTCCTGCCCTTCGACGGTCTGGTGTCGCTGTACGTCGTCTCGGCGCTGTTCGGCCTGTTCCAGGGCGGCATCGTGCCGAGCTACGCGATCATCGTGCGCGAGCATTTCCCGCCCGCCGAGGCCGGCGCGCGCGTCGGCACGGTGCTGATGTGCACCCTCTTCGGCATGGCGCTGGGCGGCTGGATGTCGGGCAAGGTGTTCGACCTTACCGGCTCGTACCACGCTGCCTTCATCAACGGCATCGCCTGGAACCTGCTCAACCTCGGCATCGTGCTGCTGCTGATGTGGGGCCCGCGGCGGCGCTTCGCGACGGGGTGACGCGGCTGCCCGCGCGGATCCCGGAAGACGATCTGAGGGGCATCAAGGCGGCGCGACAGCGACAACCTACGATGCGGCAATGACTGCAGGGAGGTTCGCCGATCACGGAATCGGGATTTACGTTCGGCGCTCGATCATGGTCACACGAAGGCAATTCGGCACGGCATCGCTGGCCGTCGGCGCGCCGGCGTTTCTTCACGGGTGCACGCCGCAAACCGCGGTGGTGCCGTACGAAGACGCCGTGCGGGAACTCTGGCGCCACGGCGCAGTCGATCGCGGCGACGCGGTCGCCGTGCAGCGTGAACTGGTGCGCTACGCGACGCTCGCGCCGTCGAGCCACAACACGCAGTGCTGGAAGTTCGGCATCGAACCGCGCGCGATCACGATCCTGCCCGACCTGTCGCGCCGCTGCCCGGCTGTGGATCCCGACGATCATCACCTGTTCGTCTCGCTGGGCTGCGCGGCCGAGAACCTGATTCAGGCGGCGCGCGCCCTCGGCTACGCCGCGCTGACACGTCCCGACGAAGCGCACGGCGCGCTGCGGATCGAGCTCGAGCCCGCCGCCGCGCAGGCTTCGCCGCTGTTCCAGGCGATCCCTCAACGTCAATCCACGCGCGCCGAGTACGACGGCCGACCGCTTTCCAGCGAGGATCTGCGTGCGCTCGAGCGGGCCGCGGCCGGCGACGGCGTGCAGTTGCTGCTGCTCACGGGCAGGCCGGCGCTGGAGAGAACCCTGGAGTACGTCGTGCAGGGCAACAGCGCACAGATGCGCGACCCGGCCTTCGTCGACGAACTCAAGGCCTGGATCCGCTTTTCCGCCAGCGATGCCGTGCGGCGGGGCGACGGTCTGTATGCGGCATCGTCGGGCAATCCGTCGGTGCCGGCGTGGCTCGGCCGGGTGATGTTCGGCGCCTTCTTCACCGAGAAGGGCGAGAACGACAAGTACGCCAGGCACGTGCGCAGTTCGGCCGGGATCGCGGTCTTCGTCGGTCCCGGCGACGACCAGGCCGGCTGGGTCGCGGTGGGCCGCGCCTTCGAGCGCTTCGCGCTGCAGGCGACGGCCCTCGGTGTACGCACCGCGCACCTGAACCAGCCGGTCGAAGTGGCCTCGCTGCGCCCGTCCTTCGCCGGCTTCCTGGGCATGGCCGGCAGGCGGCCGGATCTGGTGCTGCGCTTCGGCCGCGGGCCAACCCTGCCACCGTCGCTGCGGCGGCCGTTGCACGCGGTACTGGCATAGGCGGCGACATGGCGCGGTCACATCGGCTGCTCTGGGCGGGGCTGCTCGTGGCGGCGGCCGGCATCATCGCGGTGCGCTGGCTGTTCGGCCGCGCTCTCGCATCGGCCACCGAACGCGCCGCGCAAGGCAGCGCCGTCGTGACGACGCGCTGCGGACCGATCGAAGTGCAGCAGGCCGGCGACGGCCTACCGCTGCTGATGGTCCACGGCAGCGGCGGTGGCCACGACCAGGGCATGGACTGGGCACGGCCCCTGACGAGGGAGGGCATCCGCGTGATCGCGATGTCGCGGTTCGGCTACCTGCGCACGCCGCGGCCGGCCGACGCGTCGCCCGAGGCGCAGGCCGATGCGCACGCGTGCCTGCTCGATGCCCTGGGAATCGCCCGCGCAGCGGTGATGGGCGTCTCGGCGGGCGCGGCCTCCGCTCTGCAGATGGCTCTGCGCCACCCCGATCGGGTCGATGCGCTGGCGCTCGTCGTGCCGATCGCATGGAAGCCGGGCAGCGTCGCCGACTCGGCGCCGCAGGTGTCCGACGAGAAGGACGAGTGGCTGCTGCGCCTGCTCGGCTCCGACTTCCTCTACTGGGCCGGCTTGCAGGTGGCGCGCGACCAGGTGTTCCGCCACGTCCTGGCCACGCCGGCCGAACTGATCCATGAGGCGAGCGCGCAGGAGCAGGCGCGCGTCAACGCCATGGCCGAGCACGTGCTGCCCGTGTCGCGGCGAGCCCTGGGCCTGCGCGACGACACGCGGCTGGGCAAGCACCTGCGGCCTGCGGCGCTGGAGTCGATCCGCGCGCCGACGCTGATCATCAGCGCCCGCGACGACGGCTTCGGCACCTACGCGGGTGCCGAGTACACCGCGAGCCACATTCCGGGCGCGCGATTCATCGGCTACGAGACCGGCGGGCACCTTCTGGTGGGTCGCGACGAAGCGGTGCGCGATGCGATCGCCCGCTGGGTGCGCGCGGCCACCCCGAGGTGAGCAGGACGGCGTGCCGGCCCAAGCCCGTGACGCGATCAGCCGCCATCGCCGCCCGCCCGTGGCGGCGCAAACGCCGCCCCGATCTTGAACACCCCGCTGACGCGCGCCACCGGCTCGCCGTCGGCCGTCACCAGCCCTTGCGCGAACACCAGAGATCGCGTGCTGCGCAGCACCTGCGCCTGCCCCTGCACCCAGCTGCCCAGCGGCGCGGGTGCGAGGTAGTCGATGTCGAGGCTCACGGTGGGCAGGAAGCGCTCGCCCAGGGTCTCGACGCTGCGGATGGCGGTGATCGGCAGCAGCATGTCGCAGAAGGTGGCCATCATGCCGCCGTGGCAGATGCGCATGGTGTTGCAGTGGCGCTTCTCGACGCGAAAGCCGAGCCGGTAGGCGTCGCCTTCGAAGCTCTCGTACAGCGGCCCGTTGGCCTTGACGAAGTCGCCGCCCAGGCGCAGTTCGCCGAAGCCCTCGGGCACGGCGGTGGCACTCACCGCTGCACCTCGCGCGCCACGTCGGCGTCGAAGCTCGCGGCCTGCATCGCGTCCTGCTCGCCGCGCCACGACGGATAGGTGGCCTCGAACGCCGCGACGATGCGATCCAGCGGCATGTCGTCGAAGGCGCCGTGCTGGTTCACGTATTCCATGTGGCGGTTGCCGGACTTGTCGAAGGGGTGGTAGATCGAGTCGCCGCGGCCGTCGAAGTCCAGCGGCAGCAGGCCGAAGCGCTCGCAGAGTTCGATGTTGAAGGCCGGCGTGGCCTTCAGCCAGCGGCCCTCGATCCACAGGTCGGTGTAGCCATGCCAGACGAACAGGTCGGTCTGCAGCGTGCGGCGAAGCCGCTCGGTGCTGAGGTGGTTGCGCACGTCGGCGTAGCCCACGCGCGCCGGGATGCCGGCGGCGCGCGCCACCGCGGCCAGCAGCGCGGCCTTGGGCACGCACCAGCCGTGGCCCTGCGCGATCACGCTGCTCGCGCGCATGCCGGGCACGCTCAGGTCGATGCGGTAGGGGTCGTAGCGGAAGCCGTCGCGCACGGCATAGGTGAGCGCGACGGCACGCTCGCGCTCATCGGCGCCCACCGCGTGGCGGCGCGCGAAGGCGATGACGTCGGGGTGGTCGCTGTCGATCAGGGCCGTGGGTGCGAGGGCGGCGGCGGTCGGCGGCAGGGGTTCCATGCCCCGAGTGTGCCGCGGCTGCGGCAGGCCTGCTGTCGCGCAGGCGCCGCGGGCCTTGAGCGTTCTCATGCAGGCCTCGGCCAGCGGGTTTAGCCTTGCGATCCATGAAGACCGCACTGATGCTCGCCGTGATGCTTCATCTGGGGCTCGTCGCCCTGCCCGCCGCCGCGCTGCAGCGCGGCACCAGTGCCACCGGGGTCGACTACGTCTCCGGAGGCGTGGGCGAGGAGGAGCAGAAGCTGCTGCACGCCCAGCGCCGCGACTACAGCTTCTGGCTGACCACCGCGGTGCGCCGCAGCGGTGCCCACCTGGCCGGCGTGCTGGTACGCATCCGCGAGGCCGAGACCGGCCTGCTGGTGCTCGAGCACCGCATGGACGGGCCCTGGCTGTTCGCGAAGCTGCCGGTGGGCCGCTACGAGATCGAGGCGACGTTGCAGGATCTCGCCCTCGGCCGCATCGAGATCGAGCGCGGCAGCAGCACCATTCACCCGAACGACCGCCACCAGATGCTGCTGTACTTCGACACCGGCGAGGCGATCGGAGAACGCGCACCCGGCCAGCGGCCGCCCAATCCCTACGAGGGCGAGGCGCCGATCAGGCGCTGAGGCTCCGGGCGCGTTCCTCTTCCTGCAGGCGCAGCACCTTGCGCTGCACCTTGCCCGTGGTGGTCATCGGCAGCGCGGCGATGAACTCGATCTCCTTCGGGTACTCGTAGGGTGCGAGCTTGCCGCGCACGTGGCGCTGGAGTTCCTCGATCAGCGCGTCGCCCGGCTCGAAGCCCGCCGCGAGCACCACGTAGGCCTTGACCACCGCGCCGCGTTCCCTGTCCGGTTTCGGCACCACGGCCGCGTTCGCCACCGCGGGATGCTTGACGAGGCAGTTCTCCACCTCGCTCGGCCCGATCCGATAGCCCGCGGCCTTGAACACGTCGTCGCTGCGGCCCTGGTACCAGAGGTAGCCGTCGGCGTCCATCACGGCGGTGTCGCCGGTGCGGCACCAGGAGTTCGCCAGGTCGCCGGTGAACTTGGCGCGCGTGGCCTCGTCGTTCTTCCAGTAGCCGAGGAAGAACACCGGGTCGGGGTGGCCGTGCACGTCGAGCCGGTGCACCGCCACGTCGCCCGGCGTGCCGCGCGGGCACTCGCGGCCGGCGTCGTCGATCACCGCGATGCGGTGGCCGGGATAGGCGCGGCCCATGCTGCCGGGGCGGGCCGGCCAGCCCGGATGCTCTCGACCGCGCGCGTCGACGAAGCGGCCGCAGTTGCCGACGATGTAGTTGATCTCGGTCTGGCCGAACATCTCGTTGACGACCACGCCCAGCGCGTCGCGGCACCACGCGAACACCGCGTCGCCCACCGCCTCGCCGGCGCTCATGATGGCGCGCAGCTTCAGCGCGTGGCGTTCGCGCGGGGCCGGCACGGCCTTCATCATCGCCTTCAGCGCGGTCGGGAAGAGGAAGGTGTGCGTCACGCCGTGGCGCGCCATCAGATCGAGCGCGCGCTCGGCGCCGAAGCGGCCCTGGAAGGCGACGATCTGGCCGCCGAAGTACAGCGTGGGCAGCAGGGCATCCATCAGCCCGCCGGTCCAGGCCCAGTCGGCGGGAGACCAGAACACCGCATCAGGGGCCACGCGGGTGGCGCCTTCCGGCGCCACGTGCGGATACCAGTTCTGGCTGCACACGAAGCCGGTGAGGTTGCCGATCAGCGCACGGTGCGGGATCAGCGCGCCCTTGGGCGGGCCGGTGGTGCCGCTGGTGTAGATGAGCACCGCCGCCTCGTCGGCCTTCGTCTTCACGGCGGTGAACTCGGCACGCTCGGCCTCGAGTGCGGCGCTCCAGTCGATGTCGCCCTGGCCGGCGGCATCGCCCGCGGCGATCACGCGGCGCAGCGCCGGGCACTGCGGCCGCGCGGCGCGCAGGTTGGCGATCGCGCTCTCGTCGACGATCGCCGCCACCGCCTCGCTGTGCTGCAGCCGGTACTCGAGTGCATCGGGGCCGAACAGCATCGACAGCGGCATGGCCACCGCGCCGAGTTGCGCCACGGCGATGTTCGCCACCGCCGTTTCGAAACGCTGCGGCATCACGATTGCCACCCGGTCGCCGCGCTGCACGCCCAGGCGCTTCAGGGCATTCGACAGGCGGTTGGCGTTGGCCTGCAGGTCGCCATAGGTGAAGCGCGCGGCGCGGCCGTCTTCGTGTTCGTAGCGGATCGCCACCGCCTCGGGCCGCTCGCGTGCCCAGCGCGCGGCGCAGACCTCGGCGATGTTGAAGTGTTCGGGCACCTGCCAGCGGAAGCCGGCGTGCAAGGCGGCGTAGTGATCCATGGCGGCGAGGCTAGGCGGCACGGGCGGGCGCCGCATCGGGTCAAGCCCCGAAGCGCTTCAGCGCATCGCCGGTGATGCGGCAGATGCGCCAGTCGGGCAGCACGCTCGCGCCCATCTTCTCGTAGAAGCGGATCGCGTTCTGATTCCAGTCGAGCACGCTCCACTCGAAGCGGCCATAGCCACGGTCCACCGCGATGGACCCCAGCCGCGCAAGCAGCGCCTGGCCGATGCCGCTGCCGCGCAGCGCCGGCTGCACGTACAGGTCTTCGAGATACAGGCCCGGCCGCGACAGGAAGGTGGAGAAGTTGGTGAAGAACAGCGCGAAGGCCACCACCGCCCCGCCGGCCTCGGCCACCAGCGCCTCGACCACCGGCTTGTCTCCAAACAGGTGCGGGTGCAGCGTCTCGGGCGTGACCTGCACCAGGTGGCTCAGCTTCTCGAACTCGGCCAGTTCGCGGATCAGGCCGACGATGGCGGGAACGTCGCGCGGTTCGGCGGCGCGCAAGACGAAGTCGGTGGCGGAAGTCATGGGATCGATTGTCGCGGCATCGACAGCGGCTCGCGCCGACTGCGCCTACAGTGCAGCGCATGACCGCTCCCGTCTACACCCCGCGCCGCGCCGCGCGCAGCCAGTTCCTCACCCTGCGCGGCCTGCGCTACCACCTGCTGACCTGGGGCGACCCGTCGATGGCCACCCCCGAGCGCGCGCCACTGGTGCTGCTGCACGGCTGGATGGACGTGGCGGCTTCGTTCCAGTTCATGGTCGACGCGCTGGACGACGAGCGCTACGTGGTCGCCGCCGACTGGCGCGGCTTCGGCCTGTCCGAATCCTCCGGCAGCGACAGCTACTGGTTCCCCGACTACCTCGGCGACCTCGACGCCCTGCTCGCCCACCCCGCGCTCGGCCTGGCCGGGCGCCCGGTCGACCTGCTCGGCCACAGCATGGGCGGCAACGTGGTGATGCTCTATGCCGGCGTGCGCCCGGAGCGCATCCGCCGGCTGATCAGCCTGGAAGGCTTCGGCATGCCGGCCACCGTGCCCGAGCAGGCCCCCAAGCGCTACCGGCAATGGCTCGACGAACTGCAGGAGCCGGCGCAACTGCGCCCCTACGACAGCCTGGCCAACGTGGCCGCGCGATTGCGCAAGACCAACCCGCTGCTGCCCGAGGACAAGGCCGCCTGGCTGGCACCGCACTGGGCCCAGCAGGCCGACGACGGCACCTGGCAGATCCTCGGCGACCCGGCGCACAAGCGCGTCAACCCGCTGCTGTACCGCGTCGAGGAGGTGCTGGCCTGCTGGCGGCAGATCGCCGCGCCCATGCTGTGGGTGGAGGGCGACCGCACCGACGTCGAGAAGTGGTGGGGCCACCGCTATCCACGCAGCGAGTTCGAAGCTCGGCTGGCTGCGGTGCCGCAGGTGGAGCGCCACCTGCTCTCACCGGCCGGCCACATGCTCCACCACGACCAGCCCGAGGCACTGGCGCGGCGGCTGGAGGACTTCCTGCGCTGAGCGCCGCGTGAGAAGATGATGCGGCAATGGGCAGTAGGGGGAGGCACCGATGAATGCAGTCAAGACGATCCGGCGCCTGGGATTCCGCAAGTGGTACGAGCGCGAACTGCTGCAGAGCCACGCCAATCTCGTGCTGCTGCTGCTGGCCTGTCTGGGCCTGCTCGGCTCCGCCGAGGCCTACACGGTGCGCGCCCCGGTCCTCGACCAGCTGCAGGTCGTGGCCGCGGCGATCGCCAGCGGCGCCATCGGCCTGTTCGCGCTGCGCCGCTACCTCTACCTGCTCAACCATGCCGAGTACGTCGCCAATCAGGCCGACTGCCCTTCGTGCGGCACCTACGGCCGTTTCGAATTGGTCGGCGAGCACGCGGGCACGGTCATGAACTTGCGGGTGAAGTGCCGGCATTGCGGCGACGAGTGGCGGATCGATCTCTGATGTTGGTCACATATGAGTACGTAGCTCACTCATGATCTTTATCACGTGGACCGGAAGTGTGATGTCCGTCCGCTAACTCTTGTCAGCGATCGGTCAGCTTTCGGTACCATCGCCCTGCCTATGGCCACCATCTACGCAAAGACCCCCGACGGTCTCAACGAGATCGAGACGCGAGCCCGCAAGCTCTCGCCGCGGCTGCGCTCAGCCCTGATCCTCGTCGACGGAAAGC
The DNA here is from genome assembly GCF_050175855.1 of Piscinibacter sp. GTDB lineage: Bacteria > Pseudomonadota > Gammaproteobacteria > Burkholderiales > Burkholderiaceae_C > Piscinibacter. The sequence goes on from NZ_JBFXIO010000104.1 coordinate 10,887, forward strand.
GCTCCGAGAACGACCTGTCCAAGCTGGTGCAGCAGGCCGACGAGACCCTGCAGGCGCTGCTCGAGCAGGGGCTGATCGAGGCTGTCGCCAGCACTTCGTCGAAACCGCCGCGCGACGCCGGCCCGGCCTCCGTGTCCGGGCCCGCCTCGGTGCCCGGTCCGGTGTCGGTGCCGGGGCCGTACACGCAGCCCGGCGGCACCGCCGTGCTCGACCTGGCCACCACGCGCCGCGAGGCCGTGCGCGCCATCAACGACCTGCTCGGCCCCGAAGCCGAGATGCTCGCCCTGAAGATCGAGCGCGCCAACGACGAGCTGGCGCTGCGCGCCGCGCTCGAGCGCGCCGTGGCCTACATCGCCAACGCCCGCGGCGGCGGCGCGGCGGCACAGTTCACCGCCAAGTTCCTCATCGGGCTGTAGGGCTTCGCCGGCCAGCGCCGGGCCGCTCCCAAGCGGCCGGCGAACCCCCTCGGGGGGTGGCCGCGGTACGCCGCGGCCGGGGGCTCCATCAGCGAGGTAGCCAGCGGCGCTGCGCCGCCAGCCGGGACAGCGCGCGCCAGTCGTCTCCCTGCTTCTGCGCCACCACCTGGGGCCACAGCCCCAGCAGCAGTTCGGCCGTGGCCAGGGTGTCCGCGGCAGCCTGGTGACGCACGGCGCAGCGGATGCCCAGCGCCTCCATCCACTCGTCCAGCGAGCGCCCAGGCACGTCGGGGCGCACCACCTGCGCCACGTCGGCCACGTCGATCCAGGCGTTGGGCAGGCTGCGGCCGAGCGCCGCGCGCATCGCCCGCTGGATGAGCGCCTCGTCGAACGCGACGTGAAAGCCGAACAGCGGCGCCGCGCCCGCCCAGCGCTCGAAAGCCTCCAGCGCCTGCGCCGGCTCCACGCCCTGGCGCTGCGCCCCGACGCCGATGCCGTGCACCAGGATGTTGGCCTTGTCGACGGCGACCTCCGGCTGGCGCAGCACCACCTCGAAGCTGTCGGCCAGCACCACGCGCGGCCCCCCCTCGGCCTCGCGCCGCAGGGCGATGGCGGCGATCGCCAGCAGACGATCGCGCTTCGGGTCCAGCCCGCTGGATTCGACGTCGAGCACCACCCAGCGGCCGTCGTCGTCGGCCCGGGCGGTGCGGCGCGAGAACCAGCCGATCACCGCGCGTAGTCCAGCTCGAGCCGCTGCTGCAGCGTGCGCGCCGCGCGCAGGCTCTCCTTGAGCATGCGGCGGTCGATGTCGTTGAGCGCGCCCACGTCGACGAGGTTGGCGTTGCCGTGGGTCGCCGGCAGCGACGGCGGCCGGCCCGGATCGAGCTGCACCTGCAGGCGCAGCAGCTGCAGGAACTCGAAGGCCGCCACCCAGGCCTCGCCTTCGCGCGCACCGACGCCCAGGGCCTGCGCGGCGGCCTCCAGGCGCGCGCGCGTGCCAGTGGCCGAGGAACCGTGGGCCAGCGCATACAGCCGCGCCACGTCGACGAAGATCGCCGTGCCCTGCAGCTTGAGGTCGATGCTGGCGCAGCCGTCGACGCTGCGCGTGTCGATGCCGCCACGCCAGTTCAGCGGCGCGCGGTGCTCCAGCGCATTCATCGCGAGCTGCTTCATGAAGCGCGGCAGCTGCGGCGCCCGCTCGGCGAGCAGCCCGCGCAGCGGCTCGGCCAGCGCCGAGTTGCCGGCCAGCGGCCGCAGGTCGAAGTAGATGCTGGCGTTGAGCAGGTCTTCGGGCGCGCCATGCTCCATCCAGCTCGAAACGCTGGCTCCACTCGGCCGGCGTGATGCAGCACTCCGGATTGGAGGCCATCACGTTGCCCTTGCACAGCGGGTAGCCGCACT